>JAKZRQ010000265.1:0-37259 GCA_047518105.1 Pseudomonadales bacterium | reverse complement strand
CGCATCCTCGCGGCCACCATGTGGTCCACCAGGCGGACATCGACCTCGTCGAGCACCGCGCGCAGCCGGTTGGTCAGTTCGACGTCGCACGGACTCGGATCGGTGTCCCCGGACGGGTGATTGTGGAACAGCACCACGGCGGCGGCATTGTGGCGCAGGCAGCATTTGACCACCTCGCGGGGATAGACCATGGTGCGGTCGATGGAGCCGAGAAAGATGTTCTCGACGGCGATGAACCGGTGCCGGGTGTCGAGCAGCAATGCGCCGAACACCTCCCGATCCAAGCCTGCGAGGTGGAGGCCGAGATAGCGACGCACCGTCTTGGTCGAAGACAGGATCGGCGCCTTCTTCATCCTGGTCAGCTCGGCCCGTTTCAGCAGCTCTCTGACCGCCACCAGGGCGGCGACCTTCGCGTCGCCCAAGCCGCGCACCGCGAGCAACGATTGCGCATCCCGGTCGAGCAGACCGCCGACGCCCCCGAAACGGCTCAGCAGATCGCGGGCCAACGCCGAGGCATTGGGCGGGCCGAGGACCAAGGCGACGAGTTCACCGTCGAGCAGGCTCTCCGGCCCGACCGCGAACAGTCGTTCCCGCGGTCGCTGGTCGACCGGAAGGTCGGCTATCCGCGCCGTATTGTCCATGCCCTTCGCAACTCTTTCTCCACCGCGCTCTCCACCGCGCCCTCCACCGCACCCTCCACCGCACCCTCCACCGCGCTCTCCACCGCACCCGCCACCGCGCCGTCCACCGCGCCGTCAGGAGCGCCAACGCCTATGCGCCAGGCCTGCCGAGGGGACCCTCGGAACCACGCGTGGTATCGTAGGCGGCAAGCTTTTCGAACCGTCGGCAGTGACGACGACTCGGGCCCGAAACGATGCACACCGACAACCACGCCATTCGTATCCTACTCGGCATCAGCGGGGGCATTGCTGCGTACAAAGCCCCTGCGCTTGTAAGAGATCTGCTATCGCGCAAGGCAGAAGTTGTCCCTATCTTGACAACGAATGCCGCTCGGTTCGTGTCCACGACCGCTCTTGGGGCCGTGGCCGGCCAAAGACCGCGCACCGATCTCTGGGATGCCCAGGCCGAGGCGGCGATGGGTCACATCGAGTTGGCACGTTGGGCGGACGCGGTTCTGATCGCACCCGCCACCGCAAACATCATCGCGCGCCTCGCCGCAGGCATCGCCGACGACCTGTTGACCACGGCATGTCTCGCCACCACGGCACCCGTGTTCGTCGCTCCGGCCATGAACGTCAGGATGTGGGAGCACATCGCAACCCAGCGCAATGTGGATCGCCTGCGCGCGGACGGCGTCACCATCCTCGGGCCGGGAGAGGGAGAGCAGGCTTGCGGCGAGTTCGGCCCCGGACGAATGCTCGAACCCGAAGAAATCGCCGAGGCGGTGACCACCGCGATCGGGACGCCGAGATGCCTATCGGGCGTCAGGGTGTTGGTCACGGCGGGACCAACGCGGGAATTCCTCGACCCGGTACGTTTCATCAGCAACCGCAGTTCCGGTCGACAGGGGTTCGCGTTCGCCGAAGCGGCGCGCAACGCCGGTGCCGAGGTCACCCTGGTGGCGGGCCCGGTGCATCTGCCGACGCCTGCGGGGATCGACCGGGTCGACGTCGTCAGCGCCCAGGAAATGAAGGACGCGGTCACCGTCCGCGCGCCCACTTCGGACATTTTCGTATCCGTCGCCGCAGTCGCGGACTACCGGCCGAACGAGGTGCACGAGCACAAGTTCAAGAAAAGCGAACAGCGATCGAGCGAGTTTCGCGTCGCCCTCAAGGAGAACGACGACATCGTGGGCTCACTCGCCGAAGTCGGGCCTCGACCGTTCGTGGTGGGGTTCGCGGCCGAAACCCGCAACGCGCTCGGCTATGCGCGCGAGAAGCGCCGACGCAAACGCATGGACGCCATTGTCGTCAACGATGTATCGGACCCCGCAATCGGCTTCGACAGCGGCGACAACGCGGTCACCCTGATCCACGCCGACGGCGAGGTAACCCTCGACAAGATGCCCAAACGGGCCATCGCGCGCTGCCTCGTCACCGAGATCGCCTCCCTGTACGCGGCGTCCCGACTCGAATGAGCGCGCCACACCGCAGCGCCAAAGGCCCCGTACCGCCGGCTTCGCCGCGACCGAGCCGCACCGGCGGCGAAGGGAAGGTCTCGCCCGAGACAGCCGGTCAAGCGCTCAGTCCGGACATCTTCCGCGCCTACGACATCCGCGGCGTGGTCGGCGACACCCTCACCGACGACGCCGTATACCGGATCGCCCGGGCGTTCGCGACGGACGCGCTCGCGGCCGGGAAGCGGCGCGTGGCGGTGGGCGGGGACGGCCGGAACACCACCGCCGCGCTCCGCCGACAACTGCTGCGCGGACTGCACGACGGCGGCGTCGGCGCGATCGATATCGGCTGCGTGCCCACGCCGCTGTTGTACTACGCCACCCACGTGCTCGATACGGCAACCGGAATCATGGTGACCGGATCCCACAATCCACCCGAGTACAACGGCCTGAAGATGGTGCTCGACGGCTCGGTGCTGGCGGGCGAGCGCATCCAGGGATTGCGCAAGCGGATCGAAGCCGGCGCCTACTCCGCCGGGGCGTTCACCCCGGGCGACGAATCCCACGAGTCGATCGACCTCGTCGACCGCTACATCGAGCACGTGGTACGGAACACGTCGGCCCCGGGTGGCAGCCCGCCTCGTCTGAAGGTGGTGGCCGACTGCGGCAACGGCGTGGCGGGCCTGGTGGCGCCGCGCTTGCTGACCGCCATGGGCTGCGAGGTGGTGCCGCTCTACGCGGATGTGGACGGCACGTTCCCCAACCACCATCCCGACCCGGCGGACGCGGCGAATCTCGCCGACCTGATCGCCGCCGTAGAAGCCGAGGGCGCAGACTTGGGAGTAGCCTTCGACGGCGACGGCGACCGCCTGGGCGTGGTCACCGACTTGGGAGAGATCATCTGGCCCGACCGGCAGTTGATGCTGTTCAGCGACGACGTGATTGGACGCAATCCGGGCGCGCGGGTGGTTTTCGATGTCAAGTGCAGCCGTCACCTGGCCACCGTCATCCGCGACAGCGGCGGCTGCCCGATCATGTGGAAGACCGGACACTCCCACATCAAGGCGAAGATACGCGACACCGGCGCCCTTCTTGGTGGCGAGTTCTCTGGCCACATTTGTTTCGCCGACCGCTGGTTCGGCTTCGACGACGCCATCTACAGCGCCGCGCGCCTGGTGCAGATTCTCCGGGCGGCAGGACGCCCGGCGAGCGAGGTATTCGCCGGCTTTCCCGATGCGGTTGCCACGCCCGAAATCAAGGTGCCGACGACGGAACAAGCCAAGTTCGAAATCATGGCGAGACTGGCAAACGCCAGCGCCCACTTCGAAGGCGGGACGGTCACCACCATCGACGGCGTGCGTGTGGACTACGCCGACGGCTGGGGGCTCGCCCGTGCTTCGAACACCAGCCCGGTGTTGAGCTTGCGCTTCGAGGCAGACCACCCCGAGGCCCTGACCCGCATCCAAGGCGTATTCCGCGACGCACTCGCAGCCGCCGACCCGACGTTGTCGTTCGAGGGCTGATCCATGGCCGACAAAGCCCGAAACACCGCTCGCGTCCTCATCGAGGCCCTGCCTTACATCCGTGACTTCGCCGGCGCCACCATCGTGGTCAAGTACGGCGGCAACGCCATGGTGGACGTCGAATGCAAACGGGCGTTCGCCCGGGATGTCGTGCTGATGAAGCTGGTCGGCATGAACCCCGTCGTCGTCCACGGCGGTGGTCCGCAGATCGGCGACCTGCTCGCGCGCCTGAACATCCCGACCAAGTTCATCGACGGCATGCGGGTCACCGACGCCGCCACGATGGACGTGGTGCAGATGGTCCTCGGGGGACTGGTGAACAAGGACATCGTCTCGCTCCTCAACACCGCGGGCGGCCGCGCGGTGGGCATCACCGGCCAGGACGCCGATCTCATCAGGGCGCGCAAGCTCACCTACAAACGCCAAAACCGTCCAGACCTTGGCGACGCATCCGAGATCATCGACATCGGCCACGTGGGAGAAGTCGAACAGGTCAACCGCGGCGTCCTCGACACCTTGATCGAAAACGGTTTCATACCGGTCATCGCCCCGGTCGGCGTCGGTGCGGACGGCGAGTCCTACAACATCAACGCCGATTTCGTCGCCGGCGCCGTGGCCGAGCACATCGGTGCCGAGAAGCTGATCCTGTTGACCAACACGCCGGGCATCCTGGACGACCAAGGCCGAACACTCACCGGCCTTTCGCGCAGCGACGCGCGCCAACTGGTCGCGGACGGGATCGTGGACGGCGGTATGCTGCCCAAGGTCGAGTGCGCCTTGCGCGCACTCGGCGGCGGCGTCGCTGCGGCGCACATCATCGATGGCCGCGTCCCGCACGCGTTGCTGCTCGAAGTGCTCACCGACGGCGGCGTCGGCACGCTGCTGCGGGATACGATCACGACCTTGCCGGATGGCGGCGGAGAGACGAGCGATGGCTAGCGCGAAGACCCGAACAAACCGTCGGGAGCAAATCCTGCAGGCATTCGCGGCGATGCTGGAGACCTACCCCGGTTCGCGCATCACCACGTCCGCCTTGGCTGCCCACGTCGGCGTCTCGGAGGCCGCCCTCTATCGCCACTTCCCAAGCAAGGCGAAGATGCTCGAGGGCTTGATCGCATACGCGGAAACCACGGTGTTCACCCGAGTCGGCCAGATCGCCGAGAACGAACCAGACGCGGAACCGCGTTGCCGGGCCGTACTCGCCCTGCTATTGACATTCTGCGAGCGGAATCCCGGGTTCGGGCGCCTGTTCGCGGGCGATGCCCTGCAGGGCGAGACCGACCGCCTTCACCAGCGCATGCGCCAATTCTACGACCGCCTTGAAACCCAACTGCGGCAATTCGTCCGCGAGGCCTACGCGATTCGGACGACCGCGCCGACGCTCTCTGCGGCGGCGGCGGCGAACCTGCTGCTCGCCAGTGCCGAGGGTCGCATCCACCAGTTCGTGCGAAGCGAATTCAAGTCGCCGCCGACCGCGGACTGGGCCGCGCAGTGGAAGGTTCTCGCCGAGGCGGTGTTCTGAACTTCAAGACCTTCGCCCGTTGACCGGACAGGGCGTCGCGCTATGCCGATGACCCTGATGACGCCGATGCCGCCGATGCCGACGCGATCTCCCGACGGTATCCCAACAGCCGCTTCCGTTGTCCGGCATAGCGCGTATCCGAACCAAGAAACTCCACAACGTCGTCCAAGCTCGAGACGCATCGAACCGGCACGCCGAATCCACGCTCCAGCGCCCGGACGGCAGTCTGAGACCCCTCGGTCGAAGGTTCCTGGCGATCCAGGGCCAGGACGACGCCGACCACTTGGCCGCCCGCCGCAGTGATCGTCTCGAAAGCCTCGCGCTTGGCGGTGCCGTCCGTAACCACGTCGTCCACGATGGCGACTCTGCGACCCGCCATCGGCGCGCCCACGAGGTGGCCGCCTTCGCCATGCGCCTTGGCTTCCTTGCGGTTGAAGGCGGCGCCGATATTCAATTGGTGCTCGTGCGCCAAGGCCAGGGCGGTCGCGACGGCAATGGGGATGCCCTTGTAGGCGGGGCCGAACAGGATCTCGGGCCGCACCGGCAGGCGCAGCATCTCGACCGCGTACGCGGAACCGAGGATGGCAAGTCCTTCGCCGTCGGAAATCGCACCCAGGTTGAAGAAATAGGGGCTCTTTCGTCCCGACTTGAGCACGAAGTCGCCAAAGGTCAACGCACCGCGTTGGATCATCTCGCGTGCGAAATTCTCCGCTCCGGGCGGTCCAACACCTTCCATCACGCGAAGTCCTCCCTTGGCGGCACGCGCCCGCAGTCGATCACGTCACGGACGAATCCCGCCGAAGCACGGCCCGCGGTTGGTGTCATTGCGACAGCACCAGGCGTTGGGTGTCGAACAGGCGGGCAATGCCGGCCTCTGCCAAATCGAGCAGCTCATCGAGGGTGGTGCGCGCAAAAGCGCCGTTCTCCGCGGTGCCTTGCACTTCGATGAAACCCTTGTCCTGCATCATGACCACGTTCATGTCGGTCTCGGCTTTGGAATCCTCGGCATAGTCGAGGTCGAGTACGCAGCAACCCCGGTAGATGCCCACCGAAACCGATGCCACCAAGCCTACGAAAGCGGACGGTGCAACACGTCCCAAGGCGTCGGCAAGAGCGACGCAGCCGCCGGTGATGGATGCCGTGCGGGTACCCCCGTCCGCTTGAACGACATCGCAGTCGATCCGCACCGTACGCTCGCCCAAGGCCTTTGGATCGACCGCCGCACGCAACGAGCGTCCGATCAGGCGCTGTATCTCCACTGTCCTGCCGCCTTGTTTGCCGCGCGCCGCTTCGCGGTCGGTGCGCTTGTGGGTGGCGGCAGGCAGCATGCCGTACTCGGCGGTGATCCAACCCCGACCTTGGCCGCGCATGAAATGGGGCACCTGGTTCTCGACGCTTGCGGAGCAGATGACCTTGGTGTCGCCGTACTCCACCAACGCCGAACCCGCCGCATGACGCAGGTAGTTCCTGGTGATGTTCACAACGCGCGGCTCGTTGGCCGCGCGCTGGCTCGGTCGGCTCACATTCATCATCTTGACCGCATCCGCTACCGCTCGCGCGAATTATAATGTTTCCATGGTGGCCAGCATGACGGCATTCGGACGGGCTGGAGGTGATCTGGTCGATTGGGAGATCCGCTCCGTCAATCATCGGTATCTCGAGCTCGGATTCCGTCTGCCGGAGCCGTTCCGCGACTTGGAGCAGCCACTGCGGGAGATGACGATCGGTCGTCTTCATCGCGGCAAGGTGGATGCCACGCTGCGTTTCGCCGGGCAAGCGGCGATCGCCCCGCGTCTGAACGAGGAAGCCCTCGCCGATCTCATCGCGACGATGGAGGATATCCGTCGGCGGATCGGCGGCAGCGGCACGACCGACACCGTGGAACTGCTGCGCTGGCCGGGTGTCCTGCAGGACGACCCGGAGAACCTCGCTCTGTTCAAGACCGCCGCGCTCGCCTGCTACGCCACGGCCGTGGACGATCTCCTCACCCATCGGAATAGCGAGGGTGGGAACCTGGAAGCCCTTCTCGGCGACCAGCTCGCGGAAGTGGAGCGCACGGCGATCGCGGTGCGCGACCTGGTGGCGGATCAAGCGGAGTCGTTCCGCGACCGGTTGCGCCGACGCGCACTGGCGCTGACCACTCGCCTGGACTCCGACCGACTGGAACAGGAAGTCGCCTTCCTGGCACAGAAGGCCGATGTGTTCGAGGAGCTGGACCGCCTGGACATCCATGTCGCCGAGGCACGCAAGAGCCTCGCCGGGAACCAGCCCTGCGGTCGCCGGCTGGACTTCCTCATGCAGGAACTGAACCGGGAAGCCAACACGCTCGCCGCAAAGTCCGTACTGCCCCAAGCCGCGCGCCTAGCCGTCGATCTGAAGGTATTGATCGATAGGATGCGCGAGCAGGTCCAGAACATCGAGTGACCGGATGAGCGCGACGGAACACGGTCCGATCCCGAGCGGTCGCGGACACCTGTTCGTGGTCTCCGCACCCTCCGGCGCCGGCAAGACGAGCCTGATCGAGCGCTTGGTCGACGACGACCGTTCGTTGACGGTTTCCGTCTCGCACACCACCCGCCCGCGTCGCGCGGCCGAGACCGATGGCGTCCACTACCACTTCGTCGATGATCGGGCCTTCGAAGCGCTGCGCGCCGCCGGTGAGTTCCTGGAGTGGGCACAAGTATTCGGCAACGTCTACGGCACCTCGCGGCAAGCCGTGGTCGATCCGATCGACTCGGGTGCCGATGTGATGCTCGAGATCGATTGGCAGGGCGCGGCGCAGGTGCGTCGACATTGGCCGGATGCGGTCTCCATTTTCGTCCTGCCACCCTCCCAGGCCGCGCTGATCGAGCGCCTTACCAGCCGAGGCCAGGATAGCGCGGAGGTGATCGAAAAGCGCTTTCGCCAAGCCGTGGCCGACATGTCCCACCAAGCCGAGTTCGACCACACGGTCGTCAACGACGATTTCGCCGCCGCAGTGGGTGAACTGAAGCGGATCATCCAAGCCGCCCGGGAAGGTGCCTGCCTCCAGCCTGCCGACCACTCCGCGCTGCTTTCCGAACTTCTGTCCGCGCCGGGGCCATCCCCGCACGCCTGACGGCGCTACCGCGAACGATATTTGCTCCCGAACGGCCTTCGTTCGCTGTAGACTTGGAGTTGATGTTACGTAATTCCCACAGGAGTCGAGCACATGGCCCGCGTCACCGTTGAGGATTGCCTGGATCACGTCGACAACCGCTTCCAACTCGTGATGCGCGCCACGCGCCGCGCGCGGCAGATCCACTTGGGCGCCCCGGCGCTGCTGCCGGTCGAGAACGACAAGGCCACGGTGATCGCGCTCCGGGAAATCGCAGACGGCTTGATCACCGACGAAGTGCTCGATTCGGCCGATATCCCGGTCGAAGACGAGGACGAATTCCAGATTCACATGCCTTACGGCGGCTTGGGAGATGACCGAGCAGACGACTTCTGAGATTGGCCCGTACGCCGGAGCCAAGGTAGCGACGCATCCCGTCGCATCCGTAGTCGCCGCAACCGACAAGGTCGCCGGCAGCGGGGCGCGTGCCCCGGACAGCCGCCGCGAATCGTATTTTCAAAACCAGCTACGCGTCCAGGCGACCGCCCCGGAGGTCGCCGTTCCGGTCACCATCGTCGACCTCTTGAAGACCCTTCAAGGCTATCTACCGGAGCAGGAAGTCGACGCGGTCAGCCGCGCCTACCGATTCGCGGAGAACGCCCACGCCGGCCAGTTTCGACGCACCGGCCATCAATACATCACCCACCCTCTGGCGGTCGCATCGATCCTCGCCGGCATGCGCATGGACCACCAATCCATCGTGGCGGCCATCATGCACGACGTACTCGAAGACACCGGGGTTTCCAAGACGGCGCTAGCCGAGTCGTTCGGGGACGAGGTGGCGGAAATCGTCGATGGCGTCTCCAAACTATCCACCATCTTCAACTCGCGCGCCGAGGCCCAGGCGGAGAACTTCCAGAAGATGGCGATGGCGACCGCGCGGGATATGCGCGTCATTCTGGTGAAACTCGCCGACCGCCTGCACAACATGCGCACCATCGGCGTCATGCCGCTCGCGAGGCGCAAGAGCATCGCCCGCGAGACGCTCGAGTTCTACGCTCCCATCGCCAACCGCCTGGGGATGAACACCATGCGGCTCGAGTTCGAGGAACTGGCGTTCCAGGCGCTCTACCCGCTACGCGCCGACCGCATCAGTCGCGCCGTGGGTTCCGCGATTGGTCGTCGCAAGTCGTTGCTCAAGCAGTTGCAGCGTTCGATCGAAGCCAGCCTGAAGCGGGAGGGCATCGACGCCAAGGTTCTCGGCCGCCAGAAGCACCCGTACTCGATCTACCGCAAGATGAAAACCCAGCGCAAGTCGTTCGCCGATCTGATGGACGTGTTCGGCTTCCGCGTCGTGGTGGATCAGGTGGATACCTGCTATCGCGCGCTTGGCGTCGTCCACAACCTCTACAAGCCGGTGCTGAGCCGGTTCAAGGACTACATCGCGATTCCCAAGGCCAACGGCTACCAGTCCCTGCACACCGCCTTGGTCGGGATGCACGGCGTGCCCATCGAGGTCCAGATCCGGACTCGGCAGATGGACACCTTGGCCGAGCACGGACTCGCGGGCCATTGGCTGTACAAGAACGACCTCGCGGCCCAAGGCAGCCACGTCCGCGCCCGCCAGTGGGTAGCCGGACTGCTGGACCTGCAACGGCGCGCCGGCAACTCGCTGGAATTCATCGAGAGCCTGAAGATCGACCTGTTCCCGGACGAGGTCTACGTGTTCACACCCAAGGGCGAGATCCTGGAGCTCCCCCGGGGCGCCTGCCCCATCGACTTCGCCTACACGATCCACACCGACATCGGCAACCACTGCGTCGCCTGCCGCATCGACCGCAGCTTGGCGCCGCTATCGGCACCCTTGGAGTCCGGTCAGACGGTGGAGATCATCACCGCCAAGGAAGCCGGCCCTAGTCCGGACTGGTTGACCTTTGCCGTATCGAGTCGCGCCCGGTCGGCCATCCGTCAAGCGTTGAAGGTCCAACAACGATCGGAATCCGTGCGCTTGGGCCGCCGCCTGCTGGACCGTTCGCTGGGCAACGCCAACACCTCGATCAAGGCCTTGGACTTCCGCCGGTTGCGGTCGGTGTTCCGATTTTTCGCGGTACGCAGACTGGACGACCTGCTCGCGGAAATCGGTATCGGCAACCTAATGGCCTACGCGGTGGCGCAACGCCTGCTCGCCGTCGACAATCCCGCCTACGAAGCGGTGGACATCGAGCGCGGGGGGCCGGTGGCAATCCGCGGCGGCGAGGGCCTGGTCATCACCTACGCACGCTGCTGCGGCCCGCTCCCGGGGGATCACGTGATTGGCCATATGACGCCGGGCAAGGGCCTTGTCGTCCACATCGAAACCTGCAACAACGCCGGCGAGTTGCGCCGCAAGAATGCGCGCGAAATCATCCCGGCACGCTGGGCCACGCCCACCGAAGGCGAATTCGAGACCACGCTCGAAATCCGCGTGAATCGCCGCAAGGGCATCGTCGCCGAACTTGCCACGGCTGTGAATGCCGCCGATGCGGGCATCAACAACATCACCGTGGACGAACGCTCTGCGGAACTGTCCAGCATCCGCCTGGAACTGTCGGTGCGCGACAAGGAGCATCTCGAACGGGTCCGTCAGCGCGTGTCGTCGATTCCCTCCGTTCAAGCCGTCGACCGCCCGGTACGCACGGAACGTGCCGCCGAAGCCGCTTGAGCATTCCGTGACCCGCAAAGCCGTGCACACCGACGCCGCGCCGGCGGCCATCGGCACGTACTCCCAGGCGCTCGCGGTCAACCGCACGGTCTACCTGTCGGGTCAGATACCTCTGGATCCGGTATCCATGGAAGTCGTCTCGGGCGACACCCGCCGACAGATCGACCAAGTGCTCGCCAATCTGGCGGCCGTGGCGGCGGCTGCCGGCGGCACCTTCGCGGACATTGCCAAGCTCACGGTCTACCTGACCGACCTCGGCGACTTCAGCACGGTGAACGAAGCCATGGCCGAGCATTTCACCGAACCCTATCCCGCACGCGCCGCAGTCGAGGTCTCCGCGCTGCCACGCGGTGTCCGGGTCGAAATCGACGCGGTGCTCGTGCTGCCCGAATAGTGTCGTCCGCAGGCGACGAAGGACACCTCAACAGGCCTGTCACCGACCTGCCCGGCGTGGGCCCCGGCACCGCCGAAAAGCTGGGACGGCTCGGCCTCGAGACCCTTGGGGACTTGATCCTCCACCTGCCCTATCGTTATCAGGACCGCACCCGCTCGGTCCCACTCGACGAATTGGAACCGGGCAAGGAGTGCCTGGTCACGGGTCAGGTGACCGCCTCGAACGTCGCCTACGGTCGACGGCGGTCGCTCATCACCCGGGTCAGCGACGGACGCGGGTCCCTCACCGTGCGACTCTTCCACTTCTCGCGAAACCAGCAGCAGTCGATGCGGCAGAGCTTGTGGATGCGGTGTTTCGGCGAAGTGCGCAGAGGTCCCAATGGGCTGGAGATGGTCCATCCCGAGTACCGTCTTCACCAGGACGAGCCGCCGCCACCCAAGGCCGAACTGACCCCGGTCTACCGTGCCACGCAGGGCCTGACCACGACGCGAATCGGGCAATGGGTGAGCGCGGCCGTGGCACGCTGCGAGGCGGCGCCGGCGAGCCGCCTGCCCGATGCCGAGGTTCCTGATTTGATGGATGCGATCCGGTGGCTGCATGGACCGGGGGTCGATGGCACGCGGGCCGAAGCCGAGGTGCGAATCGCGGCGGCCCGACAACGGGTGGTGATCGACGAGTTGACCGGCCACTACCTGGTGATGAAGCGACGCCAGGCCTTGTTGAAGAAGCAGTCCACCGTCGCCCTTCCCTCCGGCCCCCAGCTCGGACGCCAACTGCTGGAGAATCTCGGCTTCCGCCTCACCCGCGCGCAGGCGCGGGTGACCGCCGAGGTGCTCGAAGATCTATCCGACGAACGTCCGATGATGCGCCTGCTGCAAGGCGATGTCGGCGCCGGCAAGACGGTGGTCGCCGCCTTCGCGGCCATCCGGGCGGCCGAGCACGGCTACCAGACCGCGTTGATGGCCCCCACGGAAATCCTCGCCGAACAGCACTTCGAGACCTTGAGCGGTTGGTTGTCGCCGCTCGGCATCGGCGTCGGGCTGCTCACCGGGCGGCAAAGCGCCGCCGAGCGCCGCACCCGCCTGGAGGCGATTGCCCAAGGCCGCGACCTCGTAGCCGTCGGCACCCATGCCTTGTTCCAGGCCAGCGTCGAGTTCCACGACCTGGCGCTGGCGATCATCGACGAACAACACCGCTTCGGCGTCCATCAGCGGATGCAACTGCGGGACAAGGGCCGCCTGCCCCATCAATTGATCATGACAGCGACCCCGATTCCGCGCACCCTGACCATGGCGCTGTACGCCGACATGGACGTCTCCACCATCGACGAACTACCGCCGGGGCGGCTTGCCGTGCGCACCCACGGCGCCGCCATGTCCCGGCGCGCGGAGGTGGTCGACCGCGTTGCACGATGGTGCGCCGCCGGTCGCCAAGCGTACTGGGTCTGCACCTTGATCGAGGAGGATCCCGAAAGCCGGCAGAACGCCGCCGAGACCATCTATGCCGAACTGCAGGCCGAGGCGCCTGGCGCCCTGCGCTTCGGTTTGGTCCACGGCAGGCTGCCGCAAGCCGAGAAGAACGCCGTCATGGCCGCGTTCAAGGCCGCCGAGATCGACATTCTGGTGGCGACCACGGTGATCGAGGTGGGGGTCGACGTACCCAATGCCACCATGATGGTGATCGACAACGCCGAGCGTCTCGGCCTCGCGCAACTCCACCAACTACGTGGCCGCGTCGGCCGCGGCGACGCCCAGGCAACCTGCTTCCTGCTCTACGAAGCGCCGCTGTCCGCCGTCGCGCGGGAACGCTTGAGCATCATGCGCGACACCAACGACGGCTTCAAAATCGCCGAGAAGGATCTGGAACTGCGCGGCCCGGGCGACATTCTCGGCACCCGGCAAACCGGCGAGCAGACCTTCAAGCTCGCCGACCTGGGAGCCGACCGGCACCTGGTGCCCCAAGCGGTGGCTCTCGGAAACCGGCTGCTGGCCGAGGACGAAGCAACCGCGCGAGCGATCATCGAAACCTGGGGCGGGCGCGAGGCGGAATACGCCGGCGTCTGAGCGTCCCGGTCTGGTCGCCAACTCCGCCGTCCCCGCAAGCGCACCCGGCTTGCCCGTGGAGAGGGCCGGTGCCGCCGAGTCCTCCCGACCGTGCCGGCCTCGCGAAACCGCCCTCGAAAAACGGCCCGCCATCCACTACGCTTCACCGAGCTGGCTGCGGCCGGCATCGGCTCGAGCGGTGAGAGGACCCGATGAGGAAATGGCAGTGCATCGTCTGCGGATGGATCTACGACGAGGCGGAAGGGTTCGAGGACGATGGCATTCCCCCCGGCACGGCCTGGGAGGATGTTGCCGCAGACTTCGTGTGCCCGGAGTGCGGCATCGGCAAGGAAGACTTCGAGATGATTGAGATCGGCTGAACAAGGCCGAACCTACGCTGGCGGCGGCGCCGCGATGGCGGGGGCCACCGCGCATAGCCTTGTTGGCGCCAACGTCACAACTGGAGAGAGAAGACATGAACGCGAAAACCACACCACCGACCGGGCGGATCGCACTGCATTGGCAGATCGCAATCGCCCTTGTTCTGGCCGTCTCGATCAGCTTGGTGGCGGACGAGAAGACCACCCTGTTCGGCACCTCGCTTATCGCGATTTTCGATTTTTTCGGGGGACTGTTCTTGAACGCCCTGAAGATGATCGTGGTACCGCTGATCGTGTCGTCGATCATCCTGGGCGTGCGCAGCATGGCGGCGCGCGAGAACTTCGGCCGGGTCGGCGGCAAGACGGTCGGCTTCTACGTGGCGACCGGGTTGATTGCCGTGGTCACCGGCCTGGTGCTGGTCAACGTCATCAATCCCGGCGGCGGGGAGGCCGTCCAGGCGCTGCGCGACAATATGCCCGACGTATCGGACAACCTGGCCCGGGTCGAAGGCCGAGACGCGGGTGACCTGGTGGAAGTGATCTCCCGCGCGATTCCGGACAACATCTTCGAAGCCGCCGTCAACATGGAGCTGTTGGCGCTGATTTTCTTCAGCGTGGTGTTCGGCTACTTCATGGCGCGCCTGAAGGGGGCGCCAAGCGAGACGTTGACCAATTTCTGGACCGCGATCCACGACGTGATGATCCTGATCACGATGTGGGTGCTGCGATTCGCGCCCTACGGCGTCTTCGCGCTGGTCGCCAAGCCGCTGCTGACCTTGCCTCTGGAATCGCTCGCCCAAGCCCTCGGTTTGTTCACCCTGACCGTGGTCTTGGCGTTGGCAACGCATCTGTTCGTCACCCTACCGCTCCTCCTGCGCTTCGTCGGCGGCGTCCGGCCATACGCCTACTACGATCGCATCCTGCCCGCGCAGCTCATGGCGTTCTCCACGGCCTCGTCGTCCGCCACGTTGCCCGTCACGCTGCAGAGCGCCGCCAAGGCGGGCGTGTCCGAACGCACCACGAGCTTCGTGCTGCCGCTCGGCGCGACCGTGAACATGGACGGCACGGCGCTGTTCGAATGCGTCGCGGTGATCTTCATCGCCCAGGCCTATGGCGGCGATCTCGGCATCGCGAGCCAATTCCTCGTGGTTCTGCTCGCGCTCTTGACATCCATCGGCGTGGCCGGCATCCCGGCGGCGAGCCTGGTCGCCATCACGCTGATCCTAACCGTGCTGGGACTACCGCTCGAAGCCATCGGTCTGTATATCGCCGTGGACCGGATCCTCGACATGTGCCGCACCTCCGTCAACGTCACCAGCGATCTCACGGTCACGGCGCTGGTGGCCCGTACCGAGGGGGAGGAGTTGCCGGAAGTGAGCGTCGCAGGGGCCGCGCCGGACGCGCCCGCGTAGCCCGCTTTCGGCCAGGCGTTCATTGATCGTCCGTGGGGAACGCCAGCCGCAAAATCGGCGCATTCACCCGTTTGATGCGCCTGGACCGCCCGGTAGGCACGCTGCTCTTGCTGTGGCCTACCTTGGCGGCCCTTTGGGTGGCGGCAGCAGGCGTCCCGCCCCTCGGCATCCTCGCGGCGTTCGTCGTCGGCACCTTCCTGGCGCGTTCCGCCGGCTGCGTCATCAACGATATCGCGGACAGGAATGTCGACGGCCACGTCCAGCGCACGCGTCAGCGGCCCTTGGCGCAGGGCGAGGTCTCCGTCAACGAGGCCTTGGGCTCGCTTGCAATCCTTGCGGGGCTCTGCCTGGGGGTGGTGCTGACGCTCAATCCCGCGACCCGCTACCTTGCCGTCGCCGGTGCCGCCGTCGCGGCAATCTATCCATTCCTGAAGCGCTGGACCCACTGGCCGCAAGCGGCATTGGGCGTGGCGTTCAGTTGGGGCATCCCCATGGCATTCACCGCCGTCACCGGCACCACGAATGCCACGGCGTGGCTGCTGTTCGCCGCCAGCCTCGTCTGGATCGTCGCCTACGACACCCTCTACGCCATGGTGGATCGCGACGACGACCGCGTGATCGGCGTCAAGTCCACGGCGATCCTGTTCGGCGACGCCGACCGGGCGGCAATCGGCATCCTGCAACTGCTCGCGTTGGGTTTGCTGGTCTGGCTGGGGGTACGCGCCGGCTTCGCGCATGGGTGGTACGCGGGCGTGGCGGTGGCGGCGGGGTTGTTCGTCTTCCAGCAGCGTCTGATCCGAGACCGCGCGCGCGAAAACTGTTTTCGCGCCTTCGGCACCAACGTCTGGGTGGGGTTCGCCCTGTTCGCGGGGGCGGTGGCCGAGTTCGGCCTGCCTGTGGTCCTGGCCCGATGATCGACACAGTCGACAAGCTCGTCGATACAGTCGACACGCTCGTCGATACAGTCGACAAGCTCGTCGACGCGATCGGCCGCGCGGTGGCCTGGCTGAACCTGGCCATGGTGGGTGTGACCTGCGTCGTCGTGGCGCTGCGCTACGCATTCGATACCGGCGCGATCTTCCTCCAGGAGAGCGTCGTCTACCTGCACGGCACCGCGCTTCTGTTCGGCCTGGCCTACGCCCTCCAGCACGACGCCCACGTGCGGGTCGACCTGCTCTATTCGCGCCTCTCGGGGCGCGCCAAGGCGTTGGTCAACGGCCTCGGCCATGTCCTGTTGTTGATGCCCCTGTGCATCGTCCTCGTGGTCTTCAGTTGGGGCTACACGATCAGCGCCTGGGCCATCCTGGAAGGCTCTTCCGAGGTTTCCGGGGTGCCTGCGGTCTTCCTCCTGAAGACCCTCGTTCCCGTCTCCGCCGCGCTGCTGTTCGTGCAGGCGGCTACGCTCGCGTGGCGAGACATGCGCTTGCTCCGTGGTTGAGTTCATACCGCTCGTCCTGTTCGCCGCGGTGTTCCTGGCGCTGCTCGCGGGCTATTCGGTGGCCGCGACCCTTGCCGGCGTGGCGCTGCTGTTCGCGTTGGCCGGCGCCGCGTTCGGTGTCTTCAATCTCAACGACCTCGGCTTCCTGCCCGGGCGGCTGCACGGCATCGTCACCAACCAGACGCTGATCGCCGTGCCGCTGTTCGTGCTGATGGGCGTGACCTTGGAACGCACGCGCATTGCCGAGACGCTGCTCGAGAGCCTCGCAACGGTAATGGGTTCGGTACGCGGCGGCTTGGGCATTGCGGTCACCCTGGTGGGCATGCTGATGGCGGCCAGCACGGGCATCGTCGGCGCGACGGTGGTCACCATGGGGCTCATGGCGCTGCCGACCATGCTTCGCCACGGCTACGATCCGAAGCTGGCCGCCGGCACCATCTGCGCCACCGGCACCCTGGGGCAGATCATCCCGCCGTCCATCGCCCTGGTGTTGCTCGGCGATGTCCTGTCCGGCGCCTATCAGCAAGCCCAGCTCAGCCAGGGCGCGTTTTCGCCCAAGACCGTCTCCGTCGGCGACCTGTTCGCGGGCGCGCTCCTGCCCGGACTGGTCCTGGTCGCGTTGTATGTCGGCTACCTCTGGGTCGCCGCGCTGCTTCGCCCCGCTCGGGCCCCCCGGGTTGACCAGGGGACGAGACGGAGCGGAACGGCACGGGCGCTGGCCCGAGGACTGGCCCCGCCATTGATCCTCATCGTCGCGGTACTGGGTTCCATCCTCGGCGGCTACGCGACGCCGACGGAAGCGGCCGGGGTCGGCGCCCTAGGGGCGGTGCTGCTCGCCACCGCCTACCGGTCGCTGAATGCCAGCACCCTCAAGGCCATCTGCACGGCGACGTTGAAAACCACCGCCATGGTCTTCTTCATCCTGATCGGCGCGTCGGTATTCTCGCTGGTGTTTCGCGGCTTCGGCGGCGACGAACTGGTGCAGGGCCTGTTCGCCGACATGCCCGGCGGCGTCTGGGGCGCGACGGCGATCGTCATGGTGACGATCTTCCTCTTGGGCTTCATTCTCGACTTCATCGAGATCACCTACGTGGTGGTGCCCATCGTCGCTCCCGTGCTGCTGGCCATGGGCCTGGACCCGGTTTGGCTTGGCGTGTTGATCGCCGTGAACCTGCAGACCTCGTTCCTGACCCCGCCGTTCGGATTCGCCCTGTTCTACCTGCGCGGCGTGGCGCCCGCAGAGGTCGCCACGCTGGACATCTACCGTGGCGTGGTGCCCTTCATCGCCCTGCAAGTCGCGCTGATGCTCGTGTTGGTCGCGGTTCCCGGCTTGGCCACCTGGTTGCCGAGTGTTCTCTACTGAGCGAACTCTGGCGGCGTAGCGAACCAATCGATCTCCGCGCGCGCATTGACATAGGCCTGTTCGGAGATCGCGTGGTATTCGCGCACCTCGGCCAGGAAGGACATGTAGGAGTCGAGAATGCGCCCGGACAGTTCGTCGCCGGCTGCCTCCTCGGCGAGGACCTCGGCGGATAGCGCTGCGAAGCGCTGCAGCACATCGTCGGGCAGGCGACGAACCTCGATGCCATGCTCTTCGGACAGCACCTTGAGCGCGGTCGCATTGCGCGCGGTGAACTCGTCCAACACCTCCTGGTTGACGGCCGTGCATGCCACCTCCAGCATGGCCCTGAGATCGGCCGGCAGCGCCGCGAGCGCTTCCGCGTTGACAATCGCCTCCAAGGTCGCGCCGGGTTCGTGCCAGCCCGGATAGTAGTAGTACCTGGCGACTTCCTGCAGGCCGAAGGCCAGGTCGTTGTAGGGACCAATCCACTCGGTGGCGTCGATGACGCCGGTTTGCACGGAAGTGAAGATTTCGCTTCCCGGCATGGTGACCGCGACACCGCCGGCGCGCGAGAAGACTTCGCCGCCGAGGCCCGGGATGCGCATCTTGAGGCCCTTGAGGTCGTCGGCGCTGTTGATCTCCTTGCGGAACCAGCCGCCCATCTGGACACCCGTGTTGCCGCACATGAGGCCCTTGATTCCGAACTCCCCGGCCAGCTCGTCCCAGAGTTGCTGTCCTCCGCCGAAACGGATCCAGGCGTTCATCTCGGTGTAGGTGAGGCCGAAAGGCACGGAAGTGAAATAGGCCCAACCCGGATGCTTGCCTTTCCAGTAGTAGTCGGCCGCATGGTAGGCCTGCGCGTTGCCCGAAGCGACTGCGTCGAACGAGTCGAAGGCGCCGACACGCTCGCCGGCGGCGAAGTAGCTCACCTTGATGCGGCCGTCGCTCATATCCTGGAGCCGTTTGGCGAAGCGCTGCGCCCCGGTGCCGAGTCCGGGGAAATCGCGCGGCCAAGTGGTGACGATGGCGATCTCGATGCGCTTTCTCATCATGGCGGGCGCCTTCTGGGCCTGGGCCAACCCGCTGCCCGCCACGACCGCAGCGGCGGTCCCGGCCGCGGTTCCGGCAATAAAGTCACGACGTTTCATGCGGTTCTCCTTTTCATGAGAGTTGTTTTTCCTCCGCGTCATGCGCGGCTGGTTCGCAGGCCGAAAATCAACGGCCAACCACCCTGTCAGGCTCATTGGTATTGTGTTGCGATGCAATAAAAATACTACGACAAGCAGTATTCCAGCGCAACCACAATCTTAACGACTGCTAGTCGAGCCGAGGTGAATTCGCTTCGGTTAGGCCAATTTATTGCAAATATAGAAGTAAATTTACTCTTTATCGATAATTATTCGTCACGAAAAGAAAAGAGAGGGTTTGCGCCTGAGGAAAGCGGGATTACCGGTCGATGGGTGTGGTGATGAGCGCGCACTTAAAACTTGAACGGCGTTTGAAACAAAGTTAATCTACCCACGATTCAAAACCCACGCGCACTCGATACCTTATGGAGTCAATCTCGACTGAGGAAGGAGGGATTGCCGACCGAGGAGGGAGGGTTTGCCGGCCGGGAAGGGAGGGTTTGCCGGCCGGGAAGGAAGGGTTTGCCGGCCGGGAAGGAAGGGATTGCGACGGAGGAAGGATCAATTCCCACTCAAGAAGAAGGAATGGAGACTGAGTGGAATAGGGGGTGCCGACCAATGAACACGGAGGCTAAGCCGCCCGCCTCGGTGAAGGGTGAGGGGCCTTTCGCGGGATACGACCTGGATTCCCGCTTTTATGATGAGATGTTCGACTCAGGGGGTACTCCGCGCGAGTCGTGTGGACGGCTGAATACCGCGCTCTCAGGACTCGCGAGAGAGGATCTGGAAAAACTCCAGGAGGGCGTCTACCGCCGCTTTTTGTACGAGGGCATCACCTTCACGGTGCTCGACGCCGATGAAGCCACCGAGCGGATCATCCCGATAGACTGTGTGCCGCGCCTGCTGTCGGCGGCGGAGTGGGACCACGTCGAGCGCGGCCTCAAACAGCGCCTCGCAGCCCTCAACCTGTTCCTGAAAGACGTCTACCACGAGGGCCGGTGCCTGCGAGAAGGGGTCGTGCCCGTCGACGTCGTACTCGGCTGTCCGCAATACCGCATGGAGATGCGCGGCCTCAAGGTGCCGCACGACGTCTACGTCGCCGTGTGCGGAATCGACATCGTACGCACCCACGAGGGGTTCGCCGTTTTGGAGGACAACCTGCGCGTCCCCTCGGGCGTCTCCTATATGCTCGCCTGCCGAAACGCCATCAAGGACGTGCTGCCGAGGCTATACCGCGAGCACCGGGTGCGCGAGGTGGCCGATTACGCCGAGCATCTCTACTCCACGCTCGTCTCGCTGGGCCACTCGCCGAGGGAGCCGAACGTGGCGGTGCTCACGCCGGGCATCTACAACGCCGCATATTATGAGCACGCCTTTCTCGCAGGCGAGATGGGCGTCGACCTCGTCGAGGGTCAGGATCTGATCGTGCGCGACGCGGCCCTCTACGCGCGCACCACGGCGGGGCTTCGCCGCATCGACGTGCTCTAGCGCCGCGTGGACGATGATTTTCTCGACCCGGTGACGTTCCGGGGCGACTCGTTCCTGGGCGCGGCGGGGCTTTTCCACGCCTACCGCGCGGGCAACCTCGTGCTCGCCAACGCGCCGGGCACCGGCGTGGCGGACGATAAGAGCATCTACGCCTACGTGCCGCGAATCATCCGCTATTTCCTGGGTGAGGAGCCGATACTCGCCAACGTGGAGACGCACCTTTGCCGCGAACCCGAGGGACTGGCCTACACGCTGGATCATCTCCATGAACTGGTGGTGAAGGAAGTCGGCGGCTCGGGCGGCTACGGGATGCTGATCGGTCCCCACGCCTCGGCGGCCGAGCGCGAGATCTACGCCGCGCGGCTGCGCGCCGACCCGGCGAATTTCATCGCGCAGCCCACGCTTGCGCTCTCGCGCTCGCCTTGTTTCGTCGAGGGGGGCATCGAGCCGCGCCACGTGGATTTGCGCCCCTTCGTGCTGCAAGGACGCGAGGAGCAGCACGTGGTTCCTGGCGGGCTGTGCCGCGTCGCGCTCAGGCGCGGCAGCCTCGTGGTGAATTCGAGCCAGGGCGGGGGTTGTAAGGACATCTGGGTGATGGGGGATTCGTCGTAGAGACAGGGAGCGGATCGCTCCTGACCCCTACGGGAACAATCGGCTTTTGAAGGAGAGGAGTCATGCTGGCACGGGTCGCCGCCGATTTCTACTGGCTGGGCCGCTACGTCGAGCGCATCGAGCAGACGGCGCGTCTTTTGGAATATCAACTCACCCGGCTCGTCGATCGGCCCGCCGATGAACTGGCCGTCGGGTGGGGGGCGATATACCGGGCGCTGGGCCAGGCCCCGCCCGGCGCGACGTCGGGTGTCGAGGAGGCCGAGGACTTCCTCATTCCCGACGCCTACACGCTCGCGGGCAACCTCGTGGAGGAGAGCGCGAACCCCGACTCCATCCTCTCGTGCTGGCGATTGGGGCGCGAAAACGCCCAGCGCGTGCGGGCGCAGCTTCCGCTTTCGATATGGACGCGCTTGAACCAGGGCTATCTCTGGATGCGCGAGGTGGATTTCGCCAGGGAGTGGGCGCAGGTGGCGCGCGAGATCATCGACCGCATGCGTCTGTTCGCAGGCGTGGTGCACTCGACGATGCCGCGCGACGACGCCTGGCGTTTTCTCGAACTCGGCCGCTTCATCGAGCGGGCGCAGCACCAGGCCGCGCTCCTGGAGGCCTGGGTCGAGTTCGCGCGCGCAAGACGGGGCGTCGCCGCGCTTTCGTGGGCGGATTTGCTTCACGTATGCCGTGCATATGAAATCTACTGCCGCCGTCACTCGATGAAGGTCCTCGAAGGAGAAGCGCTCGGCTTCCTCACGCGCAACCCCGAACTTCCCCGCTCGCTCCGCTTCTCGCTTCAGCGCATCGAGGAGGTGCTCGCCGGAATCGACCCGCTGGGCGCGCGCTATCCTCTTGCGCCGCCGCACCGGATGGCCCTTCGACTCACGGCGGCCATCGAAATGGATGCGGCGGGTTCCGGCGAAGTGGATGCGGGCGCGTTCTTCCGCGCGATAGGGGGCGACGTCCGCGAGCTCCACGACCTGGCGATGGCCGCCTACGTCCACCGCTCCCTGGCCGAGGAGATTCCGGCGTGATAGTGAGCTACACGGTCGAGCACGCCATGCGCTACGATTACGAGACGCCAGTACAGGCCTCGGTGATGACGCTCTATCTCTGTCCGCTGCGCGACCGCGCCCAGACCTTGCGCGAGTTCTCGGTGCGCACCGACCCCGAAGGACGGATCTTCGAGTTCACCGACCCGTTCGGCAACACCGCGCATTTTCTGGATCGTCCCCGCCCGCATGCGCGCTTCGAGGTCAAGGCGCGCTCGCGCGTGGAGGTGGGGCCGCTCGCCTCCGCTCCCGAGAGGCTCGAACCCGGTGCTACGGAGGCGCTTCGCCGCGCCGTTCAGACACCCGAGCTCTGGCCGCTCGCGAACCCGAGCCGCTTCGTACGGCCGAGCCCCGTGCTCGAGAAATTCATGGCGGCGCACGACATCGCTCTGGGGGAGGACCCCCTCGTGAGCGCGCGCGCGCTTTGCGCCAGGCTTCATGATATCTTCGAGTATATTCTGGGCCACACCCGGGTGGACTCGCCCATCGAGGACATTCTCGAGACCGGGCGGGGGGTTTGTCAGGACTACGCGCACGTGATGGCCTCCATCATGCGCGGCTGGGGGGTTCCGTGCCGCTACGTGTCGGGCTATCTGGGCCCCGAAGCCGCAGGCGAGGCCACGGGTGAGAGCCACGCCTGGGTGGAGTGCTGGTTTCCGGGCGTGGGGTGGACGGGCTTCGACCCGACCAACAATATCGAGGGAGGCGAGCGCCACGTCCGCGTGGCGGTGGGCCGCGACTACACCGACGTCCCGCCGAGCCGGGGCGTGTTTCGAGGGACCACCGGTTCGGTTCTCGGCTCAGAGGTGCGGGTCGAACGGCACCCGGAGAATCCGGCTTAAGAAACATAGCGCCGCGAGCGGCTCTTGACGCGCGGCGGCCGCCGCGCTAAAGCGACGTTCACCACGAAGGTTCCGCATCAAATCATCGAATGGCAAAGCGGGGGGAAAGAAATGCGAGCATCATCCATCAAACGGCGCGTCATCATGACCGCGCTGGCGCTGTGCGCAATCCTGGGCTTGGCGGGTGCGAGCGCCGCCCAGCAGGCGAAACCCTCCGGCTGGTACGTGGGCGCCGGCGCAGGGATTAACAAGGCTTCGGGGATCGAGCAGGCGGGCCACAACCGCGACAACATCTGCTACCCCGAAGACGACTGCAGCCACTTGGTCAATGACAGGCCCGAAGGCTACCGGTGGTACTACGACCTGGATGCGGACGACGGCGCCGCGTTCGAGATTTTCATCGGCCGCTACTTCGGCGCAATTCGCATGGAACTGGCGCTGGCCCAGCGGAAAAACGACGTCGAACAGAAATTCACCGGCATCACCTATCTGGGCGGCTCGCGCAGCATGGCCCGCCCGGTGAGCAACTACTCGTCGACCACAACGAACAGGGTCGACGATCTGACGACGCGCACCCTCTCGCTGAACGCCTACTACGATTTTTCACTCCCCGGCAGCCGCTTCACGCCATACCTGGGCGCAGGCGTGGGCGTTTCCTTCGTCGAACTCTCGGGCGTGTTCTTTGAGGCCCGATACTCGTGCAAGAACCCTGCGTCGGACTGCGACAGGCCCGAGCAGTACAACGGCCGCCAGAACGAGGACTTGACCGACACCGTCTTATCCGCGCATCTGCACGCGGGCCTCGACTACCGGGTGAGCGAGAAGATGCTGGTGGGCGTGAAGCTCACCTACTCCATGGTGGGCGACATGGAGGCCAAGGGCGACTACGACTTCCACCCGGTCGCCGGCATCGGGAACACCAACGAAATCACCGGCATGAACCACTTCTCCGTGATGCTCGCCGTGAAATACTTCTTCGGCGAGTGAGACGGGGCGCAGGGGCGCGTGAAGTGCGACAATGGCAGAAGCGGCTCACATGAGTTGAGGATATGACTTATGACCGGAATTTGGACGAATAGTGGCGAAGGATGGGAATGGGGGAAGCCTCGGGCGTTTGAGGATGAGACCACTCTTCACGAACTCATCAAGGAGAACCCGCAATTTCTGCCGCTGAGCGGTTCTCCACGCCTTGTGGTTTTGGGTTCTGAAGTACAGTTGGGAACCGGATACGCGGACATCCTAGCGGTCGAATCTTCAGGTCGTCCCACGATCATTGAGGTGAAGCTGGGCCGTAATCCTGAGGCGCGCAAAGCTATCGTGTCGCAGATTATCGCGTATGCGGCCTTCCTCCAAGGATTCGATAGCGAAAGCCTTGAGCTTGGACCTCTTCGGAGGTCTCTTGCGGATGCGGGCTATAATTCCATCTTCGGCGCGGTGGAGGCCCAAGACCAGGAAGGGGCGGTGGATGCTGATTCGTTCACTGCCTCGCTACAAGATTACCTTCAGCGAGGCAGCTTCAGATTAGTTCTCGTGTTGGATGACGTTCCGACCGAATTGGAAAGAGTAGTCGCTTAACTGGATGCAATCACCGTCCAGGCGCTGACAATCGATCTGATCACGCTCAAAGTCTATGACGTAAATGGAGCGCAGGTCGCTTTACCCCAGCGCGTCTCGCCCGATCTGAGCGCACGTGCGCCGTCTGAGGGGTCAAGACCTGTTGCATCCCGAGGAAAACTCACAGATGGCTCTGACGTATTTCGAGCTTCTATCGAAGACACTACCGGCGAGACCCGTAACGTGTTCGATGAATTGATTGTATGGGCGGAAGGATTGTCCTCATTGCCGAATGTGCGGCTCTTCACTTACAGTGGTCTCGAACGGACCACCCTCTTGCCGCGAATCATGCCGGACAACGCCGGTCTTGTGACTATCTGGAACGACAAGCAGCAGCCCTCCATATCAGTGTGGCGGACTGTTTTTGAACGGCGCGCTCCTAAGGCGCTTGAATCCGTGGAACGAGTTGTCCAACCGGAAAGAATAGGACAGGGAAATACTCTTAAGAGCATCACGCCAGAAATTCTCGAAGTGTTGACTCGGGCGTATGAGGAGGCGAATGGAGACTGAACCCCCCCACCCCCTCCTCGCGTTGACATACCCCCTTTCAGCCTACAGAATGCGCGCGTGCGTTACCGGCTGGATTGATTCTCCGATGAGACGAAAAAAAGAAGGTGAACCATGAACCGCGACTTCATGCGCTCGCGCGTCCAGAGAGGCCCTCTGGGCGATATCCTGGAAAAAGTCGAAGCGGGTCTGCGCCTTTCCTTTGAGGAAGGCGTGCGCCTCTATGAGGCCGAAGACGTGAACGCCGTCGGCTATCTGGCGAACATCGTCCGCGAGCGCCTGCACGGGAATCGCACCTATTACAACGTGAACAGCCACATCAACTATTCGAACATCTGCGTGTTGTGGAAGGCGTGTAAGTTCTGCGCGTTCGGCAAGAAGGAAGGCCAGCAGGACGCCTATGCGTATTCGCTGGAGGAAATCTTCAAGATGGCGGAAACGCTGGGCCGGGGCCGCACCGAGTTCCATATGGTGGGCGGCCTGCATCCCGATCTGCCTTTCGATTATTATCTCGAGATGATCCAGGGCATCAAGGAAATTCACCCCCAGTTGCACCTGAAAGTCTTCACGGCCACGGAGATTCGCTGGCTCGCCGATCACGTCGCGAAGATGAGCGTGGAGGAGACGCTCGAGCAACTGGTGCGTTCAGGGCTCGGTTCGCTCACGGGCGGCGGGGCGGAGATTTTCGCCGAACCCACACGCTCCCAAATTTGTAAGGGCAAGCACTCGGGCGAGGACTGGCTCGAGATTCACCGCATCGCCCACAACAAGGGCATCCGCAGCACCTGCACCATGCTCTACGGCCACGTGGAATCGAACGAGGATCGCGTGGATCACATGCTGAGGCTTAGGGATTTACAGGACGAAACCGGCGGGTTCACCACCTTCATCCCGCTCGCGTTTCACCCCGAGAACACGCAGATGGACGACATCCCCTCCACGGGCGGGATGCTCGACATCAGAAACTACGCCGTCGGGCGTCTTCTGCTCGACAACATCCCCCATATCAAGGCGTATTGGATCATGGTGGGCCAGGCTATCGCGCAAATCTCGCAGCGCTTCGGCGTGGACGATCTGGACGGCACCGTCGTTCAGGAGAAGATCTACCACATGGCGGGTGCGAAGACGCCGCACGAACTCACCGTGAACGACATCCGCCGCCTCATCAGAGAGGCGGGGCGCGAGCCCATCGAGCGCGACACGCTCTACAGGGAAGTCACGCGCCAAGGAGATCAATGGGCAGTTCACGCCTGAGCACCACCATGAAACTCGGCACCGTTCCCTTCCTGAATGCAAGGCCACTCACCATCGCGCTCGAGGGAAACTCGCAAGTCGAACTCATCGTCGAACCCCCCTCGAAGCTGGCGCAAATGCTGGAAAGCGGCGAACTAGACGGCGCGCTCGTCTCCTCGTTCGCCCTTTTTCAGATGCCGGGCGCGCGTTTCGTTCCTGGGGTGGGCATCGCAAGCCACGGCCCGGTGGAGAGCATCCGGCTCTATTGCCGGAAACCGGCGGACTCCCTGCGACGCGTGGGGCTGGATAGCTGGTCGCTCGCCGCGACGAACATGGCGCGCGTCTATCTGAAACACCGCTGGGGGGCGGAGCCCGAGTTCGTGCCCATCGACCCGCTCAAACCACCGCGTGAGGATGAGTCGATCGACGCCTTTTTGCTCATCGGGGACAACGCCCTGCGCGAACCGCCCGGCGAGCACTACGTGCTCGATCTGGGCGAGGAGTGGCAGAATTTTACCGGGTTGCCATTCGTCTATGCGCTCTGGGTGTTCAGACCGGGAGCGGGAGACGCAGAGGCCGCCGCGCTTTTGCAGAACGCGAAAAAAGAGGGCGTGGGGAAGATAGAGGAGATCGTAAACGGCGCGCTTCCCCCGGGCGTCGACAAGAACACGGCGTGGTGTTACCTCACCGAGTGCATCCGCTACGATGTGGGCGATGAGGAACTAGAAGGTTTAAGGCGTTATTATGAGCTTCTCGTCGAAGACGGCCTGGCGCCCGAAGGCTGGGAGCCCCGGTTCGTCGATGAGGAGGGTGCTCACGTGGTGGTGATGGGCGACGCGGTTTCTAAGGAGGACGACATGAGCGATGACCTTTGTTTTTCGAGCATTCATGACCTTGCGGGGATGATCCGCAAAAAAGAAGTTTCCCCCGTCGAGGTGGCCGAGGCGCACCTGCGCCGCATCGAGGCGCTGAACCCCGAGATATTCGCCTACCAGACGGTGACGGCGGAAGCCGCCATGGAGGCGGCCCGCGCCGCCGAGGCCGAGATTGTCGGTGGCCAGTGGCGGGGTCCCATGCACGGCGTTCCCTATGGCGCCAAGGACATCGTCGATACGGCGGGGGTGCTTACCACCAACGGTTCTTCTTTTCACCGCGACAACGTGCCGCGCGAGGACGCGGAGATCATCAGGCGCTTGAAGGGTGCGGGCGCCGTCATGCTGGGCAAGACGACCACGCACGAGTTCGCCGCCGCCCCGGTGACCATCAACCCCCATTACGGCACCGTGCGAAACCCCTGGAACACCGAGAGAATCGTCGGCGGCTCGAGCGGTGGTTCGGGCGCCGCCTGCGCGGCGGGGCTCGCGCCCGCGGCCATCGGCACCGACACGGGTGGCTCCATCCGCAACCCCTCCTCTCTGTGCGGGGGCGTGGGGCTCAAGGCGACCCACGGCCGGGTGAGTCTGAGAGGCATTTGCCCCAACTCCTTGAGCTTCGACCACCCAGGCCCCATGACGCGCACGGCGCGCGACGCAGGCCTCATGCTTCAGGCGATTGCGGGCTATGACGCCCAGGATTCAAAGTCTCAAAACGTGCCCGTTCCCGATTACACCGCAAGTTTGGAGGACGGGGTGCGCGGGAGCCGCATACTCGTCTGCCCGGATTTTCACGGAGACGCCGAGGTGGATTCCGAGATCATGTCGGCGTTCGAGGCGGCGGTGGAAGTGTTCCGCGCCCTGGGCGCACGGGTGGAGGAGGTCTCCTTCACGCACTATCAGAAGCTGATGGATTTGTTCCCGCTCATCACGGGGCCTGAGTTCAGCGAGTTTCACAGGCCGTTTTTCGAGCAAAACCCGGGAGGCTACGGGGAGGACGTGCTCGAGCGTTTGGAGTGGTCGTTCCAGATCGCGCAAGATGATTACGTTCGCGCGATGCGCGAGCGCGTATTGATGCAGCGCGAGGTCGCCGGGTTCTTTGAGGGCGCTGACGCGCTCGTTCAGCCCGCCATGCCCTGTGTCGCCCCGCCGATTGCGACGCTCATCGCCCGGATGAACGGCAGGGACGTTCCCTACAAGAACATCCACAGGCCGTTTCTCGGGCCGCACAACGCCACGGGTTTCCCAGCGCTCGTCACGCCGATGGGCCGGAACGCAGAGGGGATGCCCACCTCGCTTCAGATCGTGAGCGGCCCCTGGCGTGAGACCGACGTCCTGCGCGTCGCGCACGCCTATGAGGAGGCGACGCCCGAGCTCAGGAACGAGCGGCCGCCTGTCGGGGCGTGAGCACACTGAAAGGAGAACAGCTTTGCCGAAAGCGCGCGTGAACGGTGTCGACATCCACTACATAGAGCGCGGGGAGGGGTCTCCGCTCCTGCTCGTGCACGGGTTTCAGAACTCTCATTTCACCTTCCGGCCCATCATCGACCGGCTGGCGGGGCGTTTTCGGGTGTTGGCGCTCGATTTGCGCGGCCACGGCGATTCGGACAATCCGGCAGGCCCCTACACCATCCAGACTTTCGCGGATGACGTGCTCGGTTTTCTGGACGCTCTCGGGATCGAGCGGGCCGATTATCTGGGCCAAAGCATGGGCGGGAGGACGGGCACCACGCTGGGGATTCAGCATCCAGAACGCCTGAACCGCCTCATGCTCTCCGCCTCCTCCTGTGGCCCGCCCTCGGGGGCGTACCGGGAGATGTTCGACGAGCAGTTGGCGGTCGCGCAATCAGAAGGCATGGAGGCGCTGCTTGAATTCAAGGTGCGCCGGGACGAACTCCCCGAAAGCCTGCGCGAGGGTCCCCTGGCCGGCGAGTACAAGGAGAGGTTCTTGAAGAATACGCCCGAGACGTTCGCCGATACCGCGAACGCGCTGTTCACGATGCCGGATTTAAGGGATGAGCTGCACAGAATCTCCGTCCCCACCTGGGTGTGCCACGGGGAGAACGATGCAGGTCCTCTGGATTTCAGCGAGGTGTATGCGAAGCACGTTCCCGATTGCGCCACTTCAATCATCCCCGATGCGGGCCACAGCGTATTCTGGGATCAGCCCGACGCCTTCATCGCGCAGATGGAGCAGTTTCTGGAGAAAAACCCCGTCTGAGGCCGCCTGTTTGGAGATGCGCTTTATGACCTCCGACGCACCTGCCGCCGCCTCGTCCATAGAACACTGGCGCAGACGCATGAGCCTCGCGACCGGCTGCGTTCTTTTCCTTTTTCTCATCACCCATCTTCTGAACCATGCCCTGGGGCTGGCCTCGCTCGCCGCGATGGACGCGGGCAGGTTCTGGTTTCTGGGATTCTGGCGAAGCGCCCCGGGTTCGGTGCTTTTCTATAGTTCGCTCATACTGCATACGGTGCTTGCGATGTACGGCCTCTTCAATCGCAGGAGCCTCAGGATGCCGCTCTGGGAGGCGGCCCAGATTATTTTCGGTCTCTCGATTCCCTTGTTCATGATCTCACACGTCGTGGGCACGCGACTGGCCCATGAGTGGTTCGGTACGGTGGACTCCTATACGCGCATCATGTTCCTCTATTGGGAGCGCTCGCCGGACGTCGGTCTCAAGCAAACGGTTTTTCTGCTCATCGCCTGGACGCACGCCTGCGTCGGCCTTCACTACTGGCTGAGGCTCAAGCCCTGGTATTCGAAGTGGTTTCCGGCGTGCCTGGCCGTCATGACGCTCGTAGCGGCCCTCTCGCTGGCAGGTTTCAGCCAGGGCGGTCGTGAAGCTGCTCGGCTCTCTGCGGAGGGGAATTGGCGGCGCGAGATGTTGAGCAGCAGCAAGATGCCCAATCGCGCGCAAAGGGGAATGCTCCAGGTTGCACGTGATAACCTGTGGTGGGGCTATCTGGGTTTGCTCGGGCTGGTGCTCGTCGCGCGCGGGGCGCGCTGCGCGCTGGAGCGGAGGCGAAAGACGTTTCAGGTTAGCTACGCAGGCGGGCGCGAAGCGGCCGCCCCGGTGGGTTCCACCGTGCTGGAGGCGAGCCGCTCCGCAGGCGTCCCGCACGCCTCCGTATGCGGGGGACGCGGGCGGTGCTCCACCTGCCGGGTGAAATTACTGGGCTGTGCGGACGCACTGCCGCCCGCACAACCCGAGGAGCAGCGCGTTCTGGAGCGCATCAAGGCCGCTCCCGACGTTCGCCTGGCGTGCCAGTTGAGGCCGGGGACGGACCTCTCTGTTCTGCTCATGCTGCCCGCCGGGGCGGATGCGGCGCAAGGCTTTGCGCAAAAGGGCTACGCCTCGGGCCAGGAGCGCGGAGTCGCCGTCTTGTTCGCCGACTTGAGGGGCTTCACCCGCATCGCCGAGAAGAAACTCCCCTATGACGTGGTGTTTTTCCTCAATTGCTACTTCGACGTGATGGGCGAGGCGATCACCAAAGAGGGGGGTCTCATCAACCAGTTCGTGGGAGACGGCGTCATGGCGCTCTTTGGTGTGGAAGAAGGCCCCGAGGAGGGTTGCAGGCAGGCCCTCGCGGCGGCCTGCGCCATCGTGGACGCGCTTGATGAGATGAGCGAAGCGTTTGCCGAGGAATTAGATGAACCACTCCGCGTCGGCATCGGGGTGCACACCGGCCCCACCGTGGTGGGCGAGATGGGCCGGGGCGTGGCCAAATATCTCACGGCGGTGGGCGATACGGTGAACACGGCCAGCCGCCTTCAGGACTTGACCAAGGAATACGGCTGTCGGCTCGTCATCTCCGCCCGGGTGGCGGAGCGCGCGGGCGCGAACGTCTCCGCCTTTCCCGCGCATCAGATCGAGGTGAGAAACCGCACCGAGCCGCTCACCATCCTCGCCATCGAGAATCCCCGCGACTTGGCGCTAGGGCAGGGGAACGAATCGCTCCGCCGGTTTCATCTGTTGACCTGATAATATCTCTCGCGCATTATTCCCAAGGCTTGAACTTCATCCGAGGAATCCATGACCACGGCGACGACGGCGTTTTACGATGCGATTGAGAAGGCGGCGGGAGGCGAGCGCCTCTCTTATGAGGAGGGACTCGCCCTGCTCGAGGGGGACGACTTGGTCGCCCTGGGCGCTGCGGCGGACGACGTGCGCGCGCGCTTACATCCCGAGGGCTACGCCACCTATTGCGTGGACAGGAACATCAACTACACGAACGTGTGTGACGTCTACTGCACGTTCTGCGCGTTCTACCGCCCGCCGGGCGATCATCCGGAGGCCTATATCCGTACGCGCGAAGAGATAAGACTAAAACTGGACGAGCTCTACGCCGTCGGCGGCAAGCAGATTCTGCTCCAGGGGGGGCACCATCCCGACTTGCGAATCGAGTGGTACGAGGAGCTCTTCTCCTGGATGAAGGGAGAGTTTCCGGACCTTCATCTCCACGCCTTGAGTCCGCCTGAGATTCACCACATCGCCAGGCTCGAAGACATGCCCTATGAGGTGGTGCTCACCCGCCTGCGCGCGGCGGGTCTCGATTCGGTGCCCGGAGGCGGCGGCGAGATTCTTGTCGACCGCGTGCGCGATACGATATCGAGGCTGAAAGTGAATACGGAGGGCTGGCTCGAGGTCATGCGCGTCGCCCATAATCTGGGCATCCGCTCCAGCGCCACGATGATGTTCGGCCACGTGGAAACGGATGAGGAGCGGGTCGAGCACCTCCACCGCCTGCGCGAGCTTCAGGACGAGACGGGAGGATTCACGGCCTACATCTGCTGGACGTTCCAGAACGACGGCGCAGCGGCGCTCAAGGCCCAGACGGTGGGCAGCAGCGAGTATTTGCGGATGCTGGCGATCAGCAGGCTGTATCTCGACAACATCTTGAACTTTCAATCCTCCTGGGTGACGCAGGGCATGAAGATCGGAGAGATTTCCCTGCACTACGGGTGCAACGACATGGGCTCCACCATGTTGGAGGAAAACGTCGTGAGCGCCGCCGGAACGACCTACGCCCTGAACGAGGACGACCTCCACCGCATGGCGCGAAACGCCGGCTTCACGCCGAGGCGGCGCAATTTCTTCTACGAATTGATCTAGCAGCTCCCTCTCTCGTGACGACGGAATCGCCCCGAACGCCCCGAACGCAGAAGATGGAGCTTTGGCTGGCGGACCTCGTGTGCCCGGTGGAGGGGGCGCCCATCCGGCGCGGCGCGCTGCTCACGTCCTCGGGCCGGATTCTGGCGGTGGGGGATGAGGCCTTCGTTCGCCCCAGTGTGCCGGTGGCAGAGGAGCGCGATTTCGGGCGCGCTATACTGATTCCCGGCCTCGTCAACGCGCACACGCACCTGGAACTCTCAGGTCTAAAGCGCAAACCCGGCCCGATGGAGGAGTGGATAGTCTCGCTCGTGCGTGAGATGAGAGGCTGGCCCGCGCATCTTTTTCTGGCATCGGCGCAGATCGGCGTTGCCGCGAGCCTGGCGGCGGGCGTCACCTGCGTGGGCGACGTCTCCATCTCGGGGGAGAGCGCGACGGCGATTTCAGGCGCGGGGATGCGCGGCGTGGTGTTCCACGAAGTGCTGGGTCTCGACCCGGCCCGGGCGGATGAGATTCTGGCGGAAAAGCTCGAAGCCTGCGACCTTTTCCCGGAATACAAAGGCCCCATACCGGGCGCCGTCCGGCATGGACTCAGTCCTCACGCGCCCTACAGCGCGTCGCTCGCCCTATACCGCGTGGTGTTGAATGAGGCGAGGGCGAGAGGCTGGCCCGTAGCGACGCACCTGGGTGAAAGCACGCACGAGATCGAATTTTTGCAAGACGGCGGCGGCGCGCTCGCGAGAGTGCACCGGGATTTGAACGGTACGCTGGACGGCTACAAGCCCTCGGGTCTTCGGCCCGTCGCCCATCTCGACCTGGCGGGCGCGCTCGATGGCCTCGCTCTGGCCGTTCACGCGAACCAGACCAACGCGGAAGACTGGGTGTCGCTCCGGAAGAACGGGGTGCGCGTTTGTCTTTGTCCGCGCTCGGCTCGTTTTTTCGGCCATCCCTTCGCCGATGCGGCGCGCATGCGCGAGTCGGGCCTGGACTTATGCCTGGGAACGGACAGTCTGGCGAGCAGCCCCACCCTCTCGCTTCTGGATGAGGCCCGCGCCCTTCGCGAGACGGATGAGGAGATCAGCGACGCCGAGCTGCTCGAAATGTGCACCCGCTCAGGCGCCGAGGCGCTCGGCTTCGATAACCTGGGCGTCTTGAAGCCGGGCGGCGCGGCTGATTTTAGCGTCGTCTGTCCGCCTCGCGGTTTAGGCGGTTTGAACCTCGGCAGCGTATTTGATGCGGGCGCGTACGTCGTCTGCACCGTCACTAACGGGGAAATCCGCTACGAGGCGCCGAGCCTTTGAGGCGGTTTTCATTTCGCGCGTTCGGATTTAGAATGCGCGCCGACGTCCGGCATGATATGACCCAGAAAATTTTGTACTCAACGCATCTTTTCACAGGCGAGGTCAGTGGCCTCTTAGGGAGAATGAGTATCCATGGCGAAAAAATTGACGAATTTCGATGATTCCAACTGGAATACCCGCGAGGCCCGCTACGACGTGGCCGAGGCCGGCATCGGCCGTGTCCTGACCATCCGCATGGCCCCGGGGGATGATCTGTTCGGCACGACGCTCAAGATATGCCAGGAGAAGGGCGTGAAGGCGGGCGTCATCCTGAGCGTGGCGGCGAGCCTGCAAAAAGCGGTGCTCAGAAACGTCTGGCAGTTCCCCGACCCGTTTCCCATCAACGAAGAGTGCCGCATCTTCACGCCCATCAACGGCCCGCTCGAACTCTTGCAGATGAGCGGGAACATCACCCAGACCGAGGCGGGGGAGCCCTACCTCCACGCCCACGCCACCATATCGATGGGCCGTCCCGAGGCGACGTGCTTCGGTGGTCACCTGGTGGAGGGATGCACCATTTTCAGCACGTGCGAGATGGTGCTGGCCGAGTTGTCGGATATCTCCTTCATGCGCCTGATGGACAAGCACACCCGCGTGGGTGAGGTCTACGGCATCGAGACGAACGGGAAATCGGATGCTGCGATCAATAAAGCGATTGCGAAGCGCAAGGCGCGTCCCAAGCCCAAGGGTGTGCGTTAGTCTTAAGAGAATCTATCGTAAGAAGGATGTTCAGGGGCCGCCCCGCCGGGGGCGGCCTCTTTTTTTCGTGCCCGCTAGAGCCAGCGGCGCACGCTCTGGCAGTAGTCGCCGTATTCCTCGCCGAATTTTCCCGCGAGGTAATCCTCCTCGCGCGCGACGATCAGGGCCTGAATCGTGGCGACCAGCGGCGCTCCCAGAACGAATATCCAAAGATTGTTGAGAAAAATCCCGAGACCCATGTAGAGGCACATGAAGCCGAGATAGATCGGGTTTCGCGAGAAGCTATAGGGGCCGTCCGTGATGAGGACGCGCGCGGGTTTGTTCGTCTCATGGTTCGTGCGGGCTTTCTTGAAGCGCCCCAAAGAGGTTGAATTGAGAATCGCGCCTGCGAGCACCAGCCCGACCCCGAGTGTGAAGCGCACGCTCTCGGGGAAGAAGTTGGTGGGAAACAGTGTGTCGAACCCCACGCCCATGATGTAATACATCGCGAAATACCAGCCCGGCTTGATGGGGATTTCGGGGCGATCCTCAGGCTCCTCCCCTTGGGGTTCGGGGCTTTTGTTCTTCCACGGCATGAGCTTGTTCGGGTCGTCGAAATCCAGGAATTTCTTGAACCGGTCTTTCATACGCTAAGTCTCTAGGAGTCGCTCTGGTTGCGAGACGCCTTGGAGCGCTGGTTCATGCTCTGGGCGATTCCCGCCATGACGGCGGCCGTCAAATCGAAAGTAGCGTCGAGCGTTTCTTCCGTGATGCCCGCTTTCCCGGCGTCCGCCAGGCGGCGGTCCACTCACGGCTGGCAGTTGCGCACGATGGCGATGGCCAGGCCGATGAGCGTTTTCTCGCGGTCGGTGAGGAGGTCCACTTTGTGGGCGTCGCGGTAGAACTGGCGAAAATCGGCGCGCTCCGTCATATTTTCTCCCTTCAGGTGGCGGACGATGGAATGCGTGGATTATAAGGGGGCGTATGCGCATTCTCAATCATTCTCGGGCTTGTTTCGCATATCTTCAAAAAAGGGATGAACAAAATGGATTTGGGACTTCACGGGAAAGCCGCCATCATCACCGGCGGGAGCGCGGGGCTTGGCCTCGCCATCGCCAAGGAACTCGCGCGGGAAGGCTGCGACGTCTGCATCTGCGCGCGGAACGAGGAGCGTCTGGCGGCGGCCAAACAAGTTATCCAGTCGGTCTCAGAGGGCGTGGTGCGCGCCATGCGCTGCGACGTAAGTGTGCCCGAAGAAATCGCCCGTGTCGTGGAGGAGACGGTCGCCCTTTTCGGCGCCGTACACATTCTCGTGAGCAACGCAGGCGTGAGCACGACCAAGGATTTTCTGGATGTGGAGCGCGGCGACTGGGAGCGTTCCATGGGCAGCATCCTCTATGCGGCGTCCGAGTTCAGCCGTCTGGTGATTCCCTATATGCAAAAGCAAAAATGGGGCCGCATCATCATGACCGGCTCCACGAGCAGCCGCCAGCCCCGGCCCCGCCGCGTGGTCTCGAACGCCTCGAAGGCGGCGCTGCTCAATTTCACGAAATCCCTGGCGGGTGAGTTCGTGCGCGACGGGATTCTGGTGAACATCGTGAACCCGGGGCGGTTTTCCACCCACTGGCCCGAGCGCATCGCCAAGATGGCCGCGGAAAGCGGCCGCACCGAGGAAGAAGTCTACGAGGAGGTGGTGAAGGACATCGCCATCGGCCGCCTGGGAGAGGCGGAGGAATTCGCGGCGGCGGTCGCCTTTCTCGCCAGCGCGCGCGCGAGCTACATCACAGGCGCGGCGCTGCAGGTCGACGGGGGAGAGATGTATTCGATCTGACGGATCACGCGGCGGAGTGCAACGTTCGTGGATAAAATGTGGACAACGTGTGGATTAATTTAGTATATTTGCGGAGCTACCCATCAGGTTCGCCTGGTGGTCCCCGTTGCCCTGTGGCGCGGGGAATTTTTTTATGAGGGAAGAGTTGCATGACACAATTTGATAAAATGAAACGACTCGAACGTTTCTATGTAGAGGAAGCAGCAAAACTTCTGGTCAAGACATGGGATATTGAAGATCATGAGCGTCCAGACTTCATTGTGACCGAAGGTGAGCAGAAGTTCGGGCTTGAAGTCCGACAGATTTTCAAAGGCAAGAAAGGTCGTAAAGGTTCTCAATTACGTAAAAATGAGGCAGAAAAACAGCGAGCCATAGACGCCCTTAGACATGAATACGAGGGGAAAGAGGATTTACAATTGGTAGTAAAGTTTTTGGGAAATATGTGCGACGAGAATATGAAAAAAGTTGTTCCTAAGCTTCTTGAAATGAACCTTTCAAACAAGCCAATTCAATATCAGGAAAATTTTACAGTGGAGATCGAACCTTGGGGACCCACGCCGCTCAACATATATGTAACACGGGCGTTTCGTCCTCGGTGGTACAGTGTGGATGACGGCGTTGGATGGGTAGATCGCAATCCGATAAAATCTATAAAGAAGGCAGTTAAAAAGAAGTCCAAAAATTTGACGTCATACAAACTGTCTAGCGGTTTGGATGACATCCGCCTATTGATTGTGGCTGATCGTATTAAAAATAGTGGGAAACTTGAGCTAGTAGAAAAGCCTGAGTTGAATACGCGAGGGTTCCAGTTCGTGTACTTTTTTTCTTATCCTGAATCAGTAATAACGTGGGATTCGACGCCTCACCCAACCGCCGCCGCGAACTGAAACCCCGCCCAGACGGCGAGCAGGCACCCCGCGACCGAGAGGGCGACGTAGAACGCGGCCAGAAGCCAGTCGCCTTCCTGGAACATGAGGAGGGTTTCGAGGCTGAAGGCGGAAAACGTGGTGAACCCGCCCAGGAGCCCTACCATGGCGAACAGGCGGACTTC
>JAKZRQ010000264.1:0-14693 GCA_047518105.1 Pseudomonadales bacterium | reverse complement strand
CGGGATGGGTCGGGTCATTGGCCACGACTCTCCCTTGCCGGTGCGCAGCACAAATGTCCGGTGCTGCTGCGCGATGATCGATACTTCCTGCCCGCGAACGACGCGCCGAGCAGCCACATCCTGAAATTCGAGGTTGCCGGCTTTCGCAATGTACCGGCCTACGAGACGTTCACAATGGCGCTCGCCAAGGCCGTGGACTTGCCGATTGTGGAGGCCGAGATGTGCGTTGTCGGTGGCCGGCACTTCGTCCGGATCGCCCGTTTCGACCGCATCGCCGAAGACGACGGGAGCATTCGTCGTTTGCACCAGGAGGACTTTGCCAGGCACTCGGATTTGGCCACGAGAGGAAGTACGAAGCCGACGGCGGACCGTCCATCGCCGAGGGTGTACGCCTGCTGCGCGACACGGTCACCGATCCGGTGATCGACATCGAGCGGTTGATGAATTGGCAGGCGTTCAACTGGCTCGCGGGAAACTCGGACGGCCATGCCAAGAACCTGGCGTTGCTCTATCGAGGCGACGAGATCCGTCTCGCCCCGTTCTACGACTTGGTGTGTACCCGGGTGATCGCCCGGATCGATCGTCGTTTGGCGATGGCCATTGGTGGCCAGAGCGATCCCGGACAGGTCAACCCGTCGCACTGGCAGGTGCTTGCCGGCGAGTGCGGCATCAGGTGGCGCTTCCTGGAACGGCGCCTCGAGACGATGGCCGAGCGATTGCGGGACAATCTGGCCCCGGTCCGGGCGGAGTTCGAGGGTCACTACGGCCCGTGGCCGGCCCTCCAACGTATCGAGAGTGTCGTGGTCAGCCAGTGCCGGCGCGTCTTGGGCCGTCGGTGGGTCTGACGCGAAGCCGCTGCAGATGACCTTCCGCCAGATCACGGAGTAGCGGATGAATCTGGACTTCGACGAAACCCGATGGCCGGAGCTATCCGCCTTCCGAAAGGCGTGTCTCGCCAATCGCTTCGATGAGATGGAGGACATCGCGTCGCGAACGCATGAATGGTACGCAAACGAGAATCCCGAGGATCGCTCCATGCCCCAATTGGCCTTGATATTTCAGGCGCAGTACCACGCGAACACCAACAATCCTCAAGCGTTGCGGGAACTGGTGTCAAGGGAACCTTGGGTCCTGAACCAGCCATGGACCGCGCAAGGCTGGCTGCCGATTACGCAAGCGGTGTCGACCCATGGTGATCGTCGGCTTGTGGAATACATGATCGAGGCCGGCGCTGATCCGTCACGGATGGTTGGCGATCCGGATGAGCGTTGCACCGTGCCGGACATGGCCCGATCCGGCGGCCATGACGAGCTCGCTGTCTGGCTTGACGAACAGATCGGCAAACTGGACGGATGAGGCCGTGGCACCCCGACCATCCCCGCTGGTAGCCCAAGGCTGGCGTCATGCAAGCCTGCCGCGCTGTCCCCACGAGAACGCGCGGCTGCGGGCGCGGGTTGAGGGACTGGAGTTGTCCAGCACGATGTGAATCTCGTGGTCCTTCGACCGAAGCGTCCGTGGGTCGCTCAGGGTTCGTCGGTCGCGTCCTCGTCCGGCTCCCTGGGCGGCAGGTCGACCAACACGACGCTGTGCAGGAGCCTCATGTTCGGCACGCAGGCCTCGCCGTCGTCGGCCGTGGCGAGCACGGTGCCGGTGGCTTCCACGGCCTTGACCTCCCCGGCAATGCCGTCGACCTCGATCCGGGTCCCGGGGGGATAGCTGTCGCGGACGTAGGTGCCGGCAAGCACGTTGCCGGCGATGTCGCGCGATCCGAGCCCGAAGGCGAGCGCGGCGGCGATACCCGCCGACGTGATCACGACGCCGACGGCCACCGTGAGGAGCGCGGTCTCGATTTCGAGCTGGCCGACAGCCAGCGCGGCGGCGATCACGGCGAGCAGCACGTAGGTCGTCTGGCCCAGCGTATTGGCATGGCGCGAGCCGATGTTGGCTGCGGCGCCGCGCACCGCATCGCGGGCGAAGGTGGCGGCGAACAGGCCGATGGACAGGATGAATACCGCGCCGAGAACCCGCGGCAGGTACTGCACGAGGCTGTTGATGGTCGCCGACAGGCGGTCGAGCCCGAGCGACTCGGACGCGGACAGCAGGAACGTTAGCATCAGGATCCAGAACACGATCCGACCGAGGATGTAGCTCGCGGTCTTGTCCACGTTGATGTGCTTGAGCATGTCTGCGACCCCGGTACGCTCGCCCAGGCGGTCGAAGCCGACGACGGCCAGGAGCCGGCGGACCACGGCCGAGGCGACCTTCGCGACGACGTAGCCGAGGACGAGGATGACCAGGGCGCCGGCGAGGTTCGGCAGGAAGGCGGCGATTTCGCTCCAGGTGGCCAGCAGGGAGGCGAACGCCCCCTCGCCGAGGTTGTTGATGGAATCCAGCATGTCGGTATCTCCTAGGGGATGTGGACGTTCAGGAACGGCCGTGCGCCGCAGCGCGATGGCGACGCGATCGAGGAACTTGCCCGGCGGGTGCCAGGCCGTAGCGGCGAGACCGGTTCGCTGGTCCGGGTCTCGCGTAATGGGGCCGCAGCGGCGCCTCGCCCGGGGGCCCTCGCCTGTCGGCGGGCAGGACGGCGTGTTGGGGCGGCGTCAATGGTCAATGTCGTCGATGGACTCGATTTCGTAGAGCGGATCGTCGGCGACGTCGCTGTCGTGGGAGGCGATCTCGCCCTCGACGTCCGACACCTCGCCGAAGCGCGCGAGATGGAACAGGGCGTCGCCCTCGTTCACGAGGGGCAGGCGGTTGACGCAGATCACGATGCCCTCGAACGGCGCGGCGAGCACCGTGTCGTCGGACGAGAACGGCGCGGACACGACGCCCAGCGTCTCGCCCTCGTGGACGTGCGCGCCGAGACGGGCCAGCGGCCGGAAAAGGCCGTCGGCAGGAGATCGGAACCAGCTCGTCGCGTTCGCGACGTACGGCTCCGCGCGCATCGCACGCGAGCGCCGGGCCGGCAGCATGTCGAGCGTGCGCATGACGTTTACCACGCCGCGGACGCCCGTGACGATCGCCTTCTCGTCGAGCCGCAGGGCTTCGCCGGCCTCGTAGGTGATGACCGGGATGCCGATCCTGCTGGCCTCGGCGCGGAGGCTGCCGACGAGGAGCCCGGAGTTGACGATGACGGGAATGGCAAAGCCGCGCGCGATCTTCTCCACGCCCGGCTGGTCGAGGGCCGCCCGGATCTGGGGCAGATTCTCGCGATTGACGGCGGCCGTATGCAGGTCGATGACGTGCGTGCAGCGCGTCACGACGGATCCGAAGAAGACGTTCGCCGTTCGCGCCGCGACGGAACCCGTCTGGCTGCCGGGAAAGCCACGGTTGAGGTCGCGGCGGTCCGGCAGGTAGCGCGACTGACTCAGGAAGCCGAACAGGTTGACGATGGGCACGAGCACCAGTGTTCCACGCAGGCGGTCCAGAGAGGTCAGCGTGCGCAACCGGCGGATGATCTCGATGCCGTTGAGCTCATCGCCGTGGATGCCGGCGCAGACCAACAGGACGGGGCCCTGCAAGCGGCCGTGGATCACCTCCACGGCCAGGTCGAGCGGGGTCTGGGTGTAGAGCTGCGCGATCGGCAGTTCGAACTGCACGCGCTCGCCCCGGCGCACGCGCCGGCCGGCGATCTCGAACGGACCCTGCAGCGTGGCCCCGCGGCGGCGCGCGACCTCCGCGCCGCTTGCGGCGTCCGCCCCCGCCAGGGTCAGCTTCGGCCCGGTCGCCTTAGCCCGAGCCACGGGTTCGGGTCTTGCCGCGACGGGCGTGGCGTTCGATGAACTCGATCACGAGGCCGGCGACATCTACATCCGACGCCTCTTCGATGCCCTGGAGCCCCGGCGAGCTGTTCACCTCGAGCACCAGCGGTCCGTGGTTGGAGCGGATGAGGTCAACGCCGGCGACGTTGAGTCCCATCGCGCGCGCGGCGGCCACCGCAGTGCGGCGTTCGGCGGGCGAGATGCGCGTGGTCTTCGCGGATCCGCCGCGGTGCAGGTTCGAGCGGAACTCGCCGGGCTTGGCCTGGCGGCGCATCGCCGCCACCACCCGGTCGCCGATCACGAAGCAGCGGACGTCGGCCCCGCCCGCCTCCGCGATGTACTCCTGCACCATGATGTCGACGTCGATGCCGAAGAACGCCTCGATCACGCTCTCGGCGGCCTTGCGGGTCTCGCAGAGCACGACGCCCACGCCCTGTGTTCCTTCGAGGAGCTTCACGACGAGGGGCGCGCCTCCGACCATGTTGATGAGGTCCGGTATGTCGTCCGCGGTGTGCGCGAAACCCGTGACGGGCAAGCCGATGTCTCGGCGCGCGAGTAGCTGCATGGAGCGCAGCTTGTCGCGCGAGCGCGCGATGGCGACGGACTCGTTGACGGCGTACACCCCCATCATCTCGAACTGCCGCACCACGGCGGTGCCGTAGAAGGTGATGGATGCGCCGATACGGGGGATCACCGCGTCGAAGTCGTCGAGCCGTTCGCCGCGGTAGTGGATCGACGGTTTCGCGGTGGCCATGTTCATGTAGCACCGTAGCGTGTCGACGATCTTGACTTCGTGGCCTCGCTGGCCAGCGGCCTCGAGCAGGCGCCTCGTGGAGTAGAGCTTGGATCTGCGGGACAGGATGGCGATCTTCACGATGTGGTCTCCCTGTGCTGTGTCGTCCGCGGAATGCCGGCGACGAAGGAGCGGGCGGGGTCGACCACGAACCTCCGTCGGAGCGCGGTCCGCCCGAGCAGCATCGAGAAACCCATGCCGCCGCGGTTCGCGAGCGTGATCTCGATCGGCCACGCTTCCGGTCGGACGCCGATCCCGACGATGGTTTCGATCACGAAGCGTTCCTCGGCGTGGCCGCCCGAGTCCTTGACGACGCGTACGTCCTTGACCGCCGTTGCGCAGACGATGTCGCGTGCCTGGTGCCGGTCCTGGCGTAGCGTGAAACGTACCCAGTCGCACCCGTCGTGGTCGAACCGTTCGATGTCGCCGGCGTTCAGGGCGGAAGTCCGGGCGCCCGTATCGACCTTCACCCGGATGGCGGGGACGCCGATGTCGGGCAGTCTTGCCCACTCGCGCCATCCGAGTGCCGCTCGGGCTGCGGAGGATCTCGGCACGGCTACCGCCGCCGGTCCGCCGCGCATGGCGTGCGAACGCCGTCGGGATGCGATTGGAAGCCGCTTGCGCGGATCCGCCTGTCGGATCGCCCCGACGTCGACGGTGCGAAATGGGACCGCGCGATGGATGCGGGACGTTCCCGGGTGCGGGTCCGAAGCTGCTCGGGCTGTGGGGATTGGACGTTGACGAATGTACCCTCTTCGCGGGTGATTGGCCGCATTGCCCACGCGGCGACGCGGTGCCCGTAACGTATTGAATATGGCTGGATCGCGCATGTTATGCAACGACGTTGAGCCGCACGGATCCTCCCCCCAACCCGGTCGCCGGTGCTCAACGCAGGTGCGGGTGCCGGAGGCGCAGGCGCTCTATGGCACGGCGGTAGGCCATCTTCACGGCGCTCTCGCTCATGCCCATGATGCCGGCGATGGTCGGGTAGTCGTGCTCCTCGACCAGGCGGAAGGCGAGGATGGTGCGTTCGCGAAGGCCGAGTCCGTCGATCAGCGCATCGAACGAGGGGGGGTTGGGCGCAGCGGTGTGCGCTTCCAGGGTGTCGTTCAGGTCCGGCGTAGCGCCTTCGCTCCATGCTTCGGCTTTCTCTCGTTCGCGGCGTTCCGCGGCTAGATGGGAGTTCGCCGTGTTGACGAGGGTGCGCTGGAGCCACGCGTCGAAGTTGGCGGGGTCGCGGAGTCCTGGAAGTCCGTGGAACGCCCTGAGCATCGTGTCCTGTGCGACGGTGTCGGCGTCGTCCCTGCTGCCCGTGATGGCGTGTGCCAGGCGGCGCAGACGCGGATAGTAGCGCGCGGCGAGTCGTTCGAACGCGGCAGTGCGGTATGGCAACTCGGTCTGCGCGAGCGCGACAAGTTGGGCGTCGTCCCGATCCACGGATGGTCGGCGGCGGGCAGCGGCGGTGTGAGCCCACGCCGCCTAGGCGCCGCCCGTTGCGATGTGCACGGTCTCGCGCACCAGCGTCATGTTCGGGATGCTGGTCTCGCCGTCTGCGGTGGCCAGGACCGTGCTGAGCGCCTCGACGGCCTTTACTTCGCCCTCGACGCCCGCAACGGCGATCCGGGTGCCTTCCGGAAACGCATCGCGCAGGTAGGCGCTGGCGAGCACGTTCGCCGCGACCTCGCGCGAGCCGAGGCCGAACGCGAGGGCCGCAGCGGCGCCGGCTGCCGTCATGACGACGCCCACGGCGACCGTGAGCAGGACTGTCTCCAGCTCGAGCTGCCCGACCGCGAGGGCGACGGCGATGACGGCGAGCAGGATGTAGGTGGCTTGACCGATGGCATTGGCGTGCTCGGAACCGATGTTGGCGGCGCCCGCCCGTACGGCGTCGCGCGCGAACGTCGCGACGAGCAGGCCGATGGACAGAATGAGGATTGCGCCAAGCACGCGCGGCAGGTATTGGACCAGACTATCGATGGTCGCCGAGAGACGCTCGAGGCCGAGAGATTCGGAGGCGGACAGGAGGAACGCGAGCATGAGGATCCAGAAGACGATGCGCGCGAAGATGCCGCTCGCCAGGCGGGCAATGTTCATCCTGCGGAGCTGCTCGGCGATCCCGATCTTATCGGCAAGCCGATCGAAACCGATGGCAGACAGCAGGCGGCGCACGACGACGGACACGACCTTGGAGACGACGTAGCCGACGGCGAGGATGAAGAGCGCGCCAAGGAGGTTCGGTGCGAAGGCGGCCACCTCGCTCCACATGGCCGTCAGGCCGACCAGTGCGCCATGCCCTACGTCTTCGATGGAATCAAGCATGTCGTTCGGCGCCTGTGTCGATGCGGGGCTGTTGAGCGGGCGGTGCCTGCCGCGCCCGCTGGCGGTGCGAGTGTCTGGAGATTGCGACGATGAGGCTGAGGACTACGCGGACCAGGCCGGTGAAGCCGAATCCCAGCAGGTCGCGGGCGGCGAGTTGGGCGCGCGCGCGGTCGACGACCCGGCGCACGCTGTCGTCCGCGGACGGTTCGTCCTCGGCCGGCAGCAGTTCGCGGTAGAAGTCGCGGAGGGTGGATTCGTGCCCAGGCTCGCTCACGCCTCATCCTCCGCTACGGGTGCCCGGTTGAGTTCAGTTTCGCGGACCAGAACACCGTGGATGTCGGCGATCATGCGAATGGTCTCGCCAGCGCCGAACAGGGCAATGCCGACGCCGAGGTTCGCGAGCGTAGTAAGGAACCAGTCCCACCCGCCGTCGATGTCGGAGCCGAAGAGGGGCCACAGCGGCGCGAGCACCGCCACGACGAGGCCGGTGGCGCGCAGGGCGATCTCGATTGGGCGGGTAACACGGGCGCCGTGGAGCGACAGACGCTGTGCACGCCGCCAGATGCCCGTGGCTTCGGTGCGCGCGGAATCCGCAAGCCGGGACAGTGTCTCGGAGGTGTTGCCGGGCGCCGGTGATGTCGCCGACGGCGCATCGTCGGAATCCGGAGCGGGAGAGACACTCGGTCCAGCAGGGCCGGCATCCTCAGGGCGGTCGATGTCGCTCTTCTTCGCCATCGGGAGTTCCTCTTGGGGTGGGTTTTCAGGGGTGGGTTTTCGGGGGTGGGTCGAACTCGGCGGCTCCTCGGCAGGGCGGTCGCGTTGTCTGTGCTGTCTGTATAGCAGACTCGTCGAGCGGCGCATTCGTCACATTCGATTTACACGAGGTTGTCGGCGGGCCGCAAGGGATCCGCCGGAACGACGGCCCCACTTGCGAGATCGTCCTCCCATCCGTCGCTTGAGGATCGACGTGGGGCGTTGCTCGCTTCAGGCACCCGCGATCCCGTGCTGCTTGTTGATCTCCGCCTGCACGTCGTGGAGCTTTTCCTCGGTCAGCGGGTAGATCCACAAGAAGGGCATGCCGACGAACTTGAACAACGCCGGGATCACCGAGTAGGTGCAGGCGAGCATCAGCAACGAATACTCGGTGTTGGTCGTCTCGCGCGGCGCGGCGAGCGAATCGAAGCCCCAGTAGGCAGAGAACGGGAGGTCCTTGATGGTCGAGCCGATGAAGAAGACCGTGAGCATGACGACCAGCCAGATGTAGCCGTTGGAGAAGGTGGCGCCGAACACCGTGACGTCGCTGAACTCGAAGGGCGGTATGAACAGGAACCACAGCCCGAGCGCGAAGATCGGCGTGCCGGCGAGCACCCATGGCTTGCGACGCCCCCAGCGGGTCTTCCATTTGTCCGACAGGTAGCCGATCAACGGATCCGTGACCACGTCGGAGATCCTCGACAACGCGATCAACAAGCCAACCGTCGCCAGCGACAACCCGAAGCCGTCGGAGTCCGCGTAGATCACCGGCAGATAGACGGCAAGCGGTAGACCGGCCATTGCCAACGGGGCCGCCGGCGCGCCGTACGAGATGTAGTTCAACCTGGTCAAGGGACGTCCGTTCCCGACCGACCATCGGCGCATGCGCGACTTCAGCCATCGATGGTCTCTCTCGCCCGGATGGCAAGCCTATCAGACGACCGGTTGCCTAGTTCTTTCACCTGTCGATGGATTGTGCGAGAGTTGACCCGAATCTTGGCCGCGTATGGGGGAAGGCGTTGGAGCAGACCGGCGAATACCGTATTGCCCAACCGAGGGAGCGCGTTTGGCGGGCGCTGAACGATCCCGAGGTACTCGCGCGCTGCCTCGACGGCTGCAGGTCCATGACCCCCGTCGGCGATGGCGAGTTCGAAGCCGAGGTCGGCGCCAAGGTGGGGCCGGTCAAGGCGACCTTCAAGGCGTCCATCGCGCTACGTGATGTCGTCGAAACCGAGAGCTACCGCCTCGAAGTCGAGGTCAAGAGCGGTGCCGCCGGCTTCGCCACGGGCGGGGCCGTGGTCAAGCTCGAGGACGTTGCGGGGGACGACGGTGCCGAAACGCTGCTCAAATACAAGATGAACGGCAACATCGGCGGCAAGTTGGCGCAGATCGGCTCTCGCTTGGTGGACGCCGCTGCCCGCAAGATGGCATCGCGCTTCTTTGAGCGGTTCGCGGTGGACTTTGCCACGGACTAACGGTTGTAATCGCAATAACCCCTTAGGAATTTCGGAGGGCATGGAAAAGTGGAAATCACACTCACGGTGAACGGCGCGGTCAAGACCGTCGACGTACCGGGCAACGCCTTGCTGGTGGATGTGCTGCGGGAGTCGCTCGGACTCACCGGCACACACGTCGGCTGCGATACCAGCCAGTGCGGCGCCTGCGTGGTGCACATGAAGGGCACTGGCGCGCCCGCGGGCGCGGTCAAATCCTGCACGGTGCTGGCCGGGCAGGCGAACGGGGCCGAGGTGACCACCATCGAAGGCATCGGCACGCCGGACGACCTGCATCCCATGCAGGCGGCGTTCCGCGAAAACCACGCCCTGCAGTGCGGCTTCTGCACGCCGGGCATGATCATGAGCGCCATCGACCTGGTGCAGAAGGGCGGCGGCTCGCTGGACGAGAAGGCGGTTCGCGACGGACTCGAAGGGAACCTGTGCCGCTGCACCGGGTACCACAACATCGTCAAAGCGGTACTCGCCGCGCAGTCGAGCATGTAGGGGGAGGACAGCCATGGCATCCGAAACAGGCATAGGCGCCTCGGTCAAACGCAAAGAGGACGCCCGCTTCATCACCGGCGCGGGTCGTTATACCGACGACATCAACGCCTCCGGGCAGACCTACGCGGTCTTCGCCCGGTCGCCCTATCCGCGCGCCAGGATCAACGGAATCGACACCGCCCGGGCGGCAGCGACCGAAGGCGTCGTCGCGGTCTTCACCGGTGCGGACTTGGCCGCGGACGCCATCGGCGACCTGCCCTGCGGCTGGATGGTGAAGTCGAAGGACGGCTCGGACATGATCTCGCCGCCGCATCCGCCCATCGCCATCGAACGGGTGAACTACGTCGGCGAACCCTACGCGGTGGTTCTCGGCGAGACCCTGGAAGCGGCCAAGAACGGTGCCGAAGCGGTGGACGCCGACTTCGAGGTATTGACCGCAGTGGTGGATCTCGCAACCGCCGCATCGGCGGATCAGATCTACGAGTCGGTGCCCAACAACCAGACCTACGACTGGGAACTTGGCGACAAGGCGGCGACGGACGCGGCGTTCGAGAACGCCCATCACGTGACCTCCGTGGACATCGTCAACAACCGCCTGATCCCGAACGCCATCGAGCCCCGGGCGGCCCTTGGCGAATACGATGCGGCGGCGGGCACCTACACGCTTCACACCACCTCCCAGAACCCGCACCTCGAACGCCTGGTGCTGGCGGCGTTCGTCAACGTCGCTTCGGAGGCGCGCCTTAGGGTGATCTCGCCGGACGTGGGCGGCGGTTTCGGTTCCAAGATCTTCATCTACGCGGAGGAAACCGCGGTCATCTGGGCAGCGGGCAAGGTGCGCCGGCCGGTGAAATGGCGGGCGGAGCGGTCCGAGTCCTTCCTGGCGGACGCCCACGGTCGCGACCACGTCACCAACGCCCAACTGGCCCTGGCGGAAGACGGCACGTTCCTGGGCCTGAAGGTCAAGACCAAAGCCAACATGGGCGCCTATCTCTCCATCTTCGCCTCTGCGGTGCCCAGCTATCTCTACGGCACGTTGATGGCGGGACAGTACAAGACTCCGGCGATCTACGTGGAGGTGCAGTCCCTGTTCACCAACACGGCCCCGGTGGACGCCTACCGCGGCGCCGGCCGGCCGGAGGCGACTTTCGTGGTCGAGCGCTGCGTGGAGACCGCCGCCCGGGAAATGGGCATCGATCCGGCGGAACTCCGCCGCCGGAACTTCATCCAGCCCGGCGACTTCCCGTACGACACGCCGGTCGCCTTGACCTACGACACCGGCGACTACGAGGCGAGTCTCGACAAGGCCCTGGCGCACGCCGACTACGCCGGCTTCCCGGCACGCCGGTCGGCTTCCGAAGCCGCGGGCAAGAAACGCGGCATCGGCTTCTCCTGCTACATCGAAGCCTGTGGCCTCGCCCCCTCGCAGGTGGCGATTTCCCTCGGTGCGGGCGTGGGGCTGTTCGAAGTCGGCGAAGTGCGGGTGGACGTGACCGGCTCGGTAACCGTGGTCACCGGCTCGCACAGCCACGGCCAGGGCCACGACACCACGTTCTGCCAGGTCGCCGCCGACCGGCTGGGACTTCCCATCGAGGACATCGCCTTGGTCGAGGGCGATACCGAATCGGTGCCGTTTGGCAACGGCACCTGGGGCTCGCGCTCGCTGTCGGTCGGCGGGCCGGCGATCATGACCGGGTGCGACCGGGTGATCGAAAAGGCGACGAGGCTCGCCGCCCACATCCTGGAATGTGCGACCGAAGATCTCGACTACGCGGCCGCGGTGTTCACCGTGCGCGGCACCGACCGGCATATCGGCTTCGCCGAGGTCGCCGATGCGGCCTATCAAGGCGCGCTGATCCCGGCCGACGGCTCGATGGAGCCGGGGCTCGAGGCCACCGTGTTCTACGAGCCGCCCGATACCAACGACCCCCAGGCGATGCATCTGGTCAGCCTCATCGTCGAGCCGCGCTCGGGCAAGGTTACCTTGCAGAAGTATTTCACCTCCGATGATTGCGGGCGGATCGTCAACCCGATGATCGTCGAGGGCCAGGTCGTCGGCGGGCTCGCCCAAGGCATCGGCCAGGCGGTGATGGAACACGTGGTCTACGACCAAGCAGGGGCGGGTCAGTTGTTTTCCGGCACCTTGATGGACTACGCGCTGCCGCGCGCGTCCGACATGCCGCCGGTCGCGATGACGTTTCACGAGACGCTGGCGCCGTCCAACCCGCTTGGCGTGAAGGGCGGCAGCGAGACCGGCACCATCGGTGCGCCGGCGGCCATCGGCAACGCCGTCGTCGATGCGCTGTGGGATCTCGGCGTGCGCCACGTCAAGCTGCCGATCACCGCGCATTCGGTGTGGCAGGCCCTGCAAGACGCCGTCGTGCGATGACCGGGCAGATCCCGGTGAGCCTCACCATCAACGGCCGCGACTACGCGGCATACGTCGATTCCCGAACGCTGCTGGTCGAGTTCATCCGCCGCGAGGCGAAGCTCACCGGCACCCATGTCGGCTGCGACACCTCTCAATGCGGGGCGTGTACGATCCACCTCGACGGCGCGGCGGTAAAATCCTGCACCGTCTTCGCGGCCCAGGCGTCCGGCCACCGTGTGACCACTATCGAGGGCGTCTCGCCCGAAGACGGCCTGAGCCCGCTGCAAGCCGCGTTCAAGCAGCACCACGCGCTGCAATGCGGCTTCTGCACACCAGGCATGATCATGTCGGCGCTGGAGATGATCGCGCGGCATCCGGACCTCGATGAGGAAGCGGTGCGCACGGGCCTGGAAGGCAACATCTGCCGCTGCACCGGCTACCAGAACATCGTCACCGCCATCCTCGCCGCGGCGGCGGACCAGGCAGTGCGGGCCTGAGCCGATGTACCCCTACACCTATCACCGCCCGACAAGCCTGGAGGCCGCCACCGACATCCTGGCCAATGCCGGCCAGGACGCCCGCCCGCTGGCCGGCGGAATGAGCCTGATCCCGGTGATGAAACACCGCCTGGCCGCCCCGACCGACCTGGTCGACCTGGCCGCCATCGACGGCCTGGCCGGCATCCGCGTGGAAAACAACCGCCTGATCATCAAGGCCATGACCCGCCACGCCACCGTCGCCGCCAGCGCGCAAGTCGTCGCCGCCATCCCCGCGCTCACGACCTTGGCCGCCGGCATCGGCGACCCCTTGGTCAGAAACCGAGGCACCATCGGCGGCAGCCTCGCCAACAACGACCCCGCAGCCTGCTACCCCGCCGCCGTCTTGGCCCTCGGCGCCGAGGTGGTCACCCCGACACGAACCATCCAGGCCGACGATTTCTTCACCGGGCTGTTCGAAACCGCGCTCGCCCCAAACGAGCTGATCACCGAAATCCGCTTCCCGATCCCGGCCCGCGCGTCCTACAAGAAATTCCCCAACCCGGCGTCGCGCTTCTCCATCGTCGGCGTCTTCCTGGCCCAGTTTCCCGACGGATCTGTGCGCCTAGCGGTGACTGGTGCCGGCGCTTGCGTCTTCCGCCTCAAGGCATTCGAAGAAGCGCTCGCCAAGGATTTCACGCCGGCGGCGCTAGAGGCCCTCACAGTCCCGTCCGAGGACCTGACGACCGACCTCCACGGCAGCGCGGCTTATCGCGCCCACCTGATAAAGGTCCTGAGCGAAGATGCGGTTGGGAAGTGCCGGTAAGGCGCACATAATGTTTCATTGTGAGACCCGGCTCGGACGTCCTTAGATTAGCCCTTTGGCTGTTCTCCAGGTCTGCCAGTCGACCTCCGTCGAATCTCCGATCACGAACGAGTCCAGGTCGACATTTTCGATGAAGATCACGAGGTTGTTGCTCCGGTGGCGGGCATTGGGAACAATTATCCCTTCGAATCCTAAGAAGCCGGCCGCTTCGCCGACACGCTGGGTATGCGAGTAGAGGATTTCCTGGTATCGGTCCCTATCGATGCCCAGCGATGTCAGCACGCCCGGATTCGACAAATCGAGTAACTTTGGGAGCTCGACCCGCACCTCGTAAAGCACGTGGGTCAAACGGCTGGGGAAGATCGTGTTCCCGCGGTTGATCTGGTAATGAATTTCCGCCAGGGCGCCGTCTGCCTCCAGCGAGCAATAGAGGACTTCGCTGGTCCGGATATTCCAGCGGCCGGAACCGCGAGAGCCGTCGACAGGCGACCGCATGGCGTTGACGACGCGCCAGATCGTTGCTGCAAAGGTCGTCTCGGGAAGGCTTGCGAGTGCATCGAGCAGACGATCGTCGTGGCTGGCGCGCGCGCCCGGCACCTACAGATAGACCCCGCTGTCGAGCCGATCGAGGATTTCCAGAACCTCCGCAGTGCGCCCCTGGTTGATCAGGTCATAGGGCTTCCGGCCCTTCAGCTGCGGATGGCCGGTTTGCAGCCAAAGCCGCGCTTCGTCGGGTTCGTAGAAATCCGACAGACGCTCCGCAACCCAGCGAAGCTCCGCGATGACCTGCTGCTTCTCGATGGTAGGCGTGCCATCGCCCTTGCTCCACCGATGCACGGTCGGAGGCGATACGCCCACGATATTGGCTATGTCGACATTTTTCAGGCCACCCAGCGACCTCAAATCGGCGACCAATCTCGATACGGCCGTTGATTTTTTCGCAGTTGCGCTCACGGTGTTGCTCTTTTCTCAGGTGGTGACGGCGGCGCGCCGGTTCGCAGAAAAGCCGCCGGCGCAAATGGGATCACACCAAATCGCTCACCGGAAGCCATCATCCCCGCTGCGCGGAAACGATCGCAAAGCACGTCCGCGCGATATCCCACGCGACGAAAGCGCGATCCGCGGCGGCGGCTCTTGCAGTTGGACGATGGTATCCACATAGGAGCCCTCTAAACATGTATTCCATATAAATTTCACAATTATAATACATAAAATTTATATGGAATAAACAAGGGCTATACCATGCCGGCGGCACGGATCACGCGGATCGTTGATACACAAATTCGTTTTAGCCCAGTCCTGACCCGTCCCACTTCCCCGCCCGGCCGCCGATCGTATTTTCGACAAGGAGGACGGGGGAAATTATTGTCTTGCATCGGGGACGGCTAATG
>JAKZRQ010000263.1:0-3122 GCA_047518105.1 Pseudomonadales bacterium | reverse complement strand
TAGCCCGCATTTCTCACCAGGCCGCTTGTCGGCGTCAAAAAGCTCTTGGGTTTCACTTGTTTGACCGCGATGTCGATGATCGTGCCGATGGCGGACTGCGCTGGCCGCGCCCGCCCGCGCTTCGCGCGGAGGCCCTCGCGGCCCCTGGTGAGAAATGCGGGCTAGCGCTCCCCACGTACTCCGCTGCCGCCTGCAGATCCTCGACATTCATCAGGTTGACCCTCGCGCTGGAGCGAATGTCGCGCTTGATCCTGGTGACAACGCCCTGGCAGGTGGCCAGGTTGCCAGATGACAACAACGTCAGGGTACGCTCCCTGCCACCCCCAAACCGGTCCATCTTGCTGTACGTGCTGATCTGGTCCGCTCCGGCGTTGGTACGCGAATCGGAGGCGAACACGAGGCCTTCATCGACACGAATGGCGAGGCAATAGGTCATCTGACCCCTTGTTTACTTCAGCCGCCCTGTGGCGTCAACGACGATCTCAACCTTGGCGCCGTGCACCTACAGCCACGACAGTGCCAGCGTCGCAATGCCGAGAACCAAAAAGAAACCGCACATGTCGGTCACCGTCGTCAGCACCGGTCCGGAGGCCACGGCGGGGTCGGCCCCCAAGCGCTTCAACAACAACGGCACGGTTCCGCCGATGGAGACCGCTACCACCGTGTTGATCGCCAGCGCCACCGCCACCACCAAGCCCAAGGCCGGATTGCCCTTCCAGGCCCACGCCGCCGCGCCGAGAAGGGTACCGAGTGCAAGGCCGTTCAAGATGCCTACCTTGGCTTCCTGCCACCAGACCCGGAACGCATCCCGCGGGCTCACCACCCCCAAGGTTAGTTCGCGCATGCTCACCGCGACGGCCTGGTTGCCGGAACAGCCGCTCATGTCCGAGACGATCGGCAGCAACACGGCCAGCGCAATCACCGCCGTCAACGTCTCCTCGAACGCCGCGATGACGCTCACCGAGATCATGTTCAGGACGATGTTGACCGAGAGCCAGGAGAGGCGCCTGCCGGAGCGCTGCGCCAGTGGCATGCTGCGCAACTCCTCGCCGCCGACAATGCCCTGGGACTTCAAGTGGTCGTCGGTGGCGCGTTCGACCAGCGCATGGGAGACATGCGCCCGTTCAACGACGCCAAGCATCGTGCCCGCATCGTCGGTCACCGGCAGCGACAGCACTTCGGCCTCTTCGAGACACGCCTCGACCGTCGCCAGGTCCGCTTGCGCGTTCACCGTCGTTGGTCGGTTCATCAGGTCGCCAATGGCGGTCTCGGGTGGCGCCGCAACGAGGTCGCGAGTGCGGACAACACCGGCGAGAATGCCGCCCGACTCCACCACGTAGGCGTATTGGAGCAGGTAGCGGGACAGGTCGCGAACCCCGGAGGTGAGTTCCTCGAGGACTTCCCGGGCCGTGGCGGAACCGGGAAACGCCAGATACTGCCGCACCATCAGACCGCCTGCGGATTCGGCCGGGTAGCTCAGCAACTCGCGGGCTTCGCGGGCCGACTCGGGCGCCATCGCCCCGAGGATGCGGTTCATCTCCGCATCCTCGATTTCCGCGAGCACGTCCGCCTGTTCGTGGCTCGGCAACGCCGTGACGATTGACGCCGCCTCCGCCGCGGGCAAGGCTTCGATCAGGTCCGCGGCCACCTCGTCCGGGACGTCCTCGATGAATTCCGCCGCCGTCTCCGGCGCCACCGCCAACAGGATGGCATGACGCTCTTCGGACTGGAGCCGGAACATCGCCCGCACCACGTCCGCGCCCGAAAGCGTCGCCAGGTAGGCGTCGATCGCGTTCGGATCGTCGGCAACCAAGGTCTTGAGCCGTTCCGCCGGCTCGACTTCCACGATATCCACGTCCATCCGTCCCGCGTTAGGTGTGCGTGGCCGATTATCCCGGTTTCCGCTTGGGATTCCGTGATTTCCGTGGTCTTCAACCCCAGAAGCCGACAATCCGCTCGATCATCCAGTAACTGGCCACAACGCCGATGCCGTAGCTCGCCGGCATGGCCAGCCGCGGCATGTCGAGCCGACCCCCGTCCCGCCACACTCGCCCGCCGAATGTGGCACGTAGGAGCCCAATCCCCACCAACAGTGCCAGCACGAACAGCACCTGGCCGATCTCGACGCCGACATTGAAGAACAACAAGGCGATGGGCAACTCGGTCTGGGGCAAGCCGACCTCGCGCAGCACGGTGGCGAAGCCGAAGCCGTGCAGCAGACCGAAGGCGACCGACACCACGACCGGCAGGCGATGGGCGAGCGAGTTCGGATCGGCCCGGGCAATCTCCCAAGCCAGGAAGACGACGCTCAGCGCGATCGTCGCCTCGACGGGGGGCGTCGGAATACGCAGGAGATCAAGGGCGGACAACGCCAGCGTGATCGAGTGTGCGACCGTGAAGCCGGTGACGGTCAGCAGCAACCTGCGCGGCGTGCGGGCGATGAACAGCAGGCAGGCGACGAACAGGAGATGATCGACACCGATCCAGATGTGCACGATGCCGAGCCGGGTGTACTGCACCGCCACCGCGAACGGCGTAGGGGTTCTCGGAACGATCCACTCGCTCTCGGCGGGGCCCAGGATGCGCAAGTGCTCCTCGCCCGTTGCGAGGGCGACCTTGTAGATCGTCCGCTGGGCAGGGTTGACGGCGGGATACGCGATGCCGACCGACCTGCCGGCGAGGCTCCCCTGACAACGGTACGACTGCTGGCCGACGTATGCGCCGCCGGTCGCTCGCCACACCGGCGGCTGGATCGCGTCGCAGTCCTTCGGCAACGTCGGATAGGGCAACGAATCCGCCGGCAGGCTGTCCGGCACCTTCCACGACACGGCGTAGCTCAACGCCGCCGTCTCGACGATCCGCACCGTGTTCGGCCGGGCGTCGTGCGCGGCGACCGCGCAGGCATGCACGAGACCAACCAAGGCCAGACAGCGCCGAGTGTTCATTCGCCCGGATCCGGCTCCGTCTGGACTCGACGCCGGTGTGCCGGCTCAATACCTTTGGCACTGGGGACTAGGCAGCCTCCAGGGCGACAAGGTACTCGTTCGGGGTCCGATAGGCGAGCGATGTGTGCGGACGCTCGTAGTTGAAAAAGAACTCGAAGCGGGCAAGGGCGGGAGCGA
>JAKZRQ010000262.1:0-3471 GCA_047518105.1 Pseudomonadales bacterium | reverse complement strand
TCAGGACCTTCACATCCGGGTACCTCGCCACGTACCACTGTGCATCGAATAGCCCGGATGACCGGATCTTGTCTACTTCACCCTTGTCAGCGTACACCATGGCTTCAACGAATCTCTGGACAACCGAGGGATCGGGCGAAGCACGCACCCCGCAGATCGCACCAGACTTGCCGCAATCTCGAGTACCGAGAGCTTCGCCCGAGAACAGACTATGTATATGCTAACAGCAAAACCTTCCGAGGGGGTAACACCAGCTCTATCTTGTCTGTTTGTCCAACGCTAAATGAGCATGAAGCAAGGGGCCGAATCCAACGCGAGCGCGCCTCGGAATACGAGCGGTTCAGCAAGTGCTCCCACCTACGTTCGATATGCACCCAACTGTCAGGATCACGGGGACCCGCGATTCGGCCGGCTGGCGGTGCGCCTTCGCCGTCGAGCCATCACACGAGGACACAGCGTGAATTCATCTTGTCGCCGACACGCGTCCCAATTGACGCCACCCGACCAAGGCGCGTAGTCTCCCGGACGGTCGTATCACCAAGCGGGCCCATGGATCAGAACATCCACTCATCCTATTGCACCACGGTTCCGAGTGGCCAGACCGCCGTGGACATCTTCAAGGGCGCCTGGAGTAGCGCATTTCCACAGCAGAGCGGGATCGTGGCGGGCAAGTTATCGAGATTCAACGACTTCCGCGTGACTTGGGTTGAGCGAGAACTTGGCGGCCTGGAACACCGCAGCGTTCTCGAATTGGGACCCTACGAAGCCTACAACACTTATCGACTTTCCCAGCTAGGCGCGCATCCAATCACTGCCGTGGAAGGAAGCAACATCAACTACCTCAAGTGCCTGATCGCCAAGGAGACTCTCGGCATCCGAGCCAAATTCCTCCATGGAGACATCCGAGCGTACGTGGAAAGCACTACAGAGGCATACGACGTTTGTTGGCTGAGCGGCGTTCTGTATCATCAGTTGGATCCCCTAAAGTTGCTAAAGGCCGTAGCAAGGATTTGCACACATGCCTACATCTGGACACATTATTTCGATGAGCGGATCCCAAACAATCCTTCACGTTACCCGCTTTTTGACAGCCGCCGAGACGTCGAGCGGGATGTGGACGGTTATCGGTGTGTTCATCACTACCGTTCCTATGGATTTCGTACCGACGGACCACCTATTCTCTTCTCGGGCGGAAGTAGTCCCTTTTCGTATTGGTTGGCGAAAGACGATATTCTAGGTTATCTAGACACACTGGGATTCACGAAAGTAACTGTCGGGGGGGTAAACGTCGATCATGACGCTGGACCTACAATTTCATTGATTGCCACCAAACCCAAAACCAGCGTCGCGGGAACGTCTTCCGGAAGCGCGCCGAGTACGTAGCAGACAGAGTGAGAGCACTCCGCTCAACTAGGAGCTGCGATTCTCAGTCAATAGACAATGTCTCTGGCGGACTGTCCTTCATCTAGAAGCATCAAAGATGTCGCCGCAAGTGAGAGCAAGGTCTTTACGGCTACAACATCTCTTTTCGGATCTGCCGATAACGTCCACTGTACAGCAGTGCCAATATCGACGATCTCCGCGAGGCCTCTATCCGCCGCCCTTCGCAATAGACACGCGACATTCTCACGCTGCGTTTCCGCGAAGTCGAACTGCCACCCCTTGGCTGCCTCCGTCTTCCCATGTGGCGCAGATCTAGACGTGTTCCCGGGCGTTTCTACTAGGCGACCACTCCATGCATCGTTGTAGAACGGTATGTGGAGTATCTCCGGTGCAGTTCGACGCATGACTTCGTAGTGAAATCGCTCCACCCGCCTCGCGTCAGGCGTCAGCCTTAGTATCTTTGCCGCACAATTCGCGTCCAACAAGGGAGAGATTCGAACCTGTCCTGGAACATTTTGTGCTAACGGTCCGTTCCAATGACCCAATCTGTAGTCCACATAGAATTTCTCCGGCAACGTGTCAAGTCTTACGTACTTCGACGTCTGCGACACCCACTCGAATAGCCAGCTCATGAGTTCATACGCCACCTCGGACCTAAGAACCCCCGCCGGATCGAAACGCTGATGGTAGTCGATGAAAGCATGTTGCATACCGTCTACAGTTCTCGGCAGATGCCTCTTGAACTGCGCTGCGTGGCTACCGCGAAATAGTTCCCCTCCGAATCCATCGAATTTTACCGAGGAGCCCCTAATCACTTGGGGCCCAACGCCGTCCCATGGAGATACAAGGCCTTCATATCGCGAAACATGCGCCAGAAGATGCGACCATGGCTTCGTGGGTACTTGGCCACCTACTTGTTTTGGTTCCCTGAGTTCGTGCGGAACACCCAACGTGCGGCAAACCTCCGCAGCAATCATGGGGTCTCCCCAGGATGGAATCCCCGTCGTAAAGATCCGAAGTTGGCTCGACATTCCGGCAGCCGAGGCGAGCGCAAGGACGAGGCGCGAGTCCTTCCCGCCGGTGAGACCTAGATTGATCTTCGCAGTTCGCCGATCGTCGCTGGTGGCGTGGATATTCTTCAGTAAGGTGTTCGTTACATCGTCCCAATCATCGGGACTTAGGTCCTCTTCGATTGTCGTTTGATTCGTGTCAGGCCAAATTGTCGTCGAGAATCGTTGCCTCACTAGGGACCTTGTCCCTAGCGGCGCCGCAACGAACTCGCCCGGCTCAACTTTGTCTACGCCTCTGAATGCCGTCTCGGGCCCGAAGACATTCCCCGCCGCCACCAGCCAAGCCAACGCGTTGATATTGGGACTCGCCTCCGTTAGCTTGGCGAGCGTCGTGGCGCGATTCGACACTGCGCAATATCCCTCGCCAACAGCGTGATAGACCGGATACATGCCGTCTTGGGACGAAAAGGCCACCATTCCCTCTCTCTCGGTAATGGACCCAACGGCATACGAACCCGCGAGATCGTGGAATAGGTGACCAATTCCTCGACTCTCGGCTGCTTCAAATTCTCGATCGAGCATTTCGTCGCCATAGCGGTCTTCGTTGCCGACCAAGCGTAGGGCGGGGCCATTGATGGCGAGGGCACCTCTGGCGGTAACTCGCGCTCGGTTGCGAAACAACGGATCAGGTGCACCGCAAGCCACGACGAACCAACGGCCATCATCGGAAATGCGCGAGATGAATGGGCGAGGTTCGAGGGGCAACGTGTCACCGAACCATCGAACGGCATCCGGGAAACGGGGACGGAGGCTCTCGGGAGAGCCTGTTGCGAACAGGAAATAGAGCACCGGTGCTTCCTTCCTAGGTGGCCTAGGTGTCGCGAAAGGGCCTAGCCCGCATTTCTCACCAGGCCGCTTGTCAGCGTCAAAAGGCTCTTGGGTTTCACTAGTTTGACCGCGATGTCGATGATCGTGCCGATGGCGGACTGCATTGGCCGCGCCCTCGCGGGTCTTTTGGCCCCGTGTACACACGGGCCGTGCGCGCACGTGCTCCCTCAACCGTAGGCCCCGCTATGCT
>JAKZRQ010000261.1:0-9935 GCA_047518105.1 Pseudomonadales bacterium | reverse complement strand
CGAACTGCTGTCTGCCTTCAAGGCGGGCGAGGAGTCGCCGCCGCCCGCGCTCGACGGCAAGGCCCTGCTTCGGCTGGTCTGGCGTACCTGGCCCTTCATCCGTCCGGTACTGAAGCACGTCATCGCGCTGGCCTTGATCGGGATCGTATCCGGGGTCTTCTGGCTTGGCCTGACCGTCCTCGCCACCGACGTCTTCATGAACAAGATTCTGGTCGGCGAGCGGATAGAAGCGTTCCAGGCGGACCTTCTGCGCTTGGACGGCGAATACGTCGCCAACGGCACCGAAGACGAGCCCCTGATGACCGCGGAGCAACGCAAGACGGTCCGCAACCGGATGGTGGTCTGGTTTGGCGTGGGGGCGTTGGTCGGCCTCGCCTCGTTGGCGGCGCTGCCCTACTACCAGACCTGGGTAAAGCACAGGATCAACCAGAACCTGCGCGTGGCGATGATCGAACGGGCCGAACACCTGTCGCTGAAGTACCACGACCACGCCCAGGTAGGGGATGCCGTGTTCCGCGTCTACCAGGACAGCGCGATGATCGTGAACCTGATCGACGAGGCCATCCTCGGGCCGTTGGCCATGCTCTACGCGCTCGCTTCGGGCATCGTGTTCATCTCATTCTTCAGCCCGCACCTCGCTCTGGGTATGATCTTGATGGCCGTACCCATGGTCTGGCTGACGGTCAAGTTCACGCCCCGGGTCCGACGGCGGGCCCGGGCGAACCGGGTGGCCAACAGCCAGTTGACCTCGCGTCTTCAACAAGCGTTCTCGGTGGTCAAGATCGTCAAGGCCAACCGCGCGGAACACCGTGTCCTCGAACGCTTCGACCGCGACTCGCACCGCGCGTTGGATGCCGCCTTCCTGCTACGCCTGGAGATGGTGTTGCTGAGTGCTTTGGTGATGACCATCGGGGGTGCCGCGTTGATCACGACGGAGTATGTGCTCGCGGGCTGGGTGGTCGTCGAAGCCGAAACCTACCTCGGCGCGCTGGTGGCCGGCTATATCGGGTTCACGGTGTGGAACATCGGCGCATTCAACACCGCACGCGGCCAAACCAACGAGACCTTGGGCTCAGGCTACGGCCTGGTGCGGGTCTGGTGCATGGCGCAAGACCTGTTCATCGGTCTCGACCGGGCGTTCCACCTGCTCGATCTCGAACCGGATGTCGTCGATCCCGTCGACCCGCGGTCGTTCCCCGAACCACTCGCCAGGGTCGCATTCCGCGATCTTCACTTCGCCTATCAGCCGGACAAGCCCGTGCTCGAGGGCGTGAACTTCAGCGCCGAAGCCGGTACCGTCACGGCGCTGCTCGGCGCCACAGGGGCGGGCAAGTCGACGTTGATGTCCCTTGTGCTGCGACTTCACGACCCCGACACCGGGCGGGTTGAATTGCAGGGCATCGATCTCCGAGATCTGCGCATCGACGACATCCGCGCCAACACCGCCATCGCCCTGCAGAAGAACATCCTGTTCGCGGAACCGTCGCGGACAATATCGGGTACACGGCGGCAGACGCGACCCGCGGCGACATCGAAGCCGCTGCCCGGGTCGCCTGCGCCGACGAGTTCATTCGCGACCTCGAACAGGGTTACGAGACCGAGTTGGGCGAACGCGGGGCGAAGCTATCCACCGGTCAGCGCCAGCGGTTGTCGATCGCCAGGGCAATCGTCCGCGACACGCCGATTCTGATCCTGGACGAACCGACCGCTTCGCTCGACGCCCAGACGGAAGCGCGCTTGATGGCCAACCTCGCCGAGTGGGGCCGCCATCGCGTCGTCTTTCTTATCACGCATCGGCTGTCGACGGTTCGCAATGCGGACCAGATCGCCTTCCTCGAAGACGGTCGAATCGCGGAATTCGGCGGCCACGATCAATTGATGACGCTCGGCGGTCGGTACCGCGACTTCGTCGAGGCCGAGATGGCGCTCGCGCAGCGATAGGGTGAGCGAGACCGAAGCCATGGAGCTCCCGGACGAGCCCATTGCGGTGGGCAAGGAAGCGCGTCGACGACGACTCCGCTTCGACGACCGCCTCGACGTCGACACGGATATCTCCTCCGTAGGCGCGATCGTCCTGCTCGGCCGTTCGCTGACACTGCTCGGTCAGGCCAAGGGGCTGTTCGCGGCAAAGTTCCTGCTGCGCCTGGGTCTGGTATGGCCCGCTCTGCTGCTTCCCTGGGTCGGCAAGATCATCACCGACAACGTGCTGCTCCAACGCCCCTTCGGGGAAACCGAGATTCCCTACCCGCCGTTCATGAACCCGATCATCACCGTCATCGACGGCATGCCGCCGATGAACATCATGCTCGTATTCGCCGGAATCTACGCCGTCATGCTGCTTGTCTTCGGGACGCGCGCAGGCGAAACCCGCGCAGAGCTGTACGAAGGGTCCGACGCGGCGACCCAAGCCGAAAACCAGATCAGCGGAGGCGGCAGCGAAGGCGGCGGACTGTCGGGCATCGCCGAATGCCTGGTCAACGTCCGCCTCACCCAACGGCTCGCCAATACCCTGCGAACGCGGTTGTTCGAACGCCTGACACGCCTGCCGATGACCACCTTGGACGACCAGCGCATCGGCGACTCCATCTACCGGGTGCTCTACGACGCGCCCTCGGTTCCCGAGGTCTGCTACCAACTGGCCATGGAACCGTTCTTCATCGCCCTGATGGCGGTCGTCAACGTCGCCCTCCTCCAGTACTCGTATGGCGAAGTCGCCCCCGAACTGGTGTGGATCGCCTGGTCCGCCTTCCCGCTGGCCCTGATCATCACCCTCCCCGCCTCGGCGCTGGTGCGACGCACCAGCCAGGCGAAGCGGTCCGCCGGCGCGGCCACGACCAACGCCATGGAGGAGACGATGGACAACATCTACGCCGTGCAGAGCCTTGGCGGTCTCGCACGGGAAGTCAAACGTTTCGCGGAGCGGAGCGAGGAATCGTTCCTTCGGGAACGCTTCGCCCTGGCCGTTGTCATCACCCTGGTCGTCCTCGGCCTCGCGGTCGTCGTGGTGCTCGGGCTCTACGTGACGGTGCTGGTCTCCGACAAGATCATCGACGGTGAAATGACACCCGGCGACTTCTTGACCCTGTTTGGCATCTTCCTCGAGATCGTCTTTACCGCCGTCGGCGCGGGTGCGTTCTGGATCGGGCTGCAAGGACCTGTTGCCGCGCTGCGCCGGGTGTTCTTCTTCATCGACTACCGTTCCCACGACGATCGTACCGGCGGTACGGCCATCGGTCCGATCACGCGTGGCGTTACGATGAGTGAAGTGGACTTCGTCTACCCGGATGGTCGCCGCGCCCTTAGCGGGATAGACCTCGATTTCAGGGTCGGCGAACTCGTCGCCATCGTCGGCCCGACCGGCGCGGGCAAGACCAGCCTCGCCTACCTGATCCCGGCCTTTCTCAAGGCATCCGCCGGACGCGTGCAGGTGGACGGACACGATGTGAACGAGATCGATCTCGACGCCCTGCGCGGCCAGATCGCGTACGTCTTCCAGGAGCACCGGCTGCTGGCCGAGACGATTCGCGAAAACCTGCTGCTCGCCAAGCCAGACGCCACCGAGGCACAGATGATCAAAGCGCTGGACGATGCCGCCTGCCTCGATTTCATCGCCGAACTGCCCGAAGGCATCGATACCGTCCTCGGCCATTCGGGCGACACGTTGTCCGTCGGCCAGCAGCAGCGACTGTCCATCGCCCGCGGCCTGATTCGGGATGCGCGGGTGCTGATCCTCGACGAACCGACGGCCGCCCTGGACCCCAAGACCGAAACCGAACTCGTCGAGGCGCTGCGCGCGACCGCCAAAGAACGCCTGGTGGTCGTGATCGCCCACCGCCTGTCGACCATCCGCCATGCCGACAAGATCGTGTTCCTGGAGGAGGGACGCGTTCGCGATGTCGGCAACCACGACACGTTGATGCAAGAGCCCGACGGAGCCTACCGGACGTTCGTCGAGTTGCAGCGGCCGTCGGCAGCGGTGACTGCTTCGGGAGACTGATATTCTCTCGGCATCCCAAGGTGGAGGACGAGATGAGCCAGATCCGCGAATTCACAATCGACATCGCCGATACGGACGTTGCTACCAGGAGTGGGCATCTCCGCGAAGTCCGCTTCTGAACAAGATCATGACTTGGACATCCGATGGCAATCCGCTAGGCTCACGTCAAGTCCGAAGGGGCGCGGCCGTTCCGTCTCTTGCGTTGTGGGGAGCGCCCTTCGAGTCGGTCCATTCGAACAAACCGCGCGTGCACGGAAGATGGATCGCAGCTCCAAGAGGCGTCGTTGCTATCTCTCCAACCGTTGAGGACAGCAAGCCATGAGAATCGGTCGTATCCGCATGCAGAACTTCAAGTGTTTCGAAGATCTCACGTTGGAGTTGCATCCCCAATTTACTCTCCTCGTCGGCGACAACGGCGCCGGCAAGACGACGGTGCTGGATGCCTTGGCAGTGGCGGCCGGCACTTGGCTGGCCAAGCCACCGGACTCCGCGCTGGTCAACAGTGGGAGGAGCATCCGCCCAAGGGAAATTCGTCTCGCGCTGACGCACGAGGGCGACCGATCTCAGTTCCTCGAACTCAAACCCGTATCGATTACGGCAGAGTGAGAAATCTCCGGTCAACAGGTCCGATGGCAGCGACAAATCCGCCAGGCAGGATCAAGGACCACCAATACCGACGCAAGTGAAGCGCAGAAGATCATTGACGAGCACTATTCGCGGGCTCGCGCAGGCGAGCCCATCCTGAGCCCCGTCACCGCCTACTACGGTGCGGGCCGCGCGTGGCTCCCATCTCGAGACCGACGCTCTAGGAGCACGAAGGCGAATGGCCCCGCCCGCCGCTGGGAGGCGTTTTACGACTGCTTCGAGGAACGGATTCGCCTGACCGACCTGCAACTCTGGTTTGAGCGAGAAGCGATAGCCTTCGCGGAACACCGCGGACGCTGGGAGGCTGGGGTATCAAGCCATCAAGCAAGCCATTCTCGGCTGCTTACCCGGCGCAGACGATCTTTGGTTCGATGGAGACCGCCGAGAGATCGTGCTGTCCATCAATAGCGAAGCCCAGCCCTTCTCCAATCTGAGCGCCGGCCAGCGGATGATGGTTGCCTTGATCGGCGACATCGCCATCAAGGCCGTATCGCAGAATGCTCATCTCGTCACTGCCGACCACTTGGACGAAGGCGACGGCGCTCTGCCGGAAGTGTTGCTACGGACACCGGGACTCGTGTTGATCGACGAAATAGATGTGCATCTACATCCCAAGTGGCAGAGGCAAGTGGTGCGGAACTTGAAGGAGACCTTCCCCGGCATCCAGTTTGTGGGCACGTCACATTCCCCCTTCATCATTCAATCCTTGGAGCCAGGGGAATTGCGGACACTGGATCCATCGGGACCACCGTTGGTGGAGTACGCAAACCGATCTGTGGAGGACATCGCGGAGGAAATTCAGAACGTCCCTGTTCCGCAACAGAGTCTAAAGGCACAAGAAATAGCCGCAGCCACCGACAGATATGTCACGGCCCTGCGAGGTACATCTGGTGAAGAGGAGACAGAGGAACTGAAGGAGGCAAGACGAGCCTACCGGGTGGCGGCCAAGCGGTATTCGGCAAACCCAGGCCTCGACGCGATCCTGGAACTGGAAACGCTCGCGAAGAAGGCGAAGAAAGGAAGAGGAAGTGAGACCCATTGATCGTGGTGCGCCACCCCGGGAATACACGATTTACGGACAAGCGATTGGTGACCTGGAAGCGCGACTGGGAGTCTATTGCAGCTATTGCGAAAGACGTTTGCCGGCCAGTTTGGCGGTGGAACACATGGCACCGAAGTCCTGCCATCCGCATCTGGTGTTGGACTGGAACAACTTCCTCCTTGCATGTGTGACCTGCAACTCGGTCAAGGGCAAAGCCGACGTCGCCGACAACGATGTCTTGTGGCCGGACAGACACAACACGTTTCTCGCGCTGGCGTATTTGCCAGGTGGCTTCGTTGAAGCCGCCCCAGGACTGAAGTCAGACGTCCGTCTACGTGCGCAGGCGTTGATCGAGCTTGTCGGACTTGACAGACATGACTGGAAGGGAGGTCCCAAACCAACCAAACGGGACGAACGTTGGCAGCAAAGGGAGCAAATCTGGAGTGCGGCGGCAAAGTGCCTCGATGACTTCGAAAAGCTCGGCGGATCGGATGAAGCGCTCGAACTGCTACTCCATGCTGCCAAAGGCTACGGGTTTTTCTCCGTGTGGTTGGTCATCTTCGACGGGCATCCGAAGGTCAAGCGTGCACTGATTGACGAGTTTCCGGGAACCGCCCAATCCTGCTTTGATGAAGAAGGAGCGCCGGTGGCTCGGGCTGGCTCGATAATCTAGCGTCCTGTGCCTCGATTAAGTACCTTGAATCATCGACCGACCCTTCAGCTTGCCATGACGCAGCGTAAGCCCAGGATGTGCCGCCATGAGTTTGCGTGTGCAACCAGTCAGCCAGTACGGTGACTGCTTCGGGAGACTGATATTCTTTCGGGATCCCAAGGTGGAGGACGAGATGAGCCAGATCCGCGAATTCACAATCGACATCGCCGATGGGGTGCTGGACGACCTCCAGGAGCGCTTGCGCCGGACGCGCTGGCCGGATGCGGAGACCACCGCACGGGACGAACTCGATTGGAACCAAGGCGTTCCCCTGGCCTACGCCCGGGAACTCGCCGAATACTGGCTGAACGAATACGACTGGCGGTCGCGGGAGGCGTATTTCAACCGCTTCCCGCAGTACCTCACCGAGATCGACGGTCTCGGCATCCACTTCATCCATCGGCCGAGCCCGAACCCCGACGCCGTACCCATGGTGCTGACCCACGGCTGGCCCGGCTCCGTGGTCGAATTCCACAGGGTCATCGAACCGTTGGCGGACCCGGCGGCGCACGGCGGCAACGCCGCCGACGCATTCCATGTCGTCTGCCCCTCCCTCCCGGGCTACGGCTTCTCTGGCAAACCGACCGCTACCGGTTGGGGTGTCGGCAAGATCGCCGAGGCTTGGGATGAACTGATGGCGAGGCTCGGCTACCACCGCTATTTCGCCCAGGGAGGAGACTGGGGCGCCGCCGTGACCACCGCCATCGCGATGCAGAACCGCGGTCGTTGCGCGGGCATCCATGTCAACATGCCGAGCGTCGGACCGACCCCCGAGGCGCGCGAAAACCCGACCGAACGCGACCGGGCCGCCCTCGCCGGCGGACGCTACTACCAGGAGTGGGGCGCGGGCTACTCCAAGCAGCAGAGCACGCGTCCGCAGACCCTGGGTTACGGCCTAGTGGACTCGCCCATGGGACAGGCCGCGTGGGTGATCGAGAAATTCCTGGAGTGGACCGATTGCGACGGGCATCCCGAAAACGCCGTCAGCCGCGAGGAATTGATCGACAACGTCATGTTCTATTGGCTGACCGCCACCGGCGCGTCATCGGCGCGGCTGTACTGGGAGAGCTTCAACCGCGCCTTCGGCAGCGGCGGCGACAACACGGTCGAGCTGCCTACCGGTTGCAGCATCTTCCCGAAGGAAATCGTGCCGACGCCGCGAAGCTGGGCTGAAAGCCGCTACGCCAACATCGTCTACTGGAACGAATTGGACAAAGGCGGCCACTTCGCCGCCTTCGAACAGCCCGAGATCTTCGTCGCGGAACTGCGCGCGTGCTTTCGCGGGATGCGCTGAGCTGCTCGCCAACGCACGGCCGGTGGCGCCGCCATCCCCTGCCTCTTGACCGGTCGACCGCCCTCAAGCGTGAGCGGCGAAACAACATCGATCCGGTCGTGACGATCATTCGTGTACGAACCTCGATAGCGGGCAACCGGTCAACCCTACCCGTACTGCATACGGTAGGCTAAGGCCTGCCCCCGGTTGAGAGCGTGACAATGCCGCAGGACAAACTGCGCTACGGGTTCATTGGCGCCGGCGGCATCGCGGGTGCCCACATGCGCGACCTTGCGCGACGCGACGATGTCGAGATGGTCGCCATGGCCGACATCGACGAAGCCGGCATGGATCGCCACCGCGAGCAGTTCGGCATCAACGGGATGTACTCGGACTGGAACAAGATGCTCGCCGCCGAAGACCTGGACGCCGTCTCCGTCTGTACGCCGAACAAACTCCACGAAGCACCCACCATCGACGCCCTGAACGCCGGATGCCACGTGCTCTGCGAGAAGCCCTTGGCGCATTCCGCCGAGGCGGGCGAGCGCATGGTCGCCGCCGCCCGCGAGACCGACCGCAAGCTCTGCATCGCGTTCCAATACCGCTACAACCCCCGCACCCAGTATCTCCGCAAGGCATACGACGCCGGCGAGTTCGGCAACATTCTCTACGCTAGGATCAGGGCATTGCGCCGCCGCGGCATTCCCAACTGGGGCGTGTTCGGCCGCAAGGACTTGCAGGGCGGTGGCCCGCTCATCGACATCGGCGTCCACGTCCTCGAGATGACCCACTACGCGATGGGTTCGCCCGAGCCGGCAAGTGCGACGGCGGACATGTTCACCTACATCGGCGACAAGCCCTCGGACCGCGTCGAGTCGGCCTGGAAGGGTTGGGACTACAAGACCTACACCGTCGAGGACCTCGCGGTCGGGCGCATCCGGTTCGCCAACGGCGCCGTGGCCCACATCGAGGCCGCGTTTGCCGCCCACATCGAGAAGGACGACTGGAACTTCGAACTCATGGGCGATGCCGGCGGTGCAAGCTGGAACCCGCCACGCATCTTTACCGACGAGCACGGCCACATGGTGGACAAGACCCCGGCCTGGCTGCCGAACGCGGGTTTCGACGGCATGTTCGCCCGCAAGATGAACAACTTCGTCGACCACTGCCTGTACGACACGCCCACGCTGTCGCCCGCCGAGGACGGCCTGGCCGTGCAGCGGATGCTCGACGGCTTGTACCGGTCGGCGGAGAACGGGGGACGGGAAGTGGTGATCGGCGGGAGTTGACGGGGTCCGGGTCAATCGCGAAATTCGGCGAGTGACCCCTTGCCAAGTGTGTCGGTCCATGGCCGACATTTTCCGCGTGCCGGCGGACTCTTCGTCAAGATCCAATGGAGGTCGTCGACGGCCTAGTCCGCCATCCGCAGGAACTTCACGATTTCCGTGCGCCATGACGTCCGTGGGACAAGACGTCCAATGGACAACCGAGTCGCGTTGCGGGTAGGCTGAAGTACCGATGGAGGAACGCGGCATGACCCTTCGCCCTCGACACTCTGCAAACCGCTGCCGACTTGGAAGCCGCCGGTATTCCGGCGAGCCACGCCAAGGCCATCGTTGGCGCCATCGCGCGCGCGCGCCCGCGGATTGAGCAGTCCGCGACGAAGGCCGACCTCGGCAACGTCGAAACGAAACTGGAAGCCAAGATCGATGCCCTGGGAGCCAAGATCGACGCCGCCAAGGCCGAACTGGAAGCCAAGATCGACGCTGCGGTTGGCGGGGCCGTCAACCGGATGCTGATCGCCCTGGTCGCCACCGCTGGGTTGTTGTTCACGGCCATCAAACTCTTCGTCTAGCCGCTAGCCGTCAGCGAGCCGCTCTACCCCGCCAACCATCCAACTCGAGCGGCCCAACGGGGAATCTTCCGACGACCGGGTGATCGAGTGCGCACAGCGCACGCCGGCGTTCGCGAGACGTGACTCGCCGACGACCGCCTCCCGCGAATTGGAATGTCATTCGCACGCCGAACGCGGTCAGCCTGCTCCCGAACGAAGCCACACGGCCAACGCCGCGATGTGCTCCGGCGTAGTTCCGCAGCAGCCGCCGATCAATCGAGCGCCCTGGCCTACCCAGGTCTTGGCCTCGGCCACCAGCCGGGCGGGCGACACCTCTGTTCGCCACGTCGGCGACACGACGTAGGGAACCTCCGGATACACGCCGACGGGGCCTTGCCAGCGTTCACGGACCCTATCGATGGCTGGCGCAAC
>JAKZRQ010000260.1:0-3308 GCA_047518105.1 Pseudomonadales bacterium | reverse complement strand
GCAACCGGGCGAAAAGCAACATCTACACGTTGACCGGACTGCGAAGACTGAACGCGAAGGAAACCCGGTCGCGCATCGAAGCGAAGCTAGGAGGATGAACCGCAGACATGGCCGGAAGCCCAGGCTGGACCCGGATGCCGAGCGCGAAGACGTGACGGAAAAGGACTTGGCGGATGCGTTCGGAATGTTGTTGCGGGATGCGCCGGACAGACCGAAAAGCCGGAACCTCGAACCGACCAGAGAGGAACTGAACCGGCGATGGAAGCTCGAACGCCGCTAGCGTTCTGCTTCTTTTGCTACACAATTCCCATTAATAGCTATGGGCGTATACGCAGTCATACCGCCTGCGGACGTAGCGGCCGATCTGGCGAAGCGGTTGAGAACGCGGCGGCTGGCCCGCAATCTGACCCAGGAGGGACTTGCCAGACGCTCCGGCGTAGCCTTGGGCACGCTGAAGAAGTTCGAACGCTCGGGAGCGATTTCCCTTGTCCCATTCATCCGGATGGTCGTCGCGCTCGGGGAAGAGGCGGCACTTGAACAGCTACTGGCTGACCGGGAGTTCGAAACGCTGGACCAGTTGCTGGCCGCGCCGAAGACGCGCAAACGGGGCCGGTTCACGTGAGAGTGGCGCCCGGGTCGCCGTTGATCGTCGCGCTCCGGTGGGACGACGGCGACGTTCAGACGGTCGGCCGGCTCGGGCACCGAGACCGCATCGTCTACCTGGAGTACGACGAGTCATTCCTGACGTCGGGTCTTGAACTGTCGCCCATTCGTCACACCACCACGCGCGGGCTCATCCGCCCGCATGACATCTCGGTCTTCGGCGGGTTGCACGGGGTGTTCAACGACAGCCTGCCCGATGGCTGGGGTCGACTGCTTGTCGACCGGCGCGCCCGCGAACTCGGCATTGACCCGGCGACGTTGACGCCCCTCGACCGCCTCGCCTGTGTCGGCGATCAGGGTATCGGCGCCTTGTGCTACGCGCCTGCCATGGATTTTTGGGACGCGAACGACACGGCACTGGAACTTGACAGGCTGGCCGCCAAGGCGCGCAGGGTCCTGACCGGCCATGTCTCGGACGTGGTTTCCGAACTTGGACGCGTCGGGGGCTCCCCGGGGCGGCGCGTGTCCGAAGGCCTTGGTGGCCGTGAACGAACAGGGTGATGCCGTTCACGGCCCGGAAGCGCCGGCAAGCGGCTACGACCACTACCTGGTGAAGTTCCGCGGCGCGGACGACCCGGAGGATGCGGCCCAAATAGAACAAGCCTATGCGACGATGGCGCGGGCGGCTGGGGTTCGCATGCCGGAAACGCGCCTCATTGCGGGTGGCCGAAGTCAGCACTACTTCGCCGCCCGCCGTTTCGACCGCGAGGGTGTCAAGCGCCTTCACGCGCACTCGGCCAGCGGCCTGCTATACGCTGATTTCCGACTACCGTCCCTGGGCTACAAGGATCTCATCGCGCTAACTCGAGCAGTCACCCGCGACCGGCGCGAGGGCAGGGCGATGTTCGCGCTGGCGACGTTCAACGTCCTTTCCCACAATCGGGACGACCATGCCCGGCAATTCACATTTCTGATGTCGCGAGATGGAAAGTGGAGACTGGCGCCCGCCTACGACCTCACTTTCGCGACAGGTCCCGGCGGCGAACACACCACTCGGTCCTGGGGCGCGGCAAGAACATCGACCGCGAACGCCTGATGGCGCTCGGCAGGTACGCCGATCTGAAGGACCGGGAGGCGCGCGAAGTCATCGACGGCGTGGCGGCGGCGGTCGCCGATTGGCACCTCTTCGCCGCAGGCTGCGACGTCAGCACTGCCTCTTGCAACCGCATCGCCAAGGCACTGGCATCGCTGTAGGTGCCCCACAGCCGGCATGTAGGTGCTGTCAACGTGCCAGCCTTCGTTACCGCGCAGAAGATGACATCGTTCTTCGCCGAGCGTTCGTGGATCTTCTCGAGGCGATCAAGGCCACGGATATCACGGTGGACGCGGGGCTTCTTCGACGGCGCGCCATCGACATCAATCCGATTCGGTCGACGTCGAAGTCGGCAGCCCCGAGGGTTCGGCTGCCGAGGCAGTAGATTGGCGGGGTAGGGTGCAGATTGGCCCCCGCCAAAATCGTCAAGCATCTGTCATTCCGACGGCAAACCCATTAGCATCGCCGCCCACGATTTCAACAGTCGATGGTGGCCGTACCGGTCCCCCCGCGACGAAACGGTGTCAACCCCGTCAGGCCTGGAAGGGAGCAGCGGTCGCAGCGGATTCGGGCGCCGGGGTGCGGCTGGTAGGGCCACCTCCATCGACTCACCGGAGAGGTGTCCGAGCGGCCGAAGGAGCACGCCTGGAAAGTGTGTATGGGTTCATAGCCCATCGAGGGTTCGAATCCCTCCCTCTCCGCCATCTGCAATGCGTAGTTCGCTGACTAGGGACCAATACGACGAAGTCCTATAGTCGGCTACTACTTCTGGTTTTCACTGCTAGTAGGGCAACTTGGTTAACGTCCACGGGAGAATTGAATGACGACGGTGTGGAACGTCGAACCGGGTGCCGCTGGTTGCGTTGCGACCTGCATGTGCATACGCCCTTCGATCGCGAGAAGAGATTCGGTGAGGACATTCGGGGCGCGATTGAAGCACTGAAGAACGCGAAGCCGCAGCGGCTTGCGGATATAGCGGACCGTTTTGTCGATGCGTGTCGAAGTGCTGCGGAGGGTGCCGGAATGGACGTCGTTGCTCTCACCGATCACAACAGCATAGACGGTTACCGTTACCTCACCGCACAGTTCGATACGTTGGCACGCCAAGCGAAGAATCGGAACCGACCGATGCCGGCAATTTTGCCAGGTGTGGAGTTTTCGGTCGGTGGCGAGAGACCAATTCACTTCCTGGTCGTCTTCGCCAGCGACACGGATCCCGACGACATCGATCGCGCGATCACGCACGTCTTCGGTACAAGCGATCGTTTCGACAAAACGGCGGGTACACCGCGTGCCACCGGCCAGTCCGTGAACGAGTTTCTAGACCGGCTGTATGCTTTCTGCCGTCCTCCGTCTGGTGATCGTAGTCTGAGGTTCATCGTGCTGCCGGCGCACGCGGACGGTCGACAGGGCCCCGCGAGGTCGTAGGAGGTGCGGCTAGTAGCGTAACAGTCGCGACATCGCTATGGGATGTGCCGGCTCAATACCTTTGGCACTGGGGACTAGGCAGCCTCCAGGGCGACAAGGTACTCGTTCGGGGTCCGATAGGCGAGCGATGTGTGCGGACGCTCGTAGTTGAAAAAGAACTCGAAGCGGGCAAGGGCGGGAGCGA
>JAKZRQ010000259.1:0-4606 GCA_047518105.1 Pseudomonadales bacterium | reverse complement strand
TTGTTGCGAACACCGGTGGGCAGCGCTCTTGAACGCGCCGTCAGGCGCGCGCTCGCGCAGCGAGACGCACTAGCCCTGTTTCGCGCCGGAATGGTGCAAACCGGCTATTAGGCCCGACTCGCTACCGGGCCGTTGCGGATTCTGCTACACAATTCCCATAGAAATCACGGTGGGTGGTATAGGATGGGTGCGGTTGCAGAGGCGGCAAAACAAGAAGAAGGGACTGTCCCCTTCTTGACGATTGTGCAAGAAGTCCATTCCTGCTTTGACCTTGATATAGTCACCAATCTCCTCGCGTTCGCAATCAAGGGTCTCAAAGTCAAAACTATAGAACCTCTTGTCGCCTAATTCGTAGCGATTTTCCCGCTTAATGCCTTCAGGTTCGTAAAATTCCTTGATGCAGGACAAACTTGCTTGGGCCAGTAAGTCATTTTTTCCATACCAGTGAATGTCGTAACCAGCTTCATATAGATACTTAAACAGATGTGGTTCGTGAAGTCTGAGGAGATGCCAATTGGAGCGATGCCCACCGCAGTGGGCATAGAGACCCGTCATCATCGAGACCCTGGAAGGCACACACTGCGCGTTTTGTACATGACATTGATCGAAACCAACCCCTTCTCTCGCCAAGCGATCGTAATTTGGTGTTCTGATCAATGGATGCCCATAGCAGGCTAAACTCTCGGCTCGCATTTCGTCGGGTTGAAAGAAAACGAAATTTGGTGGTTTTTGATTGGCCATCATATCTCCAGAGCACCGCTGCCGGACAATACTAGGTGCGCAGGCATGCTTTCATGTTCGTCGCTCCCATCGTTTACGGTTTCATGGGACACGATCCGACATGATGTCAGCCGGGGTAGAATCAGGCAAGACCTGGTCCGGGTGCTGACGTCGGGCATCGACGCGGAATGCCTGGTCGGCGGCCACACCGGGCGCTCGCACTACACCGGCGGCTGGCCCGCAACCGGCACGCTCGGCACCTTTGGTACCGCAGCGGGACATGCTGCGTGCAACGCCTCGCGCCAACAAGCCTCGATGACTGCCCGATGTGTGGTGTATCCCAAAGAGATGTGCTCCTCAATCCACTCGTGTGGATCGCGCCTATCCAATGTCGACGTCGGTTCGCCCTTGCCGCTGACGCGGTTGAGCAGACGTGCGTCGTCGATCGATTTCCGGGTCCTGCCCCGAAAGGTCGCGATGCGGGGTTGGGCGAGCGCATGGAGAAGAAAACCGTCCTGTTCCCAATGGACAAACAGCGGATCCGACATGGATGCCGTTCTGCCCATAGCCAAGTGGGCGGAGTTCGGCTGCGCTGAACTTCTGCATGCGATACGGTAGCGTGCCGGGCCAACACACGAGAGCATCCATGAGCCAAGACCGCGTTGACGACGACCCGTATATCTACAACGGCTTTCCCATGAACACGCCGATGGACATACGGCTCGGCCTGACCCATGAAGACGGCATCCATCACAAGCTCCGCTGGCGCATCACCTCCGCCTCCTCCATCTCCTCCGACTGTGCTCCGGCCCGTCTCCTCGAACTCAACGCAAAACGCCCCGCCCAAGTGAGCCGCGGTACACGGCCCGAGTTTCTGCCATGAAGCGCATCGAGATCGCCATTGCCGGAAACCCCGGCATCGTGCTCGCCCGCGTAGCCCCCCTGTTCTCGACATGGTTCGGCGCGGACGGCTGCGTCCTAGGCGGCGAAACAGTTCTTTCTGCGCGGTGGCAACACCGCGTCAGCACCGACATCGACCTGTTCACGGATCACGAACGCTATCGGGATCGAATCACGAACCGGCGGGACGAAGTGGCCGCCGAGCTTGAAGCGCTAGTCGCCCAAGCAGGTGAAGGTGCCGTGGAAGTCGAACGAGGCTGGTTGCGCGTCCACTTTCCGGAAGGCCCGGTCGCCCTCATGACGATTCCACGCCCCACCGTGCGCGACGCGTACACCGAATCCGCAGGCGGAACCGAGATCCCAACGGAAAGCACGGCAGAGATTCTGGCAAGAAAGCTCCAAAGCCGAATATTGGACCTTGGCGTGTTCACCGACCGCGACCTCTACGACCTCCTAGTAGCCCAACGGCGCGAACCCGAAGTGCTGAGCCGCGTCCTGGCTTCCGTCACGAGCGCGGAGAGGGCCGCGATCGCAAGCGAACTCCGCGCCCTGCCCCGCCACTGGTCCAGCGGAGAACCCGTACGCGAACCTGCCTATCCGGACCTCCTGCAAGACCTCGCACCGAGGGCACGGCGTCTGTTCGAGAGCAACTCCCACGCTACAAGCCGACGCCGGGAATCCACGCCATGATCGACTTCGAGGCCGTGCGCCGGGCATACCACTCCCCGCCACCGCCCAACGACCACGTCCCCACGGTCGAAGAGCGGATCGCCGCCTTCGAGCGCCAGCGCGTGCGACAAGCCTGCGAACGCGGACTCGACCCACAGACCGAAAGACTGGGAGAACACGGATCCCTCATCGGCGGCCCCGGTAAACCGCCAACCCGATTCGAAGGCGGTCGCCGCGCCGAAGACATGGTTCGAATACCCCCGATGCCCTTGCCCTGGTTCGCCCACGACAACGCCAGGCGCCGCACACCGTGTCCCGACCCCCACAAGTATCTCGATACCTTGTCAGCCGACCACCTCGCCGGCTGCCAACCCCGCCCAGACGGCCGCACGCTGCATCGCCTGCTACGCTCGGAACGCCTCACGGAGCAGGAAGCGCATCTTCTGGAACAGTTCATCGCGCGCCTGCGCATGGTCGAGATGGCCGGGCTCCTGAGTCGCGCCGCACTTACCATCTACGAGATCGCCCGCGCTCTGCACCTGTCCGGCAGCACGACACCGGCGAAGACGCAGTGGATCAACCAGTTCGCGTGTCGACCCGTAGGTTGTCCGACAGGGTCTGGTCCCAGATCTCCTGTAACGTCTCTTCGTGAAGTTTCTTGAACCAATCCGGTTGAGGTGGTCGGGTTCGTTGAGACAGTTTGAGGGCCAAACCAAGATAGTCGACGCCCGCGCCGATCACCCGGGGCCAGCCGCCGGTTCGCGCTGGACGGGCGAGAAGCTCATCACCTACAAGGGATGGACGTGGCACGGTGGCAACCAGCACGGCTTCACCTACCAGGCTCAGGCCGTGCACCGCTGCATGGCGGCCGGTTTGAAGGAGATGCCGCAGTGGACCACGGTCGAGTCGATCCGTGTTTGCGAGGTCATCGACGAAGTCAACCGCCAGTGCGCCGAGCGCGGGTTCTAGAGGCGCAACACGCGGTTGCGTCCGCGCCCGCCGGCTAGGCCCGAACGTCGACGCGGCATGTCTCCCGCGGCCTCCAGCAAGCCGTTGTCAAAGACCCAAGCGTTGCACCGCGTTCGCGATTGCTGCGAACATGGGTTGGGTGCAACAAGCTTGAGATCCATCCGTGCACGCAGGAGTCATGACCGGCAGCTTTCCCCGTCCCTCCTTGGACGAAACGCTTGACGCAATCGTCGGTCACGGCCTGCACCACGTTCAATTCAACCTGTCATCCGCGTACCTCCCGGGAACGCTGGCCGAACAAGCCGACTCGGTGTTCCACCGAATCCGCGCCGAAATCGAGGAGCGGGACATGACCATCGCGGCCCTCGGCGGCGAGATCAACATGGTTCATCCGGACCCCGAGAAGCGACGCGAGGGCATTGGCCGGATGGAGAACTTGATCGCCGCCTGCGGGCCGCTCGGCACATCGGCGATCGCCACCTGCACGGGTTCCCGCCATCCGGAAAGCATGTGGCGGAACCACCCCGACAACGCGACCGACGAAACCTGGCAGGTACTCCGGCAAACCTTGGAGCGTCTCCTGCCCATCGCCGAGGCACACGACGTTGCGCTCGCGTTCGAGCCCGAGGTGAACAACGTCGCCAACACGGCCAGGCGGAGTCGTCGGCTCATCGACGAGATGGGATCGCCGGCGCTGAAGGTGGTCATGGACGCGGCCAACATCTTCGGCGAGGGCGAACTGCCCCGCATGACCGAGATACTCGACGAGGCCTTCGATCTCCTCGGCGACCACATCGCCATCGCCCATGGCAAGGACCTCGACCACGACGGCGACGCCGGGCACCTTGCGGCGGGCACCGGCAAGCTCGACTACGAGCGCTACGTTTCGCTGCTGTGCTCGCTGCCATTCGAGGTATCCGTGATCCTGCATGGCCTGCGCGAAGAACAGGTGGACGACTCGGTCGCCATGCTGAAGGGGTACGCGGATGCCTTTGAGTCGGGGTCGGCACGATGACGCTTGCGAAGATCGCCGTTCTCGGTTGCGGCAGACCGTCCCGACGCTGGCACCTGCCCACACTCGCCGAGTTGGCCACAAGAGGACGCATCGAATTCGTCGCCCTATGCGACCTCGACCTGGAGTTGGCGGCGCGCATGGGCCGCGCGTACGCCGCAACCCGCCATGAACAGATGCTGCACGACGACTTCGCCGAGAAGCCCGGCCGGGCCATTGTTTGACCTTGGGGCCAGTGCGTCTCGCTGCGCGAGCGCGCGCCTGACGGCGCGTTCAAGAGCGCTGCCCACCGCTGTTCGCATGCAACCCAAGTGTCAACATTCGGCATGCTCAAGG
>JAKZRQ010000258.1:0-4502 GCA_047518105.1 Pseudomonadales bacterium | reverse complement strand
GAGACCTCCCAAGGCACTACCAAGAGGCCCGAGAATGAACGTCCACGACTCGTCGCTTTCGCCCGACATGCTGCCGGACACCACGGTCAGTGTGCGGGAGAAGTTCGAGCTCGATCAAGACCTGATGGTGCCGGCGTTCAGTACCCGCACCGAGTGGGTGCCCGACATCGACGAGGACTACCGGTTCGACCCCGATACCACGATGGCGATCCTCGCGGGGTTCGCCCACAACCGCCGGGTGATGATCCAGGGCTATCACGGCACGGGTAAGTCCACCCACATCGAGCAGGTGGCGGCGCGGCTGAACTGGCCGTGCATCCGGGTCAATCTCGACAGCCACATCAGCCGCATCGACCTGCTCGGCAAGGACGCCATCGTCATCGAGGACGGCATGCAGATCACCGCCTTCAAGGAAGGCATCCTGCCCTGGGCGCTGCAGCACCCGACGGCGCTGGTGTTCGACGAGTACGACGCTGGCCGCCCGGACGTGATGTTCGTCATCCAGCGTGTGTTGGAAGTCGAGGGCCGGCTGACGCTCCTCGACCAGAACCGGATCATCCGACCCCACGACGCGTTCCGCCTGTTCTCCACCACGAACACGGTGGGCTTGGGCGATACCACGGGCCTCTACCACGGCACGCAGCAGATCAACCAGGGTCAGATGGACCGCTGGAACATCGTGACGACGTTGAACTACCTGCCCCACGACAAGGAGGTGGACATCGTCTACGGCAAGGCCAAGTCATGGCAGGAGCAAAACGACGGCAGGCGCACGATCTCGAACATGGTCGCGGTGGCGGATCTCACCCGCAAGGGCTTCGTCAACGGCGACGTCTCGGTGATCATGTCGCCGCGCACGGTGCTCACCTGGGCGGAGAACGCGGACATCTTCCACGACGTCGGGTTCGGCTTCCGGGTGTCGTTCCTGAACAAGTGCGACGAACTGGAACGCCCCATCGTCGCCGAGTACTACCAGCGCTGTATGGGCGAGGACCTGGGCGATGCCACTCGGGGCATCACCCTCAAGGTCTGAGAACGGATGAGCGATCGGAACGAACCGCTCGAAATCTACAAGCGGGCAACCACCGCGACCCTGCGGGCGATCGCCGAGAACGACGAACTCGACGTCACGTTCGGCAAGGGCGCCGCGGCCCTGCGCGGCAACAGCATCCACGTGCCGTTGCCGAACTTGGGTTGCAGCGAGGAGGAACTGAACGCCATCCGCGGCGTTGGCGATGAGTTCGCGCTGAAGCTGCGCTACCACGACGAAGCCGTACACCGGCGCAACGCGCCCCGGGCGGGGCCGGCCCAGGAGATGTTCGAATGGGTGGAGGACGCCCGTGTGGCTTCCATTGGCTCGATGCGCATGGAAGGCGTCGCCAAGAACCTGGAGGCGTCCCTGGAAGCGATCTGCAGGCAAGCCGCCTTCGACACGGTAACTGCGGAGACCGAGGCGCCGCTCTCGGTGGCCGTGGGTTTGATCGTGCGTCAGCGGCTCACCGGGCGGGCACTGCCGCCGTCGGCCGAGAATGTCGTGCGCTTCTGGCGCGACTTCGTGGAGGAGCGCGCCGGCGAGCATATCCAGGGGCTGGCCGACTACGTCCAGGACCAGCGCGAATTCGCGGGCCGCTGCCGCTCGATCCTCGCGGATTTGGGCTTCGCCGCCGATCTCGACGACCAGCCCGAGTACAACGACAGCGACCAGGAGATGGAGTCCGTCGAAGACGGTGCCGAACCCGACGCCGAATTCGCCCCCCAGGACGTGGTCCTGGACGAAGACTCCATGGGCGACGAAGACGGCCAGGGCGAAGCCACCGTGGTCGAGATGGACGCGGACATGGACCTGTCGGAACTCGGCGCCGAGAGCGAGTCCGAGGACGCGCCGAATTTCAGCCCGGACGAGTTGGGGCGCATCCGGGTCGGCCACGAATACGCGGCCTACACCGACGAGTTCGACGAGGTGGTGAAGGCCCAGGATCTTTGCGGACCGGAGGAACTCCTCCGCCTGCGCCAAATGCTGGACCAGCAGCTTCTGTCCCTGCAGCACGCCACCTCGAAACTTGCCAACCGCCTGCAGCGGCGCCTGCTCGCCAAGCAGAACCGCACTTGGGAGTTCGCTGTCGACGAGGGGATTCTCGACACCTCGCGCCTGGCGCAGGTGGTCATCGATCCGATGAATCCGCTCGCCTTCAAACAGGAGAAGCAGACCGATTTCCGGGACACCGTGGTGACCATGCTGATTGACAGCTCGGGCTCCATGCGCGGTCGGTCGATCACCATTGCGGCGGTCTGCGGCGATATCCTCGGGCGCACGCTGGAGCGCTGCTCGGTGCGCGTCGAGATTCTCGGCTTCACCACCCGGGCATGGCGCGGCGGACAGTCCCGGGAAGAGTGGATCAACGCTGGCAAGCCGGCCAATCCGGGACGGCTGAACGACCTCCGGCACATCATCTACAAGTCGGCCGACGACCCCTGGCGCCATGCCCGGCGCAACCTCGGGCTCATGATGCGCGAGGAGCTCTTGAAGGAGAACATCGACGGCGAGGCGCTCATCTGGGCGCACAACCGGCTGGTGATCCGCCAGGAGCAGCGCAAGGTGCTGATGGTGATCTCGGACGGCCTGCCGGTGGACAACTCGACGCTCCTGGTGAATCCGAGCAGCTACCTGGAGCAGCACCTCAAGTACGCCATCGAGAGCATCGAGAACCACTCGCCGGTCGAACTGATCGCCATCGGCATCGGCCACGACGTGACGCACCACTACCGGCGAGCGGTGACGATCACCGACGCCGAGCAGTTGGGTGGCGCGATGACCGAGCAGCTAGCCGCGTTGTTCGAAACCGAACAACCGCGGTCGCGAGCATAAATATCCGGGTCGGAGTTACCACCCGTAGGGGCCGCCCTCGTGGCGCCCATCCGTGTTGAACCGCAACCGTTCGAGAACAAACCCGGGCGACCGCAAGGGTCGCCCCTACGGAGATGGCCCCATGAGAGTTACCCGCACGTGCCGCCCCTACCGGATCACGATTCTGGTTCTGGGGGCGCTGCTGGCCGGTGCCGCTGCGGCGGAAGAAACAACCGTCCCCAAACCCAACGTCCTCTGGATCGACATCGACGACCAGTCGCCGTGGTACTCGAGCTACGGCCACGACCTGGTCGAGACACCGAACATCGATGCCTTGGCGCGGGAAGGCGTGCTGTTCGAGCGGGCGTACGCGCCGACGCCGGTGTGCAGCCCCACTCGTTCGTCGCTGATCACGGGAAGCTACGCCATCCGGATCGGCGCCCACGACCATCGGTCGGGGCGCGTTCCCGGTTACCGGATCCACCTGCCGGACGGCGTGGTGACGGTTCCCGAGCTATTCCGTGAAGCTGAGTACGAGACCTACAACGCCGCCAAGGACGACTTCAACTTCACCTACGACCGGTCGAAGCTCTATTCGATCGGTCCCGATCAGCCGGCAGTCGTGAACTGGAAGGGTCCGCCGAGTGGTGGGCACTGGCGTGACGTGCCGGCGGGCAAGCCGTTCTTCGGACAGATGAGGGTGTCCGGTGGCAAGGGCGCCGCGAATATCGCCGCCGAACTCACGGCAATCGGCCTATCGCCGGTTCGACCGGAGGATGTTCGAGTACCCGCGCAGTATCCCGATATCCTCCAGATTCGCCGACACATCGCGACCCACTACAACACCACGCTGCGATCCGACCACCAGGTGGGGCAGATCGTGGCGCAACTGAAGGCGGATGGGCTCTGGGAGAACACCGTCATCGTGTTCTTCTCCGATCACGGTTCCGACCTGCCGCGCAGCAAGGAGTTCTGCTACGACGAAGGCTTGCGGATTCCTCTGATCGTGGTCGCCCCCGGCTTGAAGGACGTGGTGAAACCGGGCGTGCGCCGCGCCGACCTCGTCAACCTGATGGACGTCGCCGCGACTTCGCTCGCACTCGCCGGACTCGACGTGCCGGCATTCATGGATGCGAAGAACATCTTCGATCCGGGCTACCACCGCGACTACGTGTTCGCCTCGGCCGATCGCATGTCCAACGTCATCGACCGGGTTCGCTCGGTCACGGGCCCGCGCTTCCACTACATCCGCAACTTCATGCTCGACCGGCCGCTCATCAACTGGGGTCACCGGGAGATGATCGACCTGCTGCGGAACCCGGAAGACAGTAGCTTCCTCACCGTCCGGCGATGGGCCGAAGAGGGGAAGCTGACGGTGGCCCAAGCCGCGCCGTACGGGCCCCGTGTGGCCGAGGAACTCTACGACCTCGAGAAGGATCCGGACGAAGTGGTCAATCTTGCCGGAGACCCCGCCTACAGCGCCGTGCTGGACGAGATGCGCGAGGCGCTTGCCGGCTGGATCGAGGAGACCGACGACAAGGGCCAATACCCGAGGTCGCAGGCAGCGATGGACGAGATCACCGGGCGGTTTCCGGTGGAGTGGTTGCGCAGTCCGGAGTTCGAGGGTCGCGCGCCAGAGAGATAGGGACACCCACCG
>JAKZRQ010000257.1:0-3237 GCA_047518105.1 Pseudomonadales bacterium | reverse complement strand
TGATGTTCTCCGAGGCGATGAGCTCGATCTGGGTGCGCTGGCGGCGCGTCTCGTTGTCGAGCGCCTCGCGCACCGAGGGATCGGTCTCGGCGAGGGAACGCGAGACGTGGGCGGCGGGGTCGTCGCTGTTGTGCAAGGCGCGTCTCATCCCATTCCGTTCGGCGCGCGCGGCGGGAACAGCGCGAGACCGGGGCGCCGTCCCGGATTGGCCGCCGGAGCGCTTCGGCGCCACGCCGCGGACAACCTTGCGCGGAGGTTTGCACAAAAAAAGTGGACTTGGTGTGAAGAGTTTCGTTATTTCAGTGGCTTTATCGTGTATTGTCGGACAGATTCCCGCTCCGGATGCACCCTGCGCCGCCATCGTCGGCACCGGCGCGTCCCGGTCCGGGGCCAATGCGGGCCTCTGACTCGGGCCGGCGCACCGCGTCCGGCTGGTGAATTCGAACCCGGTCGCACGCCGGGCCGGGTAGGATGGACGGATGAACGGTCCCGACGAACTGAGGTAGGAGACCGCGGCGCTGCGCGAACGTATCTCGAGGCTCAACGCGGCAAGCGTCGGGCTCGCGGTCGGTGGCGGACGGTCGGGAGATTCGGCACGCGCCGCAGCTGCCGGGGTTGCAGGGAGCGCGGGATGAACAAGGCGGACATCGGTGGCCGGATGGCGGCCAGGCTCGCGATCATCCCGCCGCGCGTCAATCGACGCCGCCAAACCTCTGTTTGTCGCGCTATAGGTATTGCCTCGAACATTGCCAGGGATGCGCCGGTGCTGCTCAAACCGTTAGTCAACCCGCTGTTGCGGCATTTCCTGCAATCTTCGGAGGAGGCCGTGACGCCGGCAATCTGCCTGTGTTGTGCCGAGGCAGCAGGCAGCGCCACGGGAATGTATCTCCACCCGATGCAACGCAAATCTGTTCTGCCGGCCGCACCCGATCCGGAAAACGGAGCGAGATTGTGGGAAGCCGGTGCAAGACTGGTGGCGAAATCACCGCACCTGCACTGAGCGCTGCCGAACCATGCCCCGCACGCTTGCCAAGTCCGTCAGCCATCTCTGGCGCCTTTGCGCCCGCAGGCCAATGGCGGAACGGGTCGACATGTCGGGCCGGAATGTCATCGTGACCGGTGCCTCGCCTGGGTCCATTGGATATGAGACCGCAAGGATTCTTGCGAGCTGGGGAGCCCGCGTTGTCGCAACCAGCCTGTGCAACGTGGCATCTACGGAGAGTTGTCTCAAGGATGACTTGCGCAAATCAGGCGCCGACGAGAACAACATAACAGTCCACGCCTTGGACCTGTGCGACGCTGACGGCGTTGCCGGTTTCACAAGCTGGTATCGGCGCGAGCATGACGAAGGATTGCACGTGCTTGTCAACAACGCCGGTATCCACAAGAACATTTTAGCGCCGCGGCGAAAGCCGCCAACCACGAAAGACGGCTTCGAAGTGCACTGGAGAACCAACTATCTCGGAACCTTCCACCTGACCACCCTGTTGCTGCCCTGTCTGAAGCAGGGCGGCCTGGGAAGTGGGGATGCACGGGTGGTCAACGTTTCGTCCCGTCTGCATGACAGGGTGAATAACACGGACCTTTTCAATGACAGAGACGATTACAATTCCTGGGATGCGTACGCACTGTCCAAACTGGCGCTCATTCATTTATCATTCGAGATCGACAGACGGTTCGCGTCGCAATACAGCCTGCGATCGGTGGCGCTGCACCCCGGATCCGTCGACACCAACCTCACACGGACGCCGATGCCGGAAGGAGGGGACGGCTCCGTCCTGAATCGCGCCAGTTCCGCGTTTGCGTCCCTGGTCCTGCTGCATCGGAAGTACGGGGCACAAACCGCGGTGATGTGCGCGAGCAAATCTCCCTTGCAGGGCGGACGCTATTACGAGCGCTGCAAGGTCGCCGAACCGAGCGATCAGAGCAGCCAGGAGTCTGTCTCGAGAAAGCTATGGGACCGGTCAATCGACTGGGTCAGGACTCTCGAGATGCCCCAGGGCGGATGACCATGCGAGAATTTGCAATTCGTACCGATCCAGTTCAGACCGACGCACCGATTGACGTCGTCCGGGCAGTCCTGACCGAGGTTGACAAATACGGCGAATGGAACCCGTTCACGCCGCGGGTCCGAACGGATTTCACAATCGGATCTGCCGCACATCTACCGGTAAGGATGGGCCGGCGACGTTCAGAACAACCGAAAACGTATGCGCACTCGACCAACCTCGGTTCATTGCCTGGAAAACGGCATTCGGAGCCCATTGTCTCCTGCTTGCGGTGCGGGAGCAGCATCTCGAATCGGTCAACGAAACAAGCTGCAGCCATTACAACACGCACAGACTAACGGGTGTGCTCTCTCCAGTTGTGTTGGTGTGTTTCGGCGGTTACATGCGTCACGGCTTCGCTGATGTGGCCGAGGGATTGAAAGCTTGTGCGGAAGCAACCTACGCAGAGCCCGGGACGAATTGAGAATAGAGGCATGCCTCACGCCTCATGACCGCCAAGCGGATCGCCGCCGCGTTCCGACGTGATCGTGCATGCTCGCAGAATAATGCATATCGAGTGTGGCCTAGATGTGAATAGCTGCGTTACTTCAGTGGCGTTACCGTGTATTTCGGGATAGTTTCCTGCTCCGGTTGCGCCGCACGGCGTCCGACAAGCGGGTTCGAACCCGGCCACGCGCCCGGCCGGGGAGGTATGGACGGAGGATGGGCGGATGAACGGTCCCGACGAGCTGAGGCAGGAGAACGCGGCGCTGCGCGAGCGCATCTCGACACTCAGCGCGGCGATCCTGCGCATCAGCGCGAGCCTCGACCTCGACACCGTCCTGCGCGAGGTCGTCGACAGCGCCTGCGCGCTGACCGGCGCGCGCTACGGCATGATCGCGACCGTCGACGAGGCCGGCGCGATCCAGGAGTTCATCGCCCCCGGCCTGTCGGCGGACGAGCGCCGGCACATGGCGGAGTGGCCGCACGGGTACCAGTTCTTCGAACACCTCAGGGACCTTCCGGGCGCGCTGCGGCTGGCGGACGTGCCCGCCTACCTCCGTTCGCTCGGCTTTTCCGAGGAGCTGACGCTGTCGAAGACCCTGCAGGCCATGCCGATGCGCCACCGGGGGGTGCATGTCGGCAACTTCTTTCTCGGCGAGAAGGCGGGCGGGCAGGAGTTCACGGAGGAGGACGAGGAGGTCCTGGTGCTGTTCGCCTCGCAGGCGGCGACGGCGGTCGCCAACGC
>JAKZRQ010000256.1:0-6249 GCA_047518105.1 Pseudomonadales bacterium | reverse complement strand
GCCGCCTCAAGTACGCGGGCGCGCCTGGCGGCGCGTTCGAGAATGCTTGCGCATTCTCTACGGGTTCCAAGACCTGCCGCAACTGCATGGTCTATTGCCGCCTCAAGTACGCGGGCGCGCCTGGCGGCGCGTTCGAAAACTTGGGTCAACTGGTCAACTGCAAGTAAGGACTTCGCCTGGGTCAATTGCCGTCCGTCGGAATCGACGTGAACGCCGAACCATCGCTGGGCATGCCGTCTTCCGGCCTCGTCCCGGCGTCCATGGGCGAGGGCACGGGTCGCATCGGTTGGATGTGCTCCCGCACGCTTTCCAGGTCCCGGGGATCGAATCCCGTGCGGCGGATGCCCAATAGCATGCCGAACGCCCGCAAAGCGACGGCGAGGTCGACGATGAACGATCGATTGCGAACGTAGGCGATGTCGAACGCCAGTTTCACCGGCAGGATCCGCGCATGGTATTGACCCTCCGGGTCGTCGGTGTTCAAGGTCTGCTCGGCGTGGGACACGTAGTAGAGGGTTCCAGGACTCGTCAACCCCGGTAGGACGCGGAGCGTTTCCCTGTGCAAGTCGGTGTAGCGCGCAACGACCTTCGGGTCTCTCGACCGAGGGCCGACAAAGGACATGTCGCCCTTGATGATGTTGAGCAACTGCGGCAGCTCGTCCAACCGCAGACGACGCAGCCAGCGTCCGACGGGGAACACGCGATCATCCTCCCAGGCGGTGATGACACTGCCGCCATCGCCCGTGCGCACGTACATCGTGCGGAACTTGAACATCGTGAAGATCTTTCCGTGCAATCCCACACGGGGCGCACGGAACAGGACCGGTCCTGGATTGCTGATCAGGATCGCCAATGCTGCCGCCACGATCAGCGGACAAGACACCAGAAGCGCCGTGCACGCCAGCAAGATGTCGACAACCCGTCTTGTCAGAGCGCTTGGCCCTCGCACTGCATCACTCGATCCAAGTATAGCAGCCGCGGCCCTTGGTACTGACACCGCCGACCCTGCCACGCTGCCATTGTGCCATTGTTGCCCATTGGGCCGCCCTGATACGCTTTGGCCATGCGCACGACCCACCAACCCGGCATATTCCGGGACACCAGCAGCCATCACATCTTTCTCGAATTCGCATGCGCCAACGCGCCGTTCCGTCTCGGGTGCCGGGGGCTATCGACCGAACCGATCGAGAACGGCTCGGAGGTCGTCGCCTTCGGACCCAAACTCGCCGAGAGCCTGACCGCGTTGACCGCCCCGGGCACCCTGCGCGGATTCGTCCCCATCGACGGCATCGAGGGTTTCTCCGCCCCCGCATCGCAACAGGATCTCCTGGTCTGGCTGCAGGGCGAACAACGCGACGAGCTGTTTGCGCGCGCCCTCCACTGGCGCGATGCGCTCGCCCCCGTCGCTCACATCGCTCGGGAGGAACACGGCTTCCTGTTCCGTGACAGCAGGGACCTAACCGGCTTCGTGGACGGCTCCGCCAACCCCAAGGACGACGCGCGTTTGGATGCGGCACTGCTGGAGGGCGAACAGGCGGGCGGCAGCTTCGTCTTCGCCCAGCGCTGGGTGCACGACCTCGCGGGCTTCTGGGCTCTTCCCGTGGGCGACCAGGAACGGGTGATCGGGCGCACCAAGCCCGACAGCGTGGAACTGACACCAGACGCGATGCCAAGGGACAGCCATGTGAGCCGCACCGACCTCGCGCGCGATGGCAAGGCGATCAAGATCTACCGGCGCAGTTCGCCGGTGGGCGGCATCCGCGACGCCGGTCTCTACTTCCTCGCATTCAGCGCCGACCTCAACCGTTTCGACTGGCTGCTTCAGTCCATGTTCGGCCTCTCGGGCGACGGCCGGCACGACCGCTTGCTCGGCTACTCCCGTCCGGTGAGCGGCAGTTTCTTCTACGCGCCGCCCACCGATGCTCTGCGGGCCTGCCTCGAAGAGTGACGCCAACAAGCCTCGGTCGCGCCCGGAAGCGCCCGCCATCGTGCTGCAAATCGTGCCGCACGGCGCGACGCGCGTTGTGGGGTCGGAACCGCGCCTGATGGCCTACTTCCGCGTCACGTCGAAAGCGCGCCCGGAACGCAATCGCGCCATCCATCCGCAAGCGCTTTGCGACGTTTGGCAGGACTGGCCAGGCATGGCCGAGGTCCTGGCCGAGGAACGGGGAACGACCGTCGGCTAGCCCGCATTTCTCACCAGGGGCCGTGTGTACACGGGGCCAAAAGACCCGCGAGGGCCTCCGCGCGAAGCGCGGGCGGGCGCGGCCAGCGCAGTCCGCCATCGGCAATCGGCACATCGGCACGATCATCGACATCGCGGTCAAACTAGTGAAACCCAAGCGCTTTTTGACGCCGACAAGCGGCCTGGTGAGAAATGCGGGCTAGGGATCCGCCGCAGAAGAAGTCCAAATCTGCCCACCTTCCCCATGCCTGGGATCCCGAACCACGGCCGGCAGCGCCTCGATGATCGGCTTCAATTCATCGGCAAGCCATTCGAAGTGCGATGCGTAGTGCCGCCACTTGCCGAGGGCGTCGAAGTAGATGGGTTGGCGGACCTGTTCCGAACTGGCGGTTCTGACCGCGCGGCGGGTCTCGTGAAATCGCACGCAGGACGCTTCGAAAGGCAAGCGGCAGTGGTCGAGTATGCGTCTCACCTGCGCTTCGAGGTCGGTGACCGTCTCTTCGTAGTGAACCGTGAGGATCTTCCCCGGCAGGACCTCCCGCCAATAGGCCATCATCGCGTCGTAGTTCCGGTAGTAGTGCGCGAGATCTTCCAAGTCGTAGGTGAAGTTCTGGCCCTTCGCGAACAACTGCTTGTAGCAGCCAAGGCAACTGTCCAAGGGATGCCGCCGCGCATCGATGACCGTGGCGTTCGGCAGAGTGAGGTGCAGCAGGCCGAGCAGCGGGAAGTTGTTGGGCATCTTGTCGGTGAACAACGGAACCCCCGCAAAGCGATGCCGCGCGGCGTCCTCCAGATAACGCTGCCCGTAAGCACGCCAGTCGGAACCGTCGAGATCGATTGCGGATTCCGGAAACGGGGCGTTGTCGCGCCGAAAGCGACCGATGGAAGAGGCGATCCTGCCGAGCGTCGGCAGTTCGGACGTGCCTTCCACCTGGCTGTGGCTAGCCAGGATCTGCTCCACGAGGGTCGACCCCGAACGCGGCAGACCAACGATGAGGATCGGGTCCGCCGCCTCGTGGCCGTTGTCGGCGTGCCGGGCGAGAAAGTCGCGGTTGAACACCGTCCGGATATCCTCGTGGCGTTTCTCCATTTCCAGCGGGTCGTGCTTGACCAGCGGGCGCTGCAAGCGGTTGCCGGCGTCGAAACGGGTCCAGGCCGCGTCGGTGTCGCCGCGGTCTTCGTGGGCCTTGCCCAGGGCGAACGAAAAGTGGATTCGTTCGCTGTCGGTCAAGTCGCCGCGTTCGAGTTGCGCCTCCATGGCGCGGATCTCCGCCTCCTCGAAGCGGAACACCTTGAGATTGGCCATGCTCCAGTAGACTTCGCCGAACCGGGGCCGCGCGGTGACGGCCGCGCGGTAGGCGGCCAGCGCCGCTTGCTGGTCGCCGACGGTCTTGAGTGCGTGACCATGGCTCATGTGCACGCCGGCCGCGCCGGGATTCAGTTCCAAGGACTTGGCGTACGCGGCCACACTCTTGTCCTGGCGACCCGCTTGCGCGTACGCGTTGCCGATGCCTGCCCACGCCGCGGCATTGTCGGGGCCCAATTCAACCGCGCGGCGGTACGCCTCGATGGCGTCGGCGTGCTTGTTGTTGTCGAGCAGCACCAGCCCCAGGCTCAGCCAAGCCTCGGTGAAGTCCGGTGCCGTGGTGGTTGCCCGGCGCAGCCAGGCTTCGGCGTCTCCGGGCTTGTTCTTCTCCCGCCAGTAGGCCATGGCGAGATAGCGCATCGCGTCCACGTTGTCCGGGTGATGGCGCAACACCTCGCGAAGTACGGCTATGGCTTCGTCCCCACGACCGGCGCGCAGGTGGTCGGCGCCTTCGGCGACTCGGCCGGCGACGGGATCCCGGTCGAGATACGACTCGAAGTGTTGGTCGGCTTCGCCGCCGCGACCGAGCGCCGCCAACGCCTCGCCGAGCTTCCGGTGCGCCGATGCCAGCCGAGGCTCCAGGCGCAGCGCTTTCTCGAATAGCGGAATCGCCTCTTCGAAGCGCGCCTGCAACGCCAGCACGCTGCCGAGATCCTCGTGCAGAAAGGGCAGATCCGGTGCCAGCTCGATCGCCCGGCCCACCTGCGCCGCCGCCTCATCGAAGCGCCCCTGCTTCGCCAGCGACCGGCCGAGCAACGCGATGTGCTGAACGCTGGCCGGGTTCATGAGCAGGTGGCCGCGGCAGATCTCCTCGGCACGCAGCGGTCGGTTCGCCTTCAGGGCGGTGATCGATTCGCCGATGCTGTCCGGGGAGTCGCGCATCAGGACGCGGCTGCGGTTCCCGCCATTTCCGGGCCCGCCAGTCGAGCTGGCGGCAAGTAGTCGAAAATGAAGTGAACGCGGTCGCTTGGGCCGTCGTTCATCACCGAGTGGGAGAGTTGATTGTTGACTTCCACGGCGCGACCCGGCTCGAAACGGTGCGGCACCCCGTCGATGAAGAAGCGAACCCGCGGATTGGTCAACAGCGGCAGGTGGATGCGGTGACTGATGCGCAGCGACTCGTGCTCGTCGACGTGGGGCGTGATGCGCGCGCCGGCGGACAGGCGCACGGCCATGGCGCGAATGACCACGCCGCCAGGCTCATAGTGGCGCGCGACGATGTCTTCCATGACCGGTTCGGCTTCCGCGCCGAGCCGGTCCCAGCCGATCTCGCGCGCGACGGCAACGCGCGGCCACTGGTCCAGATCCACGAAGGACAGCACGATGGATTGCGTGCTCTTGTGAACGTTGAACGCCTCCTGGCGGTACTGCTTCTCCAGCCAAGCGTCTTCGTCGAGACGCTGCACGGCCTCGAGCAGCGACGCGCAAGACACGGGGCCGAGGTCTCGAATTCGGTCGACGAGAGCCCCGGCCACGCCCGCCGTGCGTGGAACATCCGCCGCCGGTCGCTGCGCTCCCTCAGGGCGCTTGTTCCATCCAAGACTCATCCGAACGATCGGGGTTCGCTACCAGACATGGGTGTGTCCGCGTCGCAATGGGTCCATTGTACGTAATCGTGATCGGCACGATACTCGCCGGATGCTACGGACGGTGTGCCATGCACAGCAGCGTTCTCAGAGCCTGTGACTTCCACCTGCTGTGGAAGGGCGGCGCGGTCTCCCATGAGGGCTTCTTCCGCAACCACGATTGCAACACGCGCGTCGGCCTGCTGGCACCGGAGGGCACGGAGGGCGTCGGGGCCGTCACTCTCGCGATGGCGTGCGTGACGGCTTTTTACGATCGCTACCGCGAGGACTACGATCGCTACCGCGAGGGCGATGATCCCTACCGCGAGGACACCAGTCCGTTCTTCGCGTATCCCGATTTTTTCACTTTCCAGCGCCGGGACCCGCTCGCCAGCTACGGGTCTTTCGACTTCTGGCCAAACAAGGACGTACGGGTTCCCGAAGACCGCAATGCCACCGTCGCCGCCATCGCCGACCGGGGCGTCAACGTCCTCTTGGTGCCGGACGCCTGCATTGCCGAGAGAGTCTACGAGCCCGTACAACTCGAACGAGCGCGCCGCACCCTCCTACGCTGCTTCGCCTACGACGCCTGCGGCGAGGTCGCCAATCCAGACCTGACGATTCGCTGCTCCGCCCAGCCGCTTCTCGGCTATGCGACCCAGGTCGTCCGCTCGGCGAACGCCGAGATGCCCGAATGGATGACACGCCTCGAAGCGTCGTCGACTCTGCGGCAGTCCTTCCGCGAACTGGATTTGGACGACGCCTTGGCGCGCCTATGAGCTCTCGCGGTCCTGCATCCCCGACCCCCGGGGCACCCGGGGACACCCGGTCAGGTTGACAAGCTACCCCTATCGACGCCTAATGCGTTCACGAGGCACTCGAGGAAATCCACGTTGTCCAAGCCGGCTCGCGCCAATCGTTGGGCCCGACGGAAGGGGGGTCCCTCCTTCCAGCTCAAGCCCCTGGCGGTGGCGATCATGGCGGTCCACACTCCGCTCGCCGTCGTCGCCCAGGAACAGGCGGAGGAAGAGGACACCGGACGGACCATCGAAGAGGTCATCGTCACCGCCACCAAGCGCGAAGCCGATTTGCAGCATGTCGCGCAGAGCATCACCGCGTTCACCACCGAAGAC
>JAKZRQ010000255.1:0-27481 GCA_047518105.1 Pseudomonadales bacterium | reverse complement strand
CTTGGGGAGACCGCCGATGCCCGCGGAGTTGCGCGACCGGCCAGCGGTGTCGCTGCTGGCGGTGGCCCAGAAGCATTTAACCCCGGGACCACGACGATCCGCCCGTGGACGGCTGGCTGCTGCCGGCACCGTCCGCTGAACTGCTCGAAAGCAAGGCGTTCACGCCGCTTCCGGTGATGTTCGGCTTCAACACCGACGAGATGCTCATGTACGTCGGTGAGCCCACGAACGAGCGTTGGCATCAGGCATTGAAAGCGCTACCGTACGCCGATGCCGTTGCAGCACTACTGGCGGGCTTCCCATCGGGCAACGACTCGACGAACTGCAATCCGCCACCCAGTTCACCTCCCCCAGCATCGCCCTTGATGAGCTACTGGCTAGGCTTCGCCGACCGGGGTGATACGAACCACGGCGGAGTACCGCCCTGGCCGCGTTGGAACGTTGGCGGCGAGGCGTTGGCGCGGTCCAAGGAGATTCGACCCGAGACTCTCGACACCAAGCGCTGTTTGCTACTCAATCGTTAAGGCAGTTATCCGATGCCCAGAAAAAGCGATGGTCTTCTGTACCTGATGCGCCAATTGCCGTGGTGGGTAAGCATGGCGATTGCGTTCGTCGGATACGTTGCCTTCGCGCATGTCCTCCCATTGATTCATGTCGACAATAGAATTGCCGGAGCAGCACTCTCCGGTATTCAAAGACACTCCCATCTTCTTGGCATCATCGTGGCGATCATCTTCTTGGGAACGGCGACGGCCTCGTTCTTCAGGAGCTTCACCAAAAAGCGGCAACTAGACCGGCAGGAGAGCATTGAGTCCATACGGAACCTCTCCTGGCGCGAGTTCGAGGAGGTCGTGGCCGAAGCGTTCCGAAGAGATGGGTACAAGGTGACGGAGAACCAGAGTGCGGGTGCGGATGGTGGTGTAGACGTCCGGCTGAGAAAGGGGGGTAGGAGATACCTTGTACAGTGCAAGAACTGGCGACGAAGAAGCGTTGGCGTCAAGGTTGTGAGAGAAATGTACGGCGTCGTGACCGATGAAGATGCCGAGGCGGTATTCATCGTTTGTTCGGGAGGATTCACGTCCGATGCGACGCGGTTTGCCGAAGGGAAGCCGATCCGTCTCTTGGGTGGTGACGCTCTCCTGACGATGATAGAGCGTGTTCGCGGGGACGCCTCTCAAGAGATACCAGACAACAGCAAGGTGGAAGACCGCAGAGAATCCCATGAAGCCGAGACACGTTGCCCAAGGTGCGGCGGACAACTCGTTGTGAGGATGGCGAGCAAGGGCAGCCGCAAGGGTCGACAATTCTTGGGGTGCAAGGCATTTCCCAGGTGCCGGTACACAATCGACCTTCCTCTCCCAGACAAAGGATGACGCTCGGAGCTTGGCCATACGGCGCGCCTACCACTCGCCGCTCGATGACGGGAATCCCGTCCGCGGGCTAGGGGCTACACTCTCTGCGTACTCTTGGTCCTGTTCCCAGCACGCTTCGCGCAAGTCCACGTTGTGCTCCGACCTTACCCCAAATCCGTTAGCCGTAGTAACGACGACCGTGCCGGGAGACGGCACCGCCGTATCCACTAGCGCCACTCCCTCATAGCTCCTGACGTCCAGGAACCAGCCCATCTCCGTTCCACTCGTGAAGGTCTTCGTAGCACCCGTTTTCAACAGCGTCGCACGAAACTCCCAGTTGTCGCCCCTGGCGGATTCCTCCGCTTGGAAGGCCTTTTGCCCTAGGAACTCCACGTCCCAGCGCAACGCTTCTCGGTCGTCCATCTGCGGCGTGGCGATGGCCCCGGTCCCCACGCCACAGAGCCCTATCCAGAATGCGGGTCGTCGCATGTTGCACCTATAGCTTGATGCTCTTCTATGTTCCAAGGTCGAATACACGGCGACAGCCGGAGTGGCCGTGTAGTTGTCCAATCGGGTTGGCGAGCAAATGGGGCAATAGTCAGTTGGTTGGGCGCAACGGTTTTGTCCGGCGAGGTGGAACTGATCAATTGGTCAGCTATTGGCCTTGCACAAGCGGCACGATCCGCGTACACCGTCGCTCAGGAGTTTGGCTGGCCAACCTGCCGGACTACAGAGGACGGATGGCAACCCTCGCAGCGGAAGGTATTCCCATCTCGTCAGGGAGGTGATTACGAATGAAATTGCAGCTTGATAGGCGGCTGGTACTCGCGGGAGTCCTAATCGTGTACGGCTTTGGATCCCAGCTATCGGCCCAACCAGCAGACAATGCGCGAACTCAAGAAGTAAGATTCTCTATCGATGTGAGTTCGTTGTACCATCAATCAGTTGGGGATCTCAGACTTCGCCCCACGAGGGACGGTAAGGTCCTCAAATTGTATGGCGGCGTTGCAAACCCAACATCCGCCAGCTCACTGTGGAGCGATCCATACGGCACCGCGATTGAATTCTTCCGAGCTCACGAAGTCTCTTTCGGCCATGATCGTAGCAATGTCCTTTTGGCGAAGGACCGTATCGTGCGAACTAGACGAGGCGAGACGATTGTTCGATTTACACAGCGGCATCAAGGAGTCCGCGTACTCTGGGTGGACGCGCGTGTCAAGTACGATATCTCTGGAACAGTGGTGACACATGCGAGCCTGAACGTTGATCGTGAATTAGACGTCGATACGAATCCCAAAGTGCTGGCAAGCGAAGCTGCCGCCAGCGCAAGCGCCCTTTTGCGAAGCGGTCGAGTTGTCGACATACCAGAGTTGGTGATTTACTCGTCGGAGATCGTTCCACTACTTGAGAGGGACGTGTTGGCCTGGAGCGTTGTAGTAGACGGGGAGGGTGAGGACGGCGGTCTGAAAAGTTCGACTGTGCTGATTGATGCTCATACGGGGCGACCCGTAGTGAGTTTCGACAATCTGCAGTCAACAATGAACCGTTGGATTTACGATCTAACCGGGGTGGTATCCAGCAATCTACCGGGTACTAAGCTCGTTTTGTCCGACCGCCCTGCAAAAACGTCGCAGGACGCTGAGGTGATGACGGTGGCCGAAGCTGCACGGAAAAGCTACGACTATTATGACAATGGTTTTGGTTGGCGATCATTGGATGGCGTCGATGGGAAGTTAATCGCAGGAGCCCATTACATTGGCCGTACCGCGTTCTTTCGCCCTGCGGTTGGCACGAGCACAGATTTGCTTGTGTTCTCCACCGATATGGCGACGAAGGACATCTTCACTCACGAGATGGGTCATTCAGTGATTTCACACTCGGCTGGACTAGTGTATCGCAACCAATCAGGCGCGGCGAACGAATCGTTTGCAGACGTGTTTGGCGCGTTCCACGATTCCGCCAATTGGACGATAGGCGAGGGTTCGGCTATAGGCGTTGTGCGGAATCTGGAGGCCCCCGGATCGATTCCCGGACTGTTGAACTTGCCACTTCCCGAGCACGTCAATGACTACCTCTGCACAGCCTTGGATAACGGTGGAGTTCACCATAACAGCAGTATACTCAATCACGCAGCTTACAATCTGGCTGTGTCGATTGGCCGCGCTTCGGCAGGCGAGATCTATTACGATGCGTTGACCACCTGCATGGGGCCTACTAGTGGATTCACTGATACACGTGATTGCGTAGTATTGTCGGCTTCCCCCACTCATCAGGCCAAAGCACAGCTTGCCTTCGACGACGTAGGACTCACGCATGACGCTCCTGAACCGTATTGTGGGATGTGCTTCTTTGGCATGTTTGTCGCGTCGCCACCTGACGACAGCGGGGCTTATCCGTCGTTCGCCAATGCCGCGTATCGCCTCAGAGACGCGATCATGCCTGCGTCCGAGGTGGGCAGACGTTATGCAGCACTCTACAATCAACACACTGCAGACCTCGTGAGAACAATGAGGTCGAGTCCTGGACTGTTCGTTCGCGGGGCGACGATCATTGCGAGTACGCTGCCGGGCATCCAGCAGATAACGGGGTCCAGCAATTCCGCGACGATTTCCGCGAGTCTGATTTCCGATGTGCGGGCTTGGCTTGAGGATGTTGCGGCCGCTGATCGGACATCGGGCCGAACACTGCAGGCTGCTATCAACGCGGAGTTGACTCGGATTGACTGGGGCAGCTTCGCGGGAAAGACATTCGCTGATGCATGGCGTGAGCTGACCGAACCAGCTGCGGAAGATGAAGAGGAAGAAGAGGAACAGACGGAAACAGAAGACGATGAGGACGATCAAGATGACGACGAGGACGAGGACGACGGCGAGGACGAGGAGGAGGACGAGGACGAGGAGGAGGAACTAGTCAACTAAGCGAAGCGAGGCCTCGCGTCAGGCCGACGAGGGATGTGTTGTCCTTCTCCGGCGGTTGAGACGGACTCCGGTGGCTGCTCCACATCCGCGGCATAGAAGCCGCCTTCATAGTTTGTCCAAGGCGTCGTTTGCTGTATGGTGGCCGGTGGGGAGTCCATCGACCGGAGCCCGAAGGATGGATGACCGTAGCACGAAGCGCCGGCGGAAGTTGCTGGCGGATCACACGACGCTGGAGCTGGAGTGCATCGACCGGATGTATGTGTACGTGCCGATGCTACAGACGGGGGCGAGCGCACGCCCTCGCGGTACCGACCCGCGTTACAACCGACGGCGTGATTCCGTCGCTGCGGTCGACCACAAGCACTCGCGCATCAAGCAGTACCACGAGGAGGGGCGCGCACTGCGCACCGAGACGGTGGTCAACGACACCCCTGTCCGAAGGACAGACAACGACCATCCCATGACGGCAGACGGCTACGCAACCTCGAGGACCTCAAGTCCATCGGCTTCGCCGCCCAATCGGCGCTTGCTGCGCGTCCAACGCTTCAGCCACGACTGCGCCATCGGAGCCGGGAACGTTCGACAATTTCCAGCGGCCACGCTTGGGCGACGGCCAGCGCGCGTCTGCCCTGCGCTTCGGCGACCCCCGGGTGCAGGCCCTGCTCGCCGCGCTGCTCGCCTTCCGGGTGCTGCCCGACGGGTTCCAGAACCGGAACCTGCGCGACCGATCTTCGGCGTGTTCTTGGCGGCGTACAACCGCAACCGCATGATCTACGACCTGCGCCGCCTGCGTCTGGAGGGCGGAGATGTGTTTCCGTAGCACCACCTTCATGCTAACTGCGCTGGCAATGGAGGGTTGTCTAGCGACCTGCGAGAACGCCCACGCCAGCGTTCCGGTCAGCATCCCGGACAGGGCGCTGCGGGGAGTACTCGAACTTGCCCTTGAGAAGCAACCGGGCGAGGAAATCACGCGGAAGGATTTGCGTTCGCTGTCGCATTTGAGGGGTACGCGTCGAGCGATTGTGGATCTGACCGGCCTGCAGTTCGCATCCAACCTGCAGACTTTGGATCTCGGCTCCAATGCGATCTCGGACATTTCGGTCCTTGCCCACCTATCGCGCCTTGCCGAAGTTCGATTGCCTAAGAACCGGATCTCCGACCTGTCTCCGCTTTCCGGACTACGTCGACTCTCGCAGCTAGATCTAAGCCTCAACCTTGTCTCGGATCTTGCGCCACTGGCTGGCCTGTCGGTGCTCGCGGAGTTGAATGTCGGGTCCAACAGGATTACCGACATTTCGGGATTGGCCAATTTGCCAGCTCTCGTGGGGCTGGACGTGAGTTACAACGCTGTTTCAGACCTGTCGCCATTGACGGCCTTGCGACGCCTAGCGGTCTTGTACATAAACGGGAACGCGGTTCGTGACTTGTGGCCAATTGGGAATCTGCAAGAACTAACCTCGCTCTATTTCGAGGGCAATCTGGTCGAGGATCTGTCGCCCCTTGCCGAACTGCAGAATCTCACGGGTGTGCGTTTCGCAGCCAATGCCGTCTCCGACCTGTCGGCACTTGCTGGGTTGGGAGACCTCTGGTATCTGAACGCCAGCAACAACCGGATCGCGGACGTATCGCCTATCGCACGCCTCTCGGGCCTCACGCGCCTGGGTCTCGATTTTAACGAGATCGAGGTGTTGCCCGAGTTCGACTTGCCGGCTTTGCGCTCCCTTAACATCTCCAACAACCGAATATCCGACTTGTCGCCTATCGCCAGCCTCTCTAGTCTCGGCAATCTGATCGTGTCGAACAACGAGGTCTCGGACCTGTCTCCGTTGCAGGGCTTGTCCCGCCTGAATATTCTATTGGCGGACGCCAACCGGATCGCTGACCTGTCGCCCTTGTCCGACCTGACCGAGCTCGACGCCCTGTATCTTCACGGCAACGCCGTAGCCGATCTGTCTCCGCTTGCGGGTTTGTCAGGGCTCGGTTCGCTCCATCTCGACGGTAACGAAGTCTCGGACCTCTCGCCACTAGCGGACATCGAGATCCTTTCCCAACTGTCGTTGGCCGACAACGCGATTTCGGATCTGTCACCGCTGTCGGCTCTCCCTCGCATCGCATCCCTCGTGCTCGACTACAACGACATCTACGATCTGTCACCGTTGGCCGGGGCGCAGAGCCTGGGGTTTCTTTCGGTCGAACACAACGCCATCACCGATCTGTCGCCACTTGCGTCGGGTACGGCCTTGGGCAGCGGAGACGAGGCGCGTCTGGGTTTCAATCCGCTGAATGAGGCGTCGCTGGCGAGTCACATTCCCGCGCTCGTCGCCAATGATGTCTGGGTGAGTGTTCGCACCGGGCATGTCCCGCTGATGGTTTCGCCCATGGACGCCGAGAGACAGAGCTTGGTGCGTGTCGTCAACGACTCGGGCGCCGACCATCTGCTCGACATCAAGGTCCGAGATGCCCAGGGAGACAACTATGTCGCGGTCCTCCAAGACGGCTCGCAGCCCACGACGCCAGACCTTGCACGCCAAACGCTCCATGTCCAGGCGCTCAAGGCGACCCACTTCAACTCGGCGGACTTCGTCGCCGGAAACCCGCGCAAAGGACTACCGAGGGGCGTCGGCATAAGTCCACGCATAGGCGACAACTGGCGACTGATGTTGCGGGGTCCGTCAATGGATGTGGAGGTGCTGGCGTACATGCGATCTTCGGACGGCGCCGTATCGCTCATTTCAGGTTTCGTACCGGCGGAAGCCGACGGACGCCGCTATCGGTTGCGAATCTTCAATCCCGCGAGCAACGTTGACCAGCAGAGCCTTCTGCGACTGACCAATCCGGGTCTCGCACGGGCCGATGTGGTGATCGAAGGCGTTGACGACCGGGGAGAGTCCCCCGGCACGCCAGTGGGACTGCGGGTGCGGGGTCTCTCGACGCGCACAGTAACCGCTGCAGAGCTGGAGACCGACGGTGACGGTCGAACAGGCGCACTCGGCGACGGCCAAGGCAAGTGGCGATTGACCGTAGCGTCGAATCGCCGGCTCGAGGTGACCAACCTTCTGCAGAGCGCTGAAGGCGGATACCTGGCCAACCTGCATTCGTCTCCCGTGCGCTCGGAGGCGGGAAATGAGGCCACGACCCACTTCGTGCCGCTGTTCGAGTCGTCCGCCGACTCCGGAATGCAGGCATTCGCACGGGTCATCAACCTTTCGCCTGACGACGGCGAGGCGCGAATCCTGGCCATCGACGACGCAGGCCGGATATTCGGGCCAGCCACGTTGTCCATCCGCGCCGACGAGGTCGTGCAGTTCAGTTCGCACGACCTGATTGCAGGCGACAAGGACATGGGGCTCATGAATGGCACGGGTGCTCCAATGGGTGAGGGGTCATGGCGGCTGAAAATCGAGAGTTCGTTGGAGATCGAGGTGCTGGCGTTCGTTCGTGCTAGCGGCGGGTTCCTCGCAAATCTCAGTCGGGCGACCACGGGCCGCAACCACCGACTCTCGTTCTTCAATCCGGCGAGCAACGCGCATCAAACGAGTCTTCTGCGCTTGGCCAACTGGGGCGACTCGGATGCGGAGGTCGTGATCGAAGGCCTGGACGACCTCGGCCGGTCAGGTCGAGTTGTGTTGACGATGCATGCGGGAACCGCGCGGGCGCTGACCTCTCGAGAATTGGAGGCGGGCACCGAGGGCCTCACTGGGGTGCTGGGCGATGGCGACGGAAAATGGCGGCTGGCGATCACTGCCAACCAGCCGATCGACGCGATGAGCCTGGTGTCGAGCCCGAGCGGTCGGGTGACGAATCTGACGACAACTCCGTGACGCAAATGGCGACCAGCCATGATGTCAGGGGAAGTTGGCCGTACTAGACTCCCTGAGCGCGCCGAATGTTGACACTTGGGTTGCATTTCGAACGAGGTCGGGAGAATGCGCAAGCATTCTCGATCGCGCCCGTCAGGGCGCGCCGCCGCGACATGCGGGCTAGTGCGCTGTTCGCTACTCAATCCTTATGGCAGTTATCCGATGCCCAGAAAAAGCGATGGTCTTCTGTACCTGATGCGCCAATTCCCGTGGTGGGTAGGCACGACGATTGCGTTCGTCGGATACGTTTCCTTCGCGCATGTCCTCCCATTGATTCATGTCGACAAACAATTTGCCGGAGCAGCACTCGCCAGTATTCAAAGACACTCCCATCTTCTTGGCATCATCGTGGCGATCCTCTTTTTGGGAACGGCGGCAGCCTCGTTCTTCAGGAGCTTTCACCAAGAAGCGGCAACTAGACCGGCAGAAGAGCATTGAGTCCATACGGAGCCTCTCCTGGCGCGAGTTCGGTACACAATCGACCTTCCTCTCCCAGACAAAGGATGACGCTCGGAGCTTGGCCATAGGGCGCGCCTACCACTCGCCGCTCGACAATGGGAATCCCGTCAGCGCGCTAGTGCCATCGTCTCGCTGATCGCAAGACATCGCTTGACCTCGAAGCGCATGTCCAGCAGGCGTTTGCGCAGCGACGGATGAAGTGTGTCCGAGCGATTCACGGCCTGTTCCAACCGATCGAGATAGCCCTGGTCGCAGACCGTGCCGAGCAGGCCGCCGGTGATCGGCCCAAAGTAGCCCGGATCGACGTCGTCGCTCACGGATTGCAGGCTGTCGAACACCTCACCGACGATTTCGAGTTGCGCCTCCTGCTGGTTCTCAGGGAATAGTCCGTCCGCGTAGGCGCGTGCGTCCGCGACGCTCAGGTCCGACGCCGGATCGAGCAACAGGTTCATCATGCGCCGCTGTTGTGCTCGATCGGGACGTGCGGCCTCCGCCGACAACGCCTGGCGCCTGCCTTGGTCGGAGGGGTCGCTTGCCCGTTCTGCGGCAAGCAGGGCTTCCGCCTTCGGATGACCGAATCCACCGAGCTTTTCAACGACACCCCAACGAAGGTCCTGGTCGAAATAGAGACCTTCCGGTGATCCTTCGCCCGCGAGAAGGCCGACAAGGCGGTCGAGCCCATCCGCGCTCTGCACCGCTTCGGCGTAGTTGCCGTAGAGCAGCAACTGCCGGTCGCTGCCGGGTTCGCTGTCGTGGAAGGCCTGCCATAGGTAGGTCTCCACTACGGCGCCCATCTCCGCAACGGCCTCGGCATCCTGGCTGAGGCGTCGCACATAGAACCAAGCGCTCTGCAAAGCGTCCAGCACTTGCCGGGTCACGTCGACGTCGGCCTCGCCGCCGATGTTGGCAAGGGCGAAATCGACGAACTCCCCCGGCGACAGCCGTTGGTACAGGACCATTTCGTAGACGCCCTGCCAGAGCATCGAGCGCGCCAGCGGGTCGTCGAAGTCGTTGAGATGGTGACCGAGCGTAGCCAGCGCCGCCTCGTCGAAATCGGCCCGGGCGTAGTCCCAATCGCCGTGGTTGGCGTAGACGAAGTCCGGGCAGCGCTCGCCGGATGCCGCGGCGACTTCCGTATGCACACCCGCATAGGTCACGGGTGCGAGTCGGACCGCGACCTCGCCATTCTCGAAGTTGTAGAGTCCCAGTTGTGTCCGGTGTGTGCGGAGCGTGGGCCAGGACGGTGGCGCCGTTTGGATGATCGCCATACCACCGACCACTCCGCCTTCGCAGTCGAACTCGACCTCGACACCGTTGGTCCCCGGTTCGTTCAGCCACTCCGCCGCCCAGTCGTCGAGATCCCGCTCCGACGCCTCCGCAATGGCCGCCAGAAAGTCGTCGATGGTGGTATTGCCGTAGACATGGGACTCGAGATAGGCGCTGACGCCGCGACGAAATGCCTCCGGCCCCACCAGGTGGTTGAGCTGCGTCAATGTCGCCGAACCCTTGCTGTAGGTGATGGCGTCGAAATTCGCGAACGCGGCGTCCGTATTCGGGGTGGGTAGCTCGATGGGGTGCGTCGTGTCGCGTTCGTCCGCCCCATAGGCGCGCACCGTACTGCGGTAGGCGCCCAGCCGAGCTTCCGTGAACTCGGTCGCTTCCACCAGCGCCAAGGTTGCCATGAAGGTGGCGAACGACTCGTTCAGCCAAAGCCCGTTCCACCAATCCATCGTCACCAGGTTGCCGAACCACATGTGCGCCATCTCGTGCAGGATCACGCTCGCCAGCGCTCGCCGCGCCTGCCGGGTGACCGTTCCGCGACTGAGAAAGCGCTCGCTGAAGGTCACGGCACCGACATTCTCCATGGCGCCCGAGTTGAAGTGGGGCACGATGACCTGGTCGTATTTGCCGAACGGGTAGGGAATCTCGAAATAGTCTCCAAAGAACTCCAAGCCTTGCCGGGTCGGCACGAACCAGTGCTCCGGATGGACGTACTCGGCGAGGGAAGCCCGGGCGAAGAGGCGCAACGGAACGTCGCCGGCGGCGGACTCCCAGCTTTGGTACTCGCCGGCGTGCAGGGCGTAGATGTAGGTGCTGATCCGGGCCGAGGGGGGGAAGGACCAGAGTTTCTTTTCGCCCTGGTCCGCAATGTCCGATTCCGCGACGATGGAGACCACCTGCCAATTCGAGGGGACACTCACCCGAGTCGTATACGTCGCCTTCAAGTCGGGTTGGTCGAAGGATGGGAACAGCCGGTTCTGGTCGTAGGGTTCGAAGTCCGTGTAGAGGTAGTCGCGACCATCGACGGGATCCCGGAACCGGTACAAGCCGCTGCCGTCGGTGCTGTAGGGATGCGAGAACGCGATCTCGACGGTGTTCGGCCCCGTGGTCAGGGTGCTGCCGGGCAGCGTCAGGAAATAGCCGTTGTAGGGAGCGTCGATCGCCCGACCGTTGACTCGAACGCTTGCGACTGTCCCGCCAATGAAGTCGACCGTGAGCTCGTTGTCCGCACCGTTGAGTTCGAACGTGGTCGACACGCGACCGGCGTACTCCTTCGCTTCGCCGTCGAGTTCGAACTCGAGGTCGTAGGCCACCGCGTCGACGCGCGCAGAACGTGCCTGGGCATGCTCCATGGTGAGCATCGGCGCGGCAGGGCGCGCCGGCGGCACCGGTTCGACTTCCGGCGTTCGGACATCCATACATGCGCACAGGAGTCCAGCTGCGACGGCGAAGCAGAAAAGACGAACCGCGAGTCGACGCATGACGGCGGGCCTCTGAGGTGGGCGGGCCGTCTATGGTGCCCTACCGGCGTTCTCGAGGCACTAGGCGCGCTGCATAGGGCAGCGGCGTCTGCCAGCGGCGCGCCTGACGGCGCGCTCGAGGACTCTAGGCGGGCCGCATGTGGTGGCGGCGCGCCTGGCGGGCGCGTTTGGGAATGCGTGCGCATCCTCCGGCCTCGTTCGAAATGCAACCCAAGTTGTCAACAATCGGCGCGCTCGAGAACGCTAGACCTGCACCCCCCCGGGAGCATCCCACGGCTTCGGGCCGTTGTAGACGACAATGGGCGCGATCACGGGCGGCCTGTCAGGTGCCCCGAAAACCTGGCGCCAGTTGATTTCCCGCTGCAACGACGCCGAATGCCGGCCCAAGCGTTCACCCATGTCCTGGACTACCTCCGAGGTGAACTTGATGAGCACGATCATGTGCGTCGGCTCAGTATGCTGGGCGTCCACGACCGGCCGAATCGGAATGCTCCACGCCACATCGGCAAAGCGCGGGCCCTTGGGGACCCAATCATCGGGGATCCTGGTCATGCGGTCGTAGTCCAGTCTGTCGACATCCGTGCTGTCGCGAAGGAGGTAGCCGCGCATCAGGTCCTCGACCATTGGGGGAAACGCGAACAGGGGCTTGTAGGGGTGCGTCATCGGTGACTCCAATTGGTTGTTTGTCACCGGACGTTATCGGGCGCAACGAGTGCTCCGGTATCGGCCAATCGCCCTTCTTCTGATAGGAAATCACCACTAGTCCCTGTGCGAGATTCGCCATGGTGGCAGTCGAAGAAGGCCATGCCATCAGTGCGACCGGCTGCGGACAAAGCCGCGAATTTTGCGACAAATATTTGCCGTTGATTGGCCTCGAGCGGGTCCCGACCATGCCACGGAACTGGTCGCGGCAACGGAGAAGACCGATGAGATCATGGGGCTACGCGCTCGCTGCCGCATTGTCAGCGTCCTTCGGACTACCCGCCGCAGCGCAATCCAGCGCCGGGCCGATCATCGAAGAAACGGTCGTGGTCACCGCTCGCAAGCGTGAGGAGAACCTAGTGCGTCTCGCTGCGCGAGCCGTTCAAGAGCGCTGCCCACCGTTGTTCGTATGCAACCCAAGTGTCAACATTCGGCATGCTCAAGGATTCTAGTGCTCCGTCATCCGTAAATCTTCGCGTCAGTGGCAGCCGGAGTGTCCCGGGCACCGTCGCTTGCGACGGACAGGCGCGCCTGCGCAGGCCCATCGGGCATACCCAAGCAGACGCAACGCCGCACGGGGCGCTCCGGCTGCCACCCGTAGGGCGCGGCCGCATACGCCCATCCGCGTTGTTGGCACCTCTCGACGTATGCCCGATATGCCTTCAAGGTGCCGCCTAGCGGACTGGACGCTTGCGGACGCGCTGACCCGAAGATCAAGGGTGGACGCAGCACTGGTCGACACACCGATGTCCGTAACCGCGTTGTCGTCATCGGAACTCGCGCGCTATCAAGTCGACGATCTCGGCGGTCTGCGGGATCTCATCCCCAATCTGAGCGCGAACATGGGCGATGCGGCCAACGCGATCGACTGGGAACGCGAGCGGCTGGAGATTCCCGACCGCAAGGCAGGACATCACACCGCATTCCCTCTGTCAGCCATCGTGGGCGGGGCGATCGTCGACTATCTCCGCGACGGGCGCCCCGCGAGTTGCGAGCGCGCGTTGTTCCTGCAAGCGCAGGCTCCGTTCAGGCCGGCCGGGTTCAGGGTGATCTCGGACTGCGCGACCCGTCGCCTGCGCAACGCCGGCATCCAGGTGGCCCGGCCGGGATCGCACACGCTGCGTCACAGCTGCGTGCAACACCTCGTGGAGGCTCAGTTCCCGCTCAAGGCCATCGGCGACTACCTTGGACATCGCCGGCCGAAGTCGACGGAGGTGTACGCCAAGCTCGATCTCGATGCGCTGCGTGAAGTCGCGTTGGGCGACGGGGAGGAACTCGCATGAACACGCCGCACCGTTTCCGAAGCTGTCTGGCCCCTTGCATCGACCGGTTCCTGACCCACCACCGCGCGCTCGGCAAGCGGTTCAACAGCGCGGAGAGCGCGCTGCGTCTGTTCGACCGCTACCTGACGGAGAACGATGTGGATTCGCCGTCGAGCATCGCACCTGCGCTGATCGAGGGCTTCCTGCGCTCCCGACCGCGTAGCGGCTCACGTAGCTACAACCATCTGCTCAACGTCCTCCAGCGCCTGTTTCGCTGGCTGGTGGCCCAGGAAGTGCTTCCGTCGTCCCCCGTGCGAACCCGTCCGCGCCGGGAGACGCAACATCGAACGCCCTTCCTGTTCGAGCCGGCGCAGGCAGAACGTCTTCTCGCCGTCGCGGCGAACCTCGACGACGGGCCCAGGGCATGCCGCCGCGGCCCGAGCTACAGGATGATGTTCGCGCTGATGTACGGCTTGGGACTGCGCGTCGGCGAGGTCTCGCGCCTGCGCCGCGAGGATCTGGATCTTGAACGTCAGTGCCTGCACATCGCCGGCACCAAGTTCGGCAAGAGCCGGCTGGTACCGTTCGGACCGCGCATGTGCCGCGCGTTGCGCAGCTACCTCCAGCAGCATGACCGCGGTCGATACCTGTTACCGCACGATCCCCTGTTCTCACGACGGAGGACGGTCGTAGTGCGGTCGGAGCCAAGAGCATTAGCCGGACATTCCGCAAGCTCCTGCCTCAACTCGGCCTTCGTGTTCCCGCTGGCGTCGCGCCCCCACGCCTGCATTGCCTGCGCCAATCCTTCGCGGTATCGGACGGCTTCAGAACCCTACCAGACCGGCTGTCTCCTCGCAGCCGCGCAGGACGTGCCGGCTGCCACTAGGCGGCTTCGCGACATTGAGCACAGGTGTATCCCCTGGCACTTCCTGTTCGACCGATCCACCTATTCCCGGTCCGCACCATTGCGTGGCCATGAGAGCACGTTCGGCTCCCACCCAACGCTGATAAAGTGCAGTGGGAATAAAGGCGCGGGGCAGGTCGACCGAGTGGAAATCACACTGACGAAAGGCCAGATCCTCCTGTACGCAGACCACTACGGCGACGTTGCGGACGACAAGCGGGTAGCGCGCAGGCTCTCCGTAGCCGCCGGACGCGGCTACCTCACGTTGGATGACCTCGAGAACGTTTCGCGATGGAAGTCGCCGCGGCGTATGGCACTTGTCGCCAACAACCGGGAGGAGGATGTCCGCGAGACGACGAGCGTGTCGTTGGCGGCGAGGTCGGAGCGGCTGCGGATCGGGGCGCTGCGGTCGCTGCACGGGATCGAATGGCCCAGAGCGAGCGCCATCCTCCACTTCGTGTTCCCGGAGCGCTACCCCATTCTCGACGTGCGGGCGATGCGGACGGTCGGAGGTCCGGCGAACGGCTACACGTTCGAAGTGTGGGAAGAGTATGCGAGGCTATGTCGGCAGAAGGCTGCGCAATGCGGCGTGACGTTGCGCCAACTAGATCGCGCCCTGTGGACGTTCGACAGGGATCGATATCTGGAGGGCCTAGCGGGCGAAGGCATGGCAACGAAAGGCGGCGACGGATGCAGGATCGGTACGTAGGGGACATCGGAGACTTCGTGAAGTACGCCCTGCTGAGGGCCGTCTCGGCCGGGGCAAAACTCGGTGTTGCCTGGTACCTGCACCCGAACGAAGCCGCGTCTGCGGACGGCCGCCACACCGACTATCTTGCGCGACCTGCCGATTGGCGCAGTCTCGACGAGGACTTGTACGACAGTCTGAAGAGGATCGTGGAGTCGGGGCGTCGGTCTGTTGCCGCAGTTCAGGGAGCTTCGGTGTTACGCGGTGCGGTCTTCGCCGACGAGCGCCTAGATGTCGGCCAAGTCGCGATACGTTGCCGTTCGTCTTGGAGGCAGGATTGGTTCGAGGGGGTCCGGAAGCGCCTAGACGGTTGCGATGTGGTCTTCGCGGACCCGGACAACGGCCTGCTCCCCGACAGCCGCTTCCGGCCAACAGTCAAGAGGAGCGCCAAGAGTATTTCCGAGCGGGAAGTACGGATCCTGTCGACGGGGCGACCGATGGTCGTCTACCATCACAACAGCCGGCGCAAGGGCGGGCACCGCGCGGAGATCGCCGACTGGCAGCGCCGACTGCCCGGCAGCGTGTACGCGTACTACTGGCGACGCTGGAGCAACCGGACGTTCTTCCTGGTGAACGGCGACAGTAGGATGTTGGCCCGTCTCGAGACCTTCGAAACGCGTTGGAAACCGAACGGCGAGTTGATCCGGCCCCAGGAAGAAAGTGAGGGACGGCACGTACGTCCACAAGGGCACTAGCGCGAGCAACGACCAGTGTGCGGAGATCTGGCTGTCGTTTCGCCATTGCCAATCCGTCATCCACTAACCACGCATCCTCGATCCGGTCCTCGTCGGAACCACCTCTGACCGCTCTCCCAAGGTGCACGACAAACAGGTGTTTGTCGTGCGCGCCCCCCGGCAGTACGAGCTGTGCGCCTTCCCCCATCACCACTTTTGCCTTGGGGTGCGGCGCGCGACCGGGTGAAGACAGGTGCCGAGATAGGTCGCTCGACACCCGCGCCATCGAGGAACTCGGGCGCCGCCGGTATACTTCGATCCGCCAGCTGTGTCCAGCCCTCCGTGATCGAAAACAACAACTTCCACAGCAACAGCGTCACACGACTACCGAACGCTTACGTGCCGATGGCGGACTGCGCTGGCCGCGCCCTCGCGGGTCTATTGGCCCCGTGCGTACACGGGGCCAAAATCCTCCGCGATCATCACGGCCCCTGAGAAATGCGGGCTAGCGCAGGTTCAACTCCTTCGCAAACCGATCACGCATGATGAACTTCTGGAACTTGCCAGTCACGGTCATGGGGAATTGGTCCACGAGCTTGATGTGCCTCGGGATCTTGAAGTGCGTGATCTGCCCGCTGCAGAACGAGCGGATGTCGTCCTCCGCCAACACCGACCCAGGGCGCACCTGCACCCAGGCCGCCACCTGCTCGCCGTATCGGTCGTCGGGAACCCCGAACACCTGTACTTCCTGGATATCGGGGTGGGTGTAGAGGAATTCCTCGATCTCCCTCGGATACACGTTCTCGCCGCCGCGGATGATCATGTCCTTGATCCGGCCGGTGATCTTGACGTAGCCCTCTGCATCCATCTCGCCCAGGTCGCCCGAGTGCAGCCAGCCTTGTGCATCGATGGTCTCCGCAGTCCTCTCGTCGTCGTCCCAATACCCCTGCATGACGCCGTAGCCGCGCGCACAGACTTCCCCTGTTTCCCCGATGTCTGCCGTCCGGTCGTCCTCGCGGCAGATTCGGATCTCCCAGTTGGTGTGGGCCCGGCCCACGGTCGTCACCCGTGCCTCGAGCGGATCGTCGATCGTCGTCATGGTGTCGATCGGGCTGCATTCGGTCTGCCCGTACCCGATCACGATCTCGGTCAGGCACATCTCGTCGATGAGCCTTTTCATGAGTTCGATCGGACAAGTGGCACCGGCGATGATGCCCGTGCGCAGCGAACTCAAGTCGAAGTTCCGGATGTCCGGCGAGTCGAGCTGGGCAATGAACATGGTCGGCACGCCGTGCAACGCAGTGCAGCGTTCATCCTGCACCGCCCGCAGGACCGCCTGTCGATCGAACACCTCGCAGGGCAGAACCATCGTCGCGCCGTGGGACACGCACAGCAGGGTCCCGAGCACCATGCCGAAGCAGTGGTACATGGGAACCGGTATGCACAGCACGTCGTCCGGGGTGAAGTGCATGGTCCGGCCCGCGAACCACGCGTTGTTGAGAATGTTCGTGTGCGTGAGCGTGGCACCCTTCGGCATCCCCGTCGTACCGCTGGTGAACTGGATGTTGATCGGGCTCGACGGATCGAGCCGCGCACCAATGGCGTCCACTTGGGAACGCTCGGCCATGTCCCCCATCTCGCACACCGTGGCGAAGTTGAACATGCCGGGTGTTGCCGTCCCGCCCATCCGGATCACGATGCGCAGGTGGGGTAGCCTGGCCGATCGGAGCTCACCGGGTTCGCACTCGGCGAGTTCCGGTGCCAGCTCCTGCAGCATGGCCAGATAACGGCTCGTCTTGAAGACCTCGGCACTGACGATCGCCTTGCAGCCCACCTTGTTGAGCGCATACTCGAGTTCGAACAGGCGGTACGCCGGATTGATGCAGACCATGATGGCCCCGATCCTTGCCGTGGCGAACTGGGTCAGTACCCACTCGTAGCGGTTGGGGGACCAGATTCCGACGCGGTCTCCCGGCTGGATTCCCAATGCCAGAAGTCCCATGGCCAGCCTGTCCACCTCGGCAACGAACTCGCCGTAGCTCCACCGGATGCCCTGGTGGGGCACGATCAGCGCCGGGTGGGCAGGATCCCCGGCAACGACCTGATCGAGATGCGCCCCGATCGTCGAGGTGAGCATCGGTGCCATCGATCCCTTGGATTGCGCCTTCTTGAGGCCCACGTCCTACCTCCGCCGTTGAACGAGTAGGTCAACCACTCGGCGCGCTGCATGTGGCAGCCGCGCGCCCTGCGGGCGCGATCGAGAATGCGTGCCCGGTGGGCGCGTTTGAGAATGCTTGCACATTCTCCCGGCCTCGTTCGAAATGCAACCCAAGTGTCGACATTCGGTGCGCTCAAGGACTCTAGAACACAAAGTCCGCCGACAGACTCCACATCCGGGGCCGCCCGTAGTAATGCTCCGTCATGCCCCAGAAGCCGTTGGGGATGGTGATGGAGCCGGACAGGTCGAAGCCCTGCACCACGTACTCCTCGTCGGTGAGGTTCTGCACCACCAGGCGCAGGCTCCAGTTGTCCGCAGCGTCGGGAAAGTACGAAACCATGGCGTTCCACAGCGTGTAGCCGTCCTCGGCCAGTGGCGCCGTGTTCGTCAGGTTGAAGAAGTGCTCGGTCCGGTGTTCGCCGGCGACCTGAATGGCCAGGCCGCCCGCCAAACCCGATACCGGCCACTCGTAGCGGACCAGGCCGTTGAGGTTCCATTCGGGGGTCTGCACCGGGCGCACGTGCTGGCCCGGTTTCGTCGCCTCGCCAAGCGCCTCGAGGCCAGCCCGGTTGACCGTGATCCCGGGCACGTCCGTCACCTTCGCGTCGATGTAGCCGATGCCCAGCAGCAGATCCAGGCGCGTCGCCGGCGACGCCCGGAGTTCCAGTTCGAATCCCTGGCTCTCGGCGTCGGCGTTCAGGGTGAACGTGTCCAGTCCAATAATCGAAAACGCCTGGTAGTTTGCGTAGTCGTACCGGTATACGGCTCCGTTCAGGGTGGACCTGCCACCGGCCAGACGGAGCTTGAAACCCGTTTCGTACGCGTCCAGCCGCTCCGGTGCGTAGTTCATGGAAGTTTCGTTCACGAACCCCGCCGTGGGCAGTAGTGGCGCGTTGAAGCCGCCGGACTTCACGCCCCGGTTGTAGCTGAAGTAGTAGAGCGCGCCGTCTGAAGGCCGCCAATCCAACTGGACCCGCGCCGCCCACTCGTCGTCGTCGCGTGTGCCGGCATACGACTCCAGGTCCGCCAGCTCCAAGGTGTCGGAGCGTACGCCGCTCGTCGCCCGCGCATCGTAGAGGACCAGGATGTCCCGGTAGCGATGTTCCTTCTCTTCCGAGATCCACCGTCCCCCCAATATGAGGCTGAGTTCATCGCTCACCTTGCGCTCCCACTGGCCAAAGACCGACCCGCTTTGTATCTCGGTCCGGTAGGGGTTGTAGATACCGAACCGTCCGTCCGTCGCCGCCCGCGGCGGACAGGGGGCTTCGCCGAGCAGCACGAAGTAGTCGCACAGGAACCCATGGGCGATGCCGCCGTTGGAGTCGTTCACCGAGAGGTCCAAGTAGTAGAAACCTGCAACCCAGGCCGTCGTGTCGCTGCCTCCAGCGAGGCGCAGTTCCTGGGAGAACTGCTCGGCGTCAGTCGTCAGGAAGAAGTTGAAGTAGTCGGTCGGGGAAGCGTCGCTGTCCTCGATGTAGTCGCGCTCCGTGGTCGAGGCATCGGTGATGCTGGTGAAGGACCAGTCTGCCGAGTCCCACTTCACGGTCAGGGATTGCCCCCCGCTCGTCAATTCGTTGCGTCCCTCGAAGTCGTAGTCGCCGGAGTAGCTGTCGCCGTCCGCGTCCCGGTAGCCGGGATTGCCAGCCGCATCAAGCAGGAACGGATTGACGCGCTCCGGCGTGAGGCGACCCGGCTCGATCGCCGAGACATGCTGGAAGAAGCCCGTCCGGATGTCCTGCCGCGCCTGGCGCAGGTTGAGCAGGACGTCCCACGCGTCGAGATTCCAGCGGAACTGGGCCCGAGCCGCGAAGTCGTTGGCGTCGTTCAGCTTGCGGTCGGGCGCGAGGCGGTTGACCACGTAGCCCTCGCGCTGGTGGGACGCGACCGAGACGCGGGCGGCGAACCCTTCCGTCATCGGCAAGTTGACGGCTCCCTGGAACCGAACCTGATTGTACGCGCCGTAGGTCGCGGTGCCGTAGCCGCCGAATTCGTCGTCGGGCTTGACCGAGATGTATTGTACGAGGCCCCCGGTGGCGTTGCGGCCGAACAGCGTCCCTTGCGGGCCGCGCAGGATCTCCGCGCGCTCCAGGTCGAAGAGCATGAAACCGGTCCCCGACATCTGGCTGACGTAGACCTCGTCGACGTAGACCGCGATCGGGCTCTCCACGTTGGTGGTGAAGTCGTTGTTTGCGACCCCCCGGATGCCGATGGCGTAGTTGGCCTCGCCGTTCGGCTGTACCGTGCTCACACCCGGCGCGAGCGCCGTGATTTCCTGCGCGTTGGTGTAGCCGAGGGTCCGCATCTGCTCGCCGCTGACCGCAGTCACAGCAATGCCCACGTCCTGCATGGGCTGTTCGCGTTTCTGCGCCGTCACCACCACTTCCTCCATGAAGGGGCTGACCTCGGCCCCGGAGGCCGTCCCACTGTCGGAAGGTTCCTCCTCCGCGCCCGCAGACATCCCGCATCCAAGCGCCGCCGCGCACACCGCGACCACGCCGAGACTCCTGTGATGATTATGTTCGTCCATTGTCCCCTCCTCGGTCTCCCGATTACTCATCTGGGTGCGTCGCGATGCCGCGTTCAGGCGACTCCCGCACCGTATGGCCCGACCCCTTCCCGGGCGGCCGTCTACGCAGCGCACCGACTTCATCGCCGGTAAACGCATCGAAATCGTCTGGCAGGTGCTCGCCGTCGAACGTCTCGAGCATCCAGTTGAGCGTGCCGGCCACGCGCGCGTCGGAAAGCCAAGCGTTCGCCACGCCCGGCACCTGCACGAGCCGGGTTCGGCCCCCTGGCATCCGGAGGTACCGCGCGACCTGGCCTCGTAACGCCGCCATGCCCGGCGTCGACAGCGCCCCGTCGCCGCCGTGGCAACCCTGGCAGTGCAGCATCCAGTCCTGTCGGGCCTGCAGTGCACCGAGAGCGGGATCCGCTGGCGCTCTCGGGACCGAAACGGGATGCGTTACCGCTGTTGCTTTCTCGGCCTCCGCCTCTGCCTCGACCTCCGCCTCTGCCTCGGCCTCCGCCTCTGCCTTGGCGTTTGCCTCGGCCAAGGCGCGCTGCCGTAGCGATACTCGTTCTGCTCCGGAGAGCGCGCCTGCCGCCCGCGCCTTCGCGACCTCCTCCGCTGAAAACGACCGACTCAAGGTCGATTCCGGGGAACCAAAGCGCCGCACGAGTTCATTCAGCAGGTCCGCCACCTCGGCGTTCGACAGATCCGCCACCACGGCCGGCATCACGCCCGCGTAGTGCACACCGTGTACTTCCACCGCGCCATTCGCGCCCCCCAATACCAAGCGCCCGAGGTAGCCGCGGCCCTCCGGCGAGCCGAAGAAACGCCGCACGTGACCCGTTAGCGGCGGAAACATCCCGGGAACTCCCGCTCCGTCGGCGAGATGACAGGCTGCGCAACGGGCATAGTGGTCCGGGGCCGCGAGCGCCTGGCCGCACAGCGCCAGAACCACCAAGACACTCCATCCTTGCCAAGCCCGGCGTACCGCCGCCACGCCAAGAGAGGTGAACCGGGCTCCGCACAACGCGCGCATTGGCTCAGGCCTCCTCTGCGACCCCGACGATCACGGCCGTAGAGCAGGTATAGGCCCTGCTCGAGGTGCCGATGCACCAGTTGATGTCGTTGTTGCTGCGCGGCCGCACGACCGGACGGTCGTCATCGTTGCGGTTGCACAGACACCGGCCACAGGCTTCCACGCCACAGCAGTCGTTGTACGAAATGATGTAGGAACGCCCGTCCGCCGGGTTCTCGCAGGTGCCGACCCAGGTGATGGGCGACATTTCCGTGCCTGGCGGACATCTGTTCTGGGTGCCACCGCAGCAGGAGCATAGGAAACCGTCAATGCCGCAGTAGCGCCAGTAGTCGCAGGACGCCGGGTCGCCCGGATCGGCCGGATTGCCGGTCGATTGCGGCGCGACGCCGGGATAGGGGCTCGCGGCCCGCGCCACCGGCAACAACGGGAGCGCGGCCTGCCCTGCCAGCAATCCACCGAGTAGGCCGAGCAGACCGCGACGCGACGTGCCGCGCGCGAGCCGGCGCGTGAGACCCTCCACGCGGCGGTCGAACGAGGCGCTCATCGTCCCAGCACCGGTTGGGGCGTCCCCGCGCCTGTTTCCACGCCCACTTCCAAAGACTCTTCGGAGGCCGTCGCGGACGACTGCTGCGACACGTACTCCTGCAGGGACGCCACACCCAAACGCCGCGCCTCGAAGAGACTCTCGAGGTGCTCGCGCGTATTCACTAGACCGAGCGACGCGACGCGCCCGTCCGGCGTGATCAAGGCTGCGAAGGGCAACTTGGCGGCACCGAATGCCAGTCCCAAGCCGTCCGAAACGACATAGCAATCACGCGGCAACTCCGCCGCGGCCACGAACTCCTCCTGCGCCTGCATGTCCTCGCCGGCGCTCGCGTACACGACCCGCACCCGATCGCGCCGTCTTGCCATGGCCTTCGCCACCGGCAGCAGGTGCTTGCAGATCGGGCAACTGGGCGCAACGAAGAGCAGGAGGGTTGCGAGCCCGTCCGAGCGCGGCGAACCCACTTCCAGGGGCTCCCCGGACAGGGCGATCAGCCGCATGGCGGGAGCGGTATCTCCGGCACCCAACCGCGAGCCGACCGCCAGAGCACCCGCAGGCGCAACCCGCTCGAACAGGATGCCCACCTGGCGCAACAGCGCGAGGGCGATCAGCAGCAATGCGAAAAAACCTACCCACAGCAGCACGTGCGAAATCAGCATCAAGTCAGACATGCATCGTCCTCCCCGCCGCAAGCGCACGCCATTGCCTCACGGCCCGGTCCATTGCTAGAAAGGCCATCACGAAGAACGTCGCCGCCGCGCCTACCAATCCGTAGTCCACTAGCGCGAGCTGGCGTTCCACAACCGGGGCAAAGAGCGCGAACGACGCCACGAGCAGTCCTGCGTTGCGTATCGGCAACCACGGAATAAGTCGGGTCGACGATGCAGTTCCTCCGCTCCCGCCGCTCCCGCCCCACTCGCAGCCGCAGTCGATGTGTGTTCTTCCGCGGAGGAGATTTGCCGAGATCGCGAGGGCATACGTCCCGAACAGGGCGGCCGCCAGCGACGCGCCGGCCGGGGGCCATACCCACAAACCGACGGCCGCGGCAGCTTCCCAGCACACCACCAGGGCACTGGCCGCACCGGTCAGCGCAGCCGGCAGCACCTCGTAGCGCGCCACGATCTCGCGGAACCGCTCGTACGCGCTCAGTTTGGACACGAGCGCCAGGACCAGGACCGCGGTCAGGAGCAGACGGAGAACGGCATGTACTACCGGATCCACGTCAGCGCGCCGCGTGCAGCGAAAGTGGCATCGCCGGACCCCAGCCACCGATGGTCCGGACCTTCCGGCCGCTCGCCGGGTCGTACACATCGAGTTGCATGTCGGCGTTGGTGACCGCGAGCAGGGGCTCGCTCGCCCGTGTCGCTTCGATGGAGACTGCGGGAGCGTCCAGCCGAACGATGTCCGTGACCTCGGGGCCGCCGGGATCGACCACCCAGACCGTCTCGCCGCCGAACTTGTGTTCGCCGAGACCCGCGTTCTCGCGCATCAGCACATAGAGGCGACCGGTCGCGTCAGTCGAAATCACCTGCCAGCCCGAGGGCTTGGCACCCTTTGGAGTCTCGGGAAGATCGGACTCGAGGCGCCACTTCTCCAACGGCATCGGCTCCTCGCCGCCGAGATCGATTGGCTGCACCCACCCGCCGAAGGTCGGGAAATAGGCCGTCTCGCCGACCCAGCCCGCCTTCATGAACATGGGGTCGCCTTCGATGTCGTTGAACCGCCCCGTGCGATGCTCGCGAACGACCTGGCCCTCCCCGTTCAGCACCACACCGAGCAGCGACCCGTCTCCGCACAGGGTGACGAATCCGGCGGGTCCGAACGGATAGGTCAACATGCAACCCGGCAGGGCGATCTCGTTGACCACGTCGCGCCGCGCAAGATCCACGACCGTGACGCTGGAGGCGGGTGTGAAGTTGAAGACCAGCGCGAAGTCTCCGCCTCGGGTCACCTGCAGGGCCGCCTTCTGCGGCACCACTTGCATGCGTTTGGTCCCGGGGAGCAACACTTCGCCCGAGAGCGCGAGGCTGGCGGCATCGTAGACCGTCAGCACGTCTGTCTGTGCGCCGCGGGTTCCCCGGGCGAAGAAACTCTCGGCGACGTACAACTCGCCGCGCTCGGCCGACTGTCGGAACGACGGGAACTGGGCTGCGCCGATGAGGCCGAGCACGTTGCGCGATTCCGCGCCCACGTCCACCAGAATGACCTTGCCGGAGGTTAGGCTGTAGAAGGCGGCATCGTGTGCGTAGAGCCAGTGCTCGGACGATGCCGGTAGCTGCGCGACCGCCGGGATCGGTTCCGCCGGCAGCGGCGGATCAGCCCCGACGACGTGTCCCGCTAGGACAACCAACGCGGCTAGGGAACTGCGCCGTAGCGCCACAACTCCCAGGTTGCTTCTCATATCATCCCAACTTAATAGGCGATAGTGCAAATTTATACACTTGTGCCTAGTTATGCACAAGCGCCTATTTTATGCAAGAGCTGTCACCGGTTTTTTCGTCGCGGCCAACGGCACCTATAATCCGGGGGGTCGCGCTCGGCCATTTCACCGGTGCCGGAGGGAAAGCATGCGTACTCTGAGAATCGATCCCAACAGTAACCGTGTGGCCTCCGAGAAGGGCAGACAGACGATCCTGAAGATCCTGACGGCCGCCCGGGACGTCTTCATCGAACACGGCTACGGGGAACTCAACCTGAAGCGCGTGAGTGAGAAGTGCGGGCTGGCGCGCGGCAACGTCACCTACTACTTTGCGAGCCGCCATGACCTGCTGCAGGCGCTATTGCGCGCCGTCATCAGCGGCTACACCTGGGACTTCGATCACATCATGGCGGACGCGGAAACGAGCGCCGAGGAGAAGTTCGTCGCCATCGTACGGCTGATCGTGGAGGACCTTGGCACCCACGAAACATCCATATTCTTCCCCGAGTTGTGGGCGCTCGCCAACCGCAGCGACTATGCCGCGATGGAAATGGAGCAGTTGTACGCGGACGCGCGCAGCTACTTCGTCGACCTCATCGCCGAGATCAACCCCGACCTCGACCCCGATGCGCAACAGGCCGTTGCCCTGTTCGTTTCCGCCGCCCTGGAAGGGCAGACGCCGTTCGTGGGACACGGGCGGGCGCACGAGCGACGGCTTCCACAGATCGCGAACATCGCCGCGAGCGCTCTACTGGAGACGGTTCGGTCCATGGGGAAGACCGACGTGGGGAGGCAGCGCAAGGCCGCCGTCGAGTGAGCACCACAGGGCGAAGATGGGCATGTTGCCCTCTCGTGCGAGTGCCGGGACTTCGACACCAACGACCTCGGCACCTGCAAGCACATCGAGGGCGTCGTGAACAACGCCCGAGGTCTCGGGCGCACGTTGCCGAACCCTCGTATCGAGGTGTATCTCGACGCAGGGCGCGAGCAGTCGCTGCGGATGACGGTGCCGGACACCACCGCTGCTTCCCATGCCGCCTTCGCCCAACTTTCGCCCAACTTTCGCCCAACCTTCGCCCAAGAAGAGGGACGCCTTTGCAGTAGTCCGCGTCGCGGTTCCTCCTTCCAAGGACCCGGTGCAACGGCCTCGTGCAGCCAGGTCGAGTGTAGGTCGTTGTTTCTTGACTTCGGCGGATCGGCTTCGGCGCGGGTCTCCTTGTCAAATTCCTATAAGTAAGGCAACATTTAACAATGTAAGGAATATTGGGACTTGCCGTGATTGAGTCGACTCTTACTTCCAAGGGCCAGACGACGCTGCCCAAACCCGTTCGCGACGCATTGGCGGTAGGGGCCGGCGACCGCGTTCGCTACGTCATCTCGGATCGGGAAGTGCGCATTCTGCCGGTACGACCTGTCGGTCGCCTGTTCGGCATGCTGAAACGTGATGGACCACCCGTGTCGTTGGCCGAGATGGAGCGCGCGATCGTCGACGGTGCACGGGGTTCGTGATCGCTCTCGATACAAACGTCCTTGTCCGCTATCTCGTGGCGGACGACCCCGAACAATCCAAGGCGGCACGGGGACTCATGCATGAACTCTCTGCCGGAAACCCCGGGTTCATCTGCCGGGAGGTCATGGTCGAACTCGTGTGGGTTCTCGAACGGTCCTACGACTTTTCGAGGGAGGTGATCTCGACGACGCTCGTGGAACTGCTTGCGACGGAGGGGATCGTGGTGGAGACGGCTGATGACGTCGCGCTGGCCGTTTTGAGCTACCGCCGGGGCGGCCCCGACTTCTCGGACATGACGATCGCTGCGGCAAGTCGACGGATGGGTGCCCAATCTTTGTACACCTTCGACCAAAGGGCCGCACGCCTCGATGGTGTGGAACTGCTGGAAGCCAATATCGATTGACGGAACCTCGCTACGATCCTAGCGACTTGACCGGCGGTCCTTGCACGAGGCGTGTACACAGGCCGACAGGACAATGCGGGTAACGCTCATCGCCTTCGAGAGTCGATCTCGTACCCGTTCATCGTAACCACGCACTTCCCCACCACGTCCCTGTTCTCAAGCATCCGCATGGCATCGACGGCCCGTTCCAGGGGGAAGCCGGCGCAAACGTAGGGGTCGATCGCGCCGGTCTGCGCCAAGTCCCAAAGCGCTTCCTGGTTCTGCCGCCCGACTTCCGGGTCGCGCCGACCGATCTCGCCGGCGCGGACGCCGATCACGGAGATGCTCTTGATGAGGATCAGGTTCACCGGCGCTTGCGGCCAGCGGCCGCTGGTAAAGCCGATGGAGAGGATTCGGCCCCGCCAATTGACGCAGCGCATGGATTCGTCGAAGACGTCCCCGCCCACCGGGTCGAAGATGACGTCGGCGCCGCCGGTGCCGGTGATCTCCTTGACCTTGTCGCGGAATCCGCCCAGGGAGCCGTCTGCCAAGGTGTAGTTGATGACCGCATCCGCTCCGCGAGACTTGACCACGGCGAGCTTGTCGTCGCGTCCGCCCGTCCCAATGACGTGTGCTCCGTAGTGCTTGCCGAGATCCACCGCTGCCATGCCGACGCCGCCGGTTGCCCCGTGGACCAGGAGCCATTCGCCGGCCTTCAACTCGCCGCGCACCTTGAGGGCGACGTAGGCCGTCATGTAGGCCGTGGCGTACGACGCCGCCTTTTCGTAGTTCATCTTGCCCGGAATGGGCTTGAGGGATCCGGCCGGGACGTTGACGGCTTCCGCGAATCCTCCGGTTCCACAACCGAAACAAACGGGGTCGCCTTCCTTCCAGTCCTTGACACTCGCGCCGACGGCGGCGATATCGCCAGCCGCCTCGCCTCCGGGGGCGAACGGCAATGGCGGCTTGTGCTGGTACTTCCCCTGGATCATCAGGAGATCGGGGAAGTTGACGGCGCACGCCTTCAGCCGAACCTGAACCTCGCCGGAGCCGGGATCGGGGAGGTCCAACTCATCGAGTGTGACCGAACCGATGTCGTCGCTGATGGCGTGGCAGCGGACGGCGCGGATGCGCGTCACGGGATCGGTGCTAGCCCGTATTTCTCACCAGGCCGCTTGTCGGCGTCAAAAAGCTCTTGGGTTTCACTAGTTTGACCGCGATG
>JAKZRQ010000254.1:0-3793 GCA_047518105.1 Pseudomonadales bacterium | reverse complement strand
GCTTCCGCGATGGCGTGGCAGTCGGCAACGGTGGTTGCGAGCACCTTCTCCGTGAAGATGTGCTTACCCGCGTTGGCCGCGGCGACCATCACGTCGCGATGCAGATTGGTCGGCGTGACGACGCACACCGCATCAACGTCGTCCCGGGCGAGTAGATGGTCGAGATCGGCCTCGAAGGGAACGGCGAACTCCTCAGCCCAAGCCGCACCCCGCTCCGCTTCCTCGTCCCATACGGCGACTACATCGGCCTGGGGATGGGCGCGGATCTCCCGAGCGTACTGGTTGGCGTGGACGTGCCAACGGCTCAGCATGGCTACGCGTAGCATGAAAATCTTCCCCTGGAGGGATGCAATAGCATGTCAAACGAATTCAACCACCATCGAACACCGTCTGCGCGGGCTTTAGGCCATGGCCGGCCGACGCGCCCGGCATGCCATGTGCCGCATCGAAGGCTTCGCCGGCCTGGCCTTTGGGCCCCCAGACCTCGACCGTCCCCTGCAGGGACGTGATCGCGGCGTAGCCGGCGCGAACGGCAGCGAGGTCGGTGCCCTCTTCGGCAACGTAGCCGGTTCGTTCCAATTGGAAGTGAAGCCGGTCGGACTCCACCTTGGCGACCGCGGCACGAACCGAGCCGAAGGCGGCAAGGCGGGTCCAGCGGATGCCTCGGATTTCGTCCCGGGGGGCGCCGGGGATGTTGAGATTCAACGCGTGCCGTGATGGGCCACCGAGCACGTGGGGCAGCATTTCGACGGCGATTTGGGCCGCAACGTCCCAGTGCCAGTCGTCGCCGTCCCGATCCATGCTCACCGCCAGCGACCGAAAACCGAAGTTCTGCCCCGCCAATGCGGCGCCTATGGTGCCGCTGTGCAATGCCGACCGTCCCGTGTTGAGACCCGCGTTGATGCCGGACACGACGGCGTCCGGGCGAGGTCCGAACGCCTCCAAATGCCCGGCCAATACGCACAATGCGGGCGTGCCGGCCAACGCATACCCATCGCCGGCAAGCCCCTCGATGCGCCGCGACGAGACCCTGATCGGCTCGTCGGCGGAAAGCGCACCCAACGCCGCGCCCATGCCCGAGGCGTTGTGGTCGGGCGCGACCACCACGACATCGTGGCCGGCCCGTTCAATCTGGCGGGCCAGTTCCTGGATGCCGGGGCTGTCGATGCCGTCGTCGTTGGTAACAAGAATCCGCACTTTGGGCCCGCCGTTTTCAGACAAAGCGGACGAGTATAGGGCGCAACGAGTCGACGCGTATGGCCGTCGCCCCCATGCCGGATGGTCGGTCGTGTCCCGGCCCGTCGTACCCAAGCATCACAACATTTGCGCGTTGCCTCGATTTCGCGCAGTCTGACCGATGGGGATACTTGCCACAGGAGGGGGTGAACCGTGAGCCTGTCCAGCTACGACGCCTACCCCGACGTCGACAAACTCATGGCCGAGATCGAGAAGTACGATCTCTACGAGCACGTCGTCGAGCTCGAGGCCTACGGCATGACCGTGGTGCCGCCGGAAAAGATGCAATCCAGCGACGGTTTCGTCGACCGGCTGCGCGACGCCATCATCCGCACCTGCGAGAAACGCAACGGAATCGAGATCGGCGACCATCGTACGGCCTCGCTCGACCGGGGACGGACCGGCAAGGGCTGGCACCTGCTCGAGGAAGACGAGGTGTTCGTCGAGGCCGCGATCAACCCAGCCGTCCTGGCGCTGGTGCGCTGGCTTCTCGGCCAAAGCGCGGTCTTCTCCGGGCAGACCTGGATCATCAAGGGGGAAGGCGCACCCGGCCTCGGGCTGCACAGCGACTCCCATGGTGTTCCTCCTGGAGCCGGGCAGATCGCCCACATGTGCAACGCGTCCTGGGTATGCACCGACTACGGGAGCCAGGACGACGGTCCCACCCTGTTCGTGCCCGGCAGCCACCACTACGGCAGGGCGACGTTGCCCCACGAGGGGAATCTTGCCAACACGCCGTACAAGTTCGTGCCACTGATTGCCAAGGCCGGGTCGCTCGCCATCTGGAACGGGGCCACATGGCACGCGTCCGCAGGCCGGAAGAACCCCGGATTGCGCGTCACGCTGGTACAGAACTACATGCGCAGCTACATGCGGGTGCAGCACAACTACGAGACCACCTCGCCGGATTTGTTGCAGAAGTACCCGGAGCTCGCGCGCGTCATCGGCAAGGCGCTGTATCCCTACGAGGATCCCCAGGCACCCGACTACAGCCGGGTCGGACCGTTCATGCGCGCGGGAACCGACCCCTTCGCATAGGAGAATGATAAATGGACGTCCCCGGAATCGAGAAACCGATCGAGGTGACGGCGAACGGCATTGGCAGTGTGGCCGGTCGGATGTTCGTGAAGTGGAAGACCCGGATAGCTGGACAAGCGCAGGTGATTGCTGCCGAAGCCGAGGCACGCGTCCTCCAAATCCGTGCACAGGCACACAAGGACGCACGCGAGCTACTCGCTCGCGGCGATAGCGCCATGGCTAGCGAATTTGACATGAGCGAGACGATCAGCGAGAGGGTGCGCTACAGGGAACAGGCAAGGCTGTCGAATATCGGCGCCACGGTAGGCCACGCTGCCGCGGTGCTTGAGAACAAGCGTGTCATTGACGAAGAGATCGACCACGACTGGACCGCGCGATTCTTCAACGACGTCCAGGATGTGTCGTCCGAAGAAATGCGCGTACTTTGGGGCAGGATACTGGCTGGTGAAATCGAAAAACCCGGCAGCACATCCCTGCGCACGCTGGGCGTTGTGCGGGATCTCGATCAGGCGACGGCGAGGCTGTTCGTTGGGTTCTGCTCCTGCTGTATCTTCACTCTCCGAGCGAGTGGCCAACTGGTCGACGCCAGGGTTCCGTCGCTTGGCCGCAATGCCGCCCACAACTCGCTGGACGAGTTCGACTTGGGATTCGCCAACCTGAACCGGTTGCAGGAGCATGGATTGGTGATTCCTGACTACAACTCGTGGGCAGGCTATGACTGGGCCGTTGTTCCGAGCCTTTCCATCAAACCACTACCATCTTTCCAGCATCAGGGCCGCGAGTGGTCGTTGGTCTCAGGCACCGAATACCGCCCGAACGGGCCGCTCAAGGTCGACGGAGTCGCGCTCACCGTGTCTGGCCACGAACTCTCGCGTGTCGTCGAACAGGAGCCCATGACGCGATACTTGGAGCACCTCAAGCAGTTCTTTTTCGGGCTGAAGTTGCAGATGACCGACGTGACCGCCTTGGTCTAGGGCCTTCGCCTGGGTCTAGGGCCTTCGCCTGGGTCACTCAGGGGTGCGCTGTCAAACACGGCGTCCCACACGACGTTTGGTGTCTTCCATGTAGAGCGGTCGTCGGGGTGACCGCCGACTCGTCCGCATGATGTGGTCCGGCTTGTCGTACTCATCAACCGACCGAACGACAACCGACAGACCGATGCGATAAGCCGAGCAGTCCGAGCGTTCCACGCACCTGCTACATGAGCGCCCCGGGGGTGGGCTCCACGCGGCGCTCGCACACTTCCGGGTCACGAGGGCAACCGTGTTGCCTTCCGGGTCTTCGAAAAACGCCATCCACTCCGTCTCGCCGGCAGCTCCGAAGGTGCCATCGGCGTCGGTGTGCACGGCCTGCGGCGGATGAGTGAAGCGAACGCCCTTGGCTTCCAGTTCGGCGACGCAGGCGTCGAGGTCGTCGGTCCAAAGGTAGAGGATCGAGTTGCCCTTCGCCGCGCCGCCGGCTTCGAACAGCACCCGTGTACCGTCAAGGTCGAAGAAGAGCAGTCCGGGCGGATCGAAAC
>JAKZRQ010000253.1:0-29014 GCA_047518105.1 Pseudomonadales bacterium | reverse complement strand
CATCGGCACGATCATCGACATCGCGGTCAAACTAGTGAAACCCAAGAGCTTTTTGACGCCGACAAGCGGCCTGGTGAGAAATGCGGGCTAGAGGCAGTAGCGCGCGATCAATGCCGCGAGCGCATCTTCGGCAGGCTTGAGCTGTTCGGCGGCGATGAACTCGTCGGGCTGGTGGGCCTGGTCGATGGAACCGGGACCGAAGATCACGGTTTCCATGCCGAGAGATTGGAACAAGGGTGCCTCGGTGCCGAAAGCCACGGTTCGCGCTGCGCGACCGGACAGCGCCTCGAGAGCCTTCACCAGTCGGCCGCCTGCCGGGGTTTGGTAGGGCGCCACCGGTTCGAACAACGGCTCGACCGTTGTGGGCGTGCCGGCGCTGGCGATTTCAACCCGCGCCCGCATCTCGTCGATCAGGCGGGTGGTATCCATGCCCGGAAGCAGGCGCAGGTCGACCTGCAGTTCAGCACGTTCGCAAATGCGGTTGGGACTGTCGCCCGCGTGCAGACAGCCGAGATTGAGGGTGGGCACGCGCACGTCGAACGCCTGATCGACGTGCTTTCCGGCCAGGTCGCGACGGAAGTCGATGAGCGCCCCCATGACCCGGTGCATGGCATCGAGCGCGTTGTCTCCCAAGTCGGGATTGGAAGAGTGGCCGGAGGATCCGGCGATGGCGATGGAGATCATGGCGACGCCCTTGTGGGCGCGGATGGGCACCAGGCCGGTGGGTTCGCCGATCACGGCCGCCGCCGCCCGCACGGCACCGTTCTTGGCCAGGCAGCGGGCGCCGTCCATGGACGACTCCTCATCGGAAGTGGCGATGATGGTCAGCGGGTGGGCGAGTCCGCTGTCGCTGTGACGCGCGGCCGCAGCCAGTGCAATCGGGAAGAAACCTTTCATGTCGGCCGTGCCGAGCCCGTAGAACCTGGAATCCCGTTCGGTCAGGGAGAAGGGATCGACGCTCCACAGGCGTTCGTCGCAGGGCACGGTGTCGGTGTGTCCAGCGAGGACGAGCCCGTCGACGCCATGGCCTCGCCGGGCGACCAGGTTGGCTTTGCCGGGCTTCTTCGGCAACGGCTGCACGTCGACGTCGAAGGCCAAGTCTTCCAGCCAATTGGCGAGATGATGGATCACCCCCAGATTGCTCTGGTCGTGGTCGGCGTTGATGCAACTCACCGACGGCTCGGCGACCAGCGCGTTCAACATGTCGAGCGGTTTGGGCAAAGCCACGGCAGACTCCTTGACGAAACGTCGGCGCATTGTGCGCGATTCGCAGTGGTGCAACCAGCCGGCGGTCCACTCGATCCGGTTTGCAGCGACGCCAGCTCGGGTCGGCGCCCGGGTCGCTCCTACTCCGAGTTGGCGATCCGCTGGTCGCCCGTGCCCGTCAACAGCCTTCATCCAGCCGTTCATACAGCCTTTATGCTGATGCCGCGACAGGCTAACCTCCGCATATTAGTGCGTCCGTGGAAAAGGCATGACCTCAGGGAACCTCTCGGACCGCGACGGTTGGATCTGGCTGAACGGCAGACTCGTTCCGTGGCGGGATGCCCAGGTGCACGTGCTGACATACACGTTGCACTACGGCATCGGCGTCTTCGAAGGCGTCCGTGCCTACGATACGCCCGGCGGCCCGCGTATCTTCCGGCTGCGCGACCACACCAACAGGCTATTGGACTCGGCGCGGATCGTACAGATCGACCTGCCCTACTCGCGTGTGGACTTGGAATCCGCCCAGTGCGAGGTCTTCGCTGCCAATGGGCTCTCGGAAGGCTATCTGCGCCCGGTGGTGTACCTGGGCTCGGAGAGCATGGGGCTGCGTGCCAAGGACTTGAGCGTCAACGTCGCCATCGCGTGCTGGCCCTGGCCCGACTATATGGCGCCCGAGTCGCGCGAACAGGGCATTTCCGTGCGTACGTCGTCGTACACCCGGCACCACGTCAACATCACGATGTGCAAGGCAAAGGCGAACGGCAACTACATCAACTCCATCCTGGCACTGCGGGAAGCCCAGGACGCCGGCTGCGACGAGGCGCTGCTGCTGGACAATGAAGGCTACGTCGCCGAAGGCACCGGCGAGAACGTCTTTGTGATCAAGAACGGCGTTATCCATACGCCGGAACCCACCTCCTGCCTGCCCGGCATCACCCGGGACACCATCATGGTGTTCGCGCGCGAGCAGGGCATCGACGTGGTTGAACGGCGCATCACCCGCGACGAGGTCTATATCGCCGACGAGGCGTTCTTCACCGGTACCGCGGCGGAGGTACTGCCGATCCGCGAACTGGACGGTCGTGTGGTTGGCACCGGCGCGCGCGGTCCGATGACCGCGAAGCTGCAGGCGCTGTACTTCGATCAGGTCAGAGGTCGGCGCGCCGCGCATCCCCAGTGGCATACGCCCCTGGGCGGCGAGGCGCGGTAGCCAAGCGGTTGTCCAAGGGACCGGGAGTGCAGACGTTGACGGCAACGGCAAGAGTGCTGGTGGTTGCGCCGGCGTGGGTTGGGGACATGGTGATGTCCCACACCGTCGTTCCGGGTCTGTGCGACCGCGGCAGCACCGTGCACTATCTGGCGCCTCCGGTGACCGCGAGTCTCGCCGCTCGCATGCCGGGTGTGGAGGCGGTGCACACGATTCACGTTCGCCGCGGAAGACTCGACCTCGGGGGGCGTCGGGACGCGGCCGCACGCCTTCGCCGCCTGGAGTTCCACCAAGCCGTTGTATTGCCGAATTCCTTCAAGTCCGCCTTGGCCCCGCTGTTGGCCGGCATACCCCGGCGCACCGGGTTCACCGGCGAGCGTCGGTTCGGGCTGCTGAACGACCGGCGCCGTCTGGATGCCGAGCGGCTGCCCCGCATGGTGGACCGCTTCGCGGCGCTAGCGGACGTGTTGCCGTCCTGTCCGCGGTTGCGGGCCGACCCCGAGCGCCGGAACTGTCTGCTTGCGAAGCACGGACTCGACACCCCACGCCCGGTTGTCGCATTGTGCCCGGGCGCGGAGTACGGCCCATCCAAGCGCTGGCCGGCGGAGCGATTCGCCGAACTGGCGCGCCGCTGTACGGCTGCGGGTGCCGCTGTGTGGGTTCTGGGCAGCAAACGAGACGCACAAGCCGCCGCTACCGTCGCTGACGGCGCACCGGTGGTCAACTTGGTGGGACGGACCGACCTCGCGGATGCTGTCGACCTGCTCTCGGGTGTGGATGTGGCCGTTACCAACGACTCGGGCCTAATGCATGTTGCGGCGGCGCTGGAGGTGCCCGTGGTTGCGGTGTTCGGCTCGACGACGCCGTTGTTCACACCGCCGCTGTCCCGTCGGGCCGTGGTCGTTTCACGGGAACTGGACTGTCGGCCATGTTTCCGGCGCGAATGTCCCCTTGGCCACCTGGCGTGCCTGCGCGACATTTCGGCGCAGACTGTGTTCGACGCCTTGGTCGAATTGGGGGCAATCCCGGCATGAAGGTCCTGCTCGTCAAGATGTCGTCCCTGGGCGACATTGTCCACACCCTGCCGGCGGTGGAAGATGCAAGCCGCTGCGGGGCGCGCTTCGACTGGGTGGTGGAGGAGGACTATCGCGCGCTGGCGGCCCGCTCCGTTGGTGCAGACCACGTCTTGACGGTGGCGTTTCGCCGCTGGCGCCGTGGACCCATCGCCGGCCTTCAGGAAGTGAAGGAGTTCCGTCGAGACTTGCAGCGACGCCGCTACGACCTCGTACTCGATGCCCAGGGCTTGTTGAAGAGCGCCGCCGTGGGTTGTTGGGCGCGAGCAAACGAGCGCGTCGGTTTCGACGCGTCCACGGTGCGGGAGCGCGCGGCGACCCTCGGCTACCAACGTCGGTTGCGCGTTCCCTGGGGCGAACACGCCATCACCCGTTCCCGCCGCCTGTTCGCAGCGGCCCTGGGCTACGACATGCCGGCCACCGAACCGGTCTTCGGCCTGGCTTTGCCAACTGCGAATACACCCTCGCCGGAGGAACATTGCGTACTCCTGGCTCACGGTACCACCTGGACCACGAAGCTCTGGCCGGAGACTTTTTGGGCGGATGTTGCCCGTCGCGCTGCCTCTGCCGGATTCACGCCCGTGCTGCCGTGGGTGAACGGCGAGAGGGCACGGGCGGAACGAATCGCCGCGGCAGCACCCGAAGCCCGGGTCTGTCCGCCCATGGACCTTGAAAACGCCTTGAGCTTGGTGGAGGGGACACGGGGCGTGATTGGTGTCGACAGCGGCTTGGCGCATTTCGCCGCCGCCGTCGGTCGACCGACGGTCATGGTGTTCGGGCCGACGGACCACCGGCTGACGGGATGCAAGGGCCCCTGCGCGCGAAATCTCTCCACACCGCTGGCCTGTTCGCCCTGCCACTCGAGACGGTGTCGGAACCCGGCTTCGTCGTCGATGGGAAATGGCGTGATACCGTGCCTGGCGGCCGTGACCCCGCACCAAGCGTGGTCCACATTGGCGGCCATGATGGACCGGGAACAACCCCAGGCCACCCGCGTCGAGAGCAGGTAGCCGTGCGCGTCGCCTTCGTCTTGTTCAAGGTCTTTCCCCACGGGGGGATCGCCCGGGATATGGGGAAGATTGCGGCTTGCTGTCAAGCGCGTGGCCACCAGGTGCGGATCTACACGATGGAGTGGCAAGGTCCACCCTTGGTGGGCGCGGATATCGTATTGCTGCCGACGCGCGAGTTGCGGAGCCACAACCGGCAACGTCGATTCGCGATGCTTCTCGCGCGCCACCTCGCGGTCGATCCTGCGGATTTGACCGTGGGCATGAACAAGATGCCGGGTCTCGACGTGTACTACGCTGGCGACTCCTGTTTCGAGGCCAAGGCGCACAACCAGCGGCCTTGGTTCTACCGCTTGACGTCGCGATACCGTCACTTCGCGGATTTCGAGCGTGCGGTGTTCGACGAACATGGCGGCACCAGGATCCTCACCATTGCACCCAACCAGGCGGAGACGTTCAGAGCCGTGTACCGTACGCCCGCTGATCGGTTTCACGAACTGCCACTGGGCATCGAGCGCGACCGCGCCTGCGCCGAGGGCAACGAAGCCCGCGCGCTGCGGGAGTGTCTCGGCGTCGCCGCCGCCGATTTCCTGTTGCTCTTCATCGGCTCGGGATTCGTCAAGAAGGGGCTCGGTCGCGTTCTCCGGGGCATCGCGGCATTGCCCGACTCCGTGCAGGGGCGCGTCCGCCTGTTCGTGATCGGGGATGACAAGCCCGGGCGCTTTCGCCGACTGGCGCATCGCCTTGGCATCGCTGGCCAGGTGCGCTTCGTCGGCGGTCGAGACGATGTGCCGGTGTGGCTCCGGGCGGCGGACGCCTTTGCCCTGCCGGCGTACGACGAAGCGGCCGGGAAGGTCATTCTCGAGAGCGCGATCGCCGGGGTACCCGTGCTGGTTACCGCCAATTGCGGCTACGCCTCGTTCATCGAACGTGCCGGTGCGGGCATTGTGGTCCCTGTCCCCTTCGAGCAGTCGCGCTTCAACGCCGATCTGCGGCGGCTGCTCACGTCCGAAGAGCGGCATTGTTGGTCTCGGCGCGGCCGGGAGCTTGCGCAGGATGCCAATCTCCATGCCATGGCGGATTGCGCCGTCGACTTCCTGGAGCGCGTCGTCGCTGACAACGAGCGGTCGCTGGTCGCCTTCTGCGCCTACTGGCGCTTGCCGACCGACCCGAGGTACCGCGCGCTGATCCTGCTGGCCGAGGCGTGCCGGCGCCTTGGGATGGCGGTGCGGATCTATGCGCGGAACTGGCATGCGCCGGAACCGACCGGCGTTGAGGTCGTGCGTGTCCCGGTAGCCGCGATGACCTTGGCGAAGGATTTCGACCGTTACCAGCAATGGGTTGCCGAAGCCCTCGCGCGGGCGTCTCCGGTTTGCGTGGTCTCATTCGATCGGGAGCCCTGCCGCTTCCGCGGCGCACCGCAGCTCCGGCCTTGGATTGCGCCCTCGGCGATCCGGTGTGCAAGTGAGCGCCAAGTGACCGAGAGGTGGTCGTGCGGGGCGTTCCGCCTGTTCGCCAATGGGGTGAACGGGACATCGGACGACGATGGGGATCCGATCCAGGATCTGCCGCCAGGACTGACCACCGGGCCGACGGCACCGACCGCGACCCGCGCCGCGCTGCGCAACGGGTACGGATTCGGATCGGACGAGATCGTCTTCGCCCTGGTCGGCGGCGACCTGGTGGCGCACGGCTTCGAGCGGTTGCTGGTCGGCTTGGGAAGGTTGCCGGAGGATCTGCGCGATCGTTGTCGGGTGCTTGCGGTGGGGGAACTCGAGCCGTCGTTCCGCACGGTGGCGCGCGCCTTGGGACTGGCCTATTCCGTACACGTTGTCGGTGCGGGGCTCGAAGCCAGGGACGCGATCGAAGCGGCGGACGTGTTCGTGGATCTTGCCTATGCAACATCGTCCAACGGATGGATCTTCGATGCCTTGGCCGGCGGTCGCCCGGTGGTGACTCACGCCGGGGTCGCGGAGTCTCGTCTGGTGGAGGAGGGGAAAGCGGGCATCGTATTGGCTTTCCCTTTCCGCCAAGCCGACCTCGATCATGTGCTCGTAGGGGTTGTCTCCCGCGCGGATGAACGTGCGGCTTGGTCGGTCAACGCAGCGCGACTCGGAGCCGAACCTCGGCACTACGGTCAAGCGGCGCAGTTGGCGGACCTCATCGCAGCGCGTGTCCGACGACGAGATGGCCATGGACCGGCTGTACCTGCGTGACGATTTGAAAGACGCCATCGAGAGCGGAGCTCTCGGCGTGGTGTTCAACGGGCGCGCGGATGTCTTCGCGACGTTGGCGACCTTGAACGGGGAGGTCCATCGAGACACCGGGCGGCGGCGCACCGTGCGCGTGGTCGTTGCCGGCGCTCCCTACTTCGCCAAGGTTCACGACGGCGTGGGCTGGCGGGAGATTGTCAAGAACCTATTGGTCCTGAAGTGGCCGGTGCTAGGCGCGCGCAACGAGTTCGAAGCTTGCCGACGGCTGCGCGAACGCGGCGTGTCGGCGCCGGCTGTCGCCGCGTTCGGCGAGCGGGGCGTCAATCCGGCGACACGGCGCTCATTGGTCTTGTGCGACGCCTTGGAAGGATTTGCGAGTCTCGAAGACGTGGGTTCCGCGTGGGGCCAGGCGTCGGTACCGCTGGCACTGAAGCGGCGGGTGTTGAGCGCTGCGGGCCGGATGACCGCCGAGATGCATGCCGCCGGCGTCAACCACCGCGACTACTACGCCTGCCACCTGCTCGCCAATGCGGCAAAGCTCGCTCGCGGGCAGGTGGAGCTCGCGGTCATCGACCTGCATCGCGCCCAAGTGCGTGCCCGGGTGCCTCGGCGCTGGCGTCGCCGAGATCTCGCGGCCCTGCTGTATTCCGTCTCCGGGATGCCCCTGACCCGCCAAGACCGTTTTCGCTTCCTGGCCGCCTATTCGGGCACCCGGCCTGGCTTGGAAATCCGTTCGCGGCGGCGATTCTGGGCCGGCGTTGTGCGGCGGGCGGACCGGTTGGAGGCAAGGGCGACCGCAAAGGGACTGGCGATGCCGGGTGCATCGGCGGTGTCGTCCGCGGACGTGGCAAGCGTGGGTCGTCTTGCGGACTTGGGCCCCACTCCGCCACTGCCGTTGCGATTCGACGTGGACTTCGGCGGCGGTGCCACGCGTGTGGTGTGCACCGAGGTGTTGCGTTCTCAACCCGGCCGGCGGCTGGTGCTGCGCGCTGCCGTCGATGGTCGGGATGCCGTGCTCAAGACTTTCTTTGGCCCCCGCGGTCCGCGCGACCTGGAACGCGAACGAAACGGCGTCGCAGCGTTGCAGGCGTCGGGCGTGGGCACGCCCCGCCTGCTCGGCGAGGGCCGCGGTGGCGGGGCGCGCGTGCTGGCGTTCGAATACCTCGCCGATGCTCGCGTGCCGGTGGCGGACGATGCCGAAGCGCTCGTGGCCGCACTGGCGCGTTTGCACGTGGGTGGCGTGCGTCAGCGGGATCTGCACATGGGCAATTTTCTGGTTCGGGGGACGGAGGTGTTCGCCATCGACGGCAGCGGCGTGAGATGCGGTCGACCCCTCGGCCCTTGGCGGGGCTACGCGGATGTCGCCCGCTTGTTGGCAAACTTCCGCGCCGGGGAACTGCCGACGCTGGAGCATTTGGCAGCGTGCTACGCGCAAGCCCGTGGCATGAGGTTCAAGCCAGGGCCAAGGGATGTGCGCCGTCTGCCGGAGTTGGTCGCCCATGCCCGCCGCCGTCGGATCGCGAAGTGGGTCGCCAAGACGGGCCGGGAGTGCACCGCGTTCGCGGTCGTCCGGCAAGCCGACCGCCTGGTGGTCGTCAACCGCGGCGACGACGACCCGACACTGAATGCCGTCGTCGCCGACCCTGAGCGGGCGATCGCGGCGGGTTCGCCGGTGAAATACGGCAATACGGCCACCGTAGCCCGCCTTGGCGACTTGATCATCAAGCGCTTCAACATCAAGGATCGCGTCCACCGCACTCGGCAGAAGTTCCGGACCAGCCGTGCCCGTCGCGCTTGGCGGGCTGGGCATGGGCTGCGCTTCGCCGGCATACCTACCGCCCGCCCGCGCGCCTTGATCGAGGTGCGTGGAGCGGGAGCCGGCGAAGCCGCCGCCTACTTGGTGCTTGACCACGTCCCCGGGACGCCGCTGGCGGACGTCGTCCGACAACGGGGCTTTGATGGGGACGTGGTACGGGCCGTTGCCGCCTTGGTCCGTGACTTGCGATCCGCTCGCCTAAGCCACGGTGACATGAAAGCCAGCAATTTCGTCGTTCAGGGTGACAGGCTGTGCGTTCTCGACTTGGACGCCGCGCGGTTCCATCGCAGCGCTCGCCGTTTCGCCCGGCGCCATCGCCGCGACCTGGATCGTCTTCTGGACAACTGGGACGATGCAAGCCTCCCTCTGGCTGCCGCATTGGCCGGGGATCCGTCCACCGGCTTGTCCTCGGTTCCTGGGATGCACGCTTGTACGGGGGCCCCGGGTTGATCGTCCTCGGACTCTCCGGCGCTCTGGACCACGATCCGTCCGCCGCCCTCGTGATCGACGGCGAGATCGTGGCCGCAGCGGAGGAAGAGCGGTTTACGCGCGACAAGCACGCCTTCGGGTGCCTGCCGCTGTCGGCGGCGCGCTACTGCCTCGCACAGGCCGGCATCGATGCCGGGTGCATCGATGCGGTCGCGTTTCCGTACGCACCGGTATCGCTGCGAGGCTCGGCGCGGTGGCACTACGCGCGACGCCATTGGTACGCGCCGGATCGCGCCCTCGACGCCATCCTCAACGGCAACCGGCGATACCGCCGCAACCGGGCACGGATACTTGCCCTTGGCGCGGACCTGGGGATCGACTGGTCGCGAACCACGTTCGAGCCCGTGGAACACCACCTGGCCCATGCCTCGAGCGCGTACCACCTGTCCGGTTTCGAAGGCCGTACGGCAGTGTTGGGCGTCGATGGGAAGGGCGAGTACGCGACCACGTTCTTCGGCGTCGGCGATGCGGGCGCCATTACCCGCATCCACGAGCTCTACGATCCCGATTCGCTTGCCGGTGTCTACGGCGCGCTGACCGAGTACCTTGGCTTCGAGATGCTCGACGGTGAATACAAGGTGATGGGCATGGCACCTTACGGCGACCCGCGTCGTTTCGATTTCGCGCCGCTGTTGGGTTGCCGCGAAGGCGACGTGCATGTAGACACCCGACTGGTCAATACCGTCGGCCTCAGACGCTACCGGGAAAACGGCCGGGGTCGTTTTTTCGGCCATCGTCTGGTGAACCGGCTCGGATCGCCGCGGCGAAGCGACGACGCCGAAGAACCCTTTGTGCACCATGCGGCGGCGATGCAGGAGGCCTACGAGACGGCGTGTCTCGATCTCATCGACCACCACCTGGGCGATGTTCTTGCCGGTAGTGGTCGGCTGGTATTCGCTGGCGGCGGGGCGCTCAACGTCAAGCTCAACCAACGCATCCTGGCGCGGGACGACGTTCGCCAATTGTTCGTGCAGCCGGCCGCTGGCGATTCCGGGACAGCGCTGGGCGCCGCCACCTCGGTCGCAAGCGCTGCCGGCGATCATCTTGGACCGATGTCCCATGTGTTCCTCGGCCCCGCATTCTCCACCGCCGAATGCCGCGCCGCCCTGCGTGGACGCACGGGACTCCGGATCGAGTCGCTGGATGATGTGCCGCGGCGCGCGGCGCGCATTCTCGCCGCAGGCCATCCATTGGCCTGGTTTCAAGGGCGCATGGAATTCGGCCCGCGGGCGCTCGGCGCGCGCAGCATCCTCGGCTGCCCGAGCGTGGATGGCATCGCGACGCGCATCAACACCGAGATCAAGTACCGCGAACGCTGGCGGCCTTTCTGTCCATCGATGACCGACGCGGTGGCACCGGAGATCCTGGGCAGCGCTCATCCGGCACCCTTCATGACCATTGCATTCGATGTGGCGACGGCTTGGCGGACGCGGATTCCCGAAGTGGTTCATGTCGATGGCAGCGCACGCGCCCAGGTGGTGACGCGCGATGCCCATCCGCGCTACTACGCTCTGTTGGAACGGCTTGGCGAACGGACCGGAGCGCCGGTTGTTCTCAATACGTCGCTGAACCGGCGCGGCGAGCCCATCGCTTGCACACCGGATGACGCATTGGACGTATTCGAGGGATCCGGTCTCGGCTACTTGATGATGGAGGATCTGTTGGTGACCAAGTTGCCGGCGCGCGCATGCGCGCCCTGACGGGGCGCGCCCTCACGGGCGCGTTCGAGAATGCTGACGCATTCTCTACGGGTGGAAGACTTGGCTCAACTGGTGAAGATGATGGCTTCTCAAGCACGATGGCGATAGCGATGGCGGAAGCGCTGCAACTCTGCCCGAACGACCACCCGCCGTTCCCCGAGGTTTGCGCGGGACACGCCCGCGCTTTGGCGCTGCTCGGCTACCGGGTGCGCACCGTGTTCTTCGAATCGCGCGGGGTCGGCAGGCCATTGGGTTTCGAGTTCGACTACGCGACCCCGAGCCGCTTGATCGATCACGTCGGCCGGCCCGAACTCCTCGTCTCGCACCGCCATCGGGCCTATCGAACCGGAGTTGGCTTGGCGCGTCGGTTGTCGATTCCGCGGCACATAGTCGTCGCGCACGAATTCGGCATGTTCGCGCGCTACACGAGGCGGTTGCGACGCCGGCTTTGGGCATCGGGAAGACCCTGTTTCGCGGGAGTGTCCCCACCGGTGGCGGACGACTTGAGCGCATCGGGCATTCCATCCCCCGTCGTGTTGCCCAATCCCGTCGACGCCGCGGCGCTCCGCCGGGGTCTGCTGCCGCGAGCGGCGGCACGGCGTGCGCTTGGCTTGCCGGAAGGCGCCTTTGCGATTGGCGTCGTGGGCCGCTTGCACCCGAAGAAGGATCCGCTGCGCGCCGTCGATGTCTTTGCCCGATACCGCGCTCGGGATCCCGCCGCATGCCTCGTCTTCATCGGGTCCGGTCCCATGGGCGGCAAGATTCGGGAAAAGGCTGGCGCCGGCGTGACCCTCGCGGGCTTCCGCCCGGATGCAAGAGCGTTGCTCGGGGCGTTCGATGCCGTACTGTCGTGCGCTACCGAGCGGGAAGCATTCGGCCTCGTGCTCTTGGAAGCCATGGCCGCCGGGGTTCCGGTGATCGCCGCGGATCAGCCCGGACCCCGGTACGTGCTAGACCGGTGCGGGGCGTATTTCGAGACAGACGACGAACTGCTCGACGCCTTGCGAGCGACTCGGGCTGCCCAAGTTCCCGAGGCAGGTGGCGCGGCACAGGCGTTCTACCGTGAATGCGCAGCGCGGCGTGTGGAGGACGAATTCTCTATCGACGCGTTGGCGCATCGCTACCGGACGGTTCTGGATCTCGGTCCTGGGAGCAATCCCGATCGGCGGGTAGTTTGACCGCCGGTGTTCGAGGAACCCACGAAGCGGGAGAAGAGAACATTCGGCCAAGAGCCGCAAAGGTCTTGGAACACCTCAGCGGTAGTCGTCGGCCCATCCCCAACCCTGTGCTAGTATTGCGCGAATGACGCGACGACTGCCCACACGTCCCGACATTCATGTCCTTGTCGTCGGCGACGTGATGCTTGACAGATATGTGTACGGTCGCGCCGAGCACATTGCCCAGGAAGCACCCGTTCCCGTGGTGCAGGTGGACGGCAGCGAAGATCGATTGGGTGGTGCCGCGAACGTCGCCCTGAATGTCGTTTCGCTTGGTGCCCGCTGCACCTTGGTGGGCGCCATCGGCGACGATCCCAGCGGACGGACCCTTGCCGCGCTTCTGGATGCCGCTGGCATCGAGGTGGACTTGGTGGTTGCCGAGGAATGGCGGACGACGCTCAAGGAACGGGTGGTCAGTCGGCAAAAGCAGATTGCTCGCATGGACTTCGAAGAGCCGATGCCGCATTGGATTGCCGCCGAGGTGGCGAAGCGCGTCGAACGGCGTGTGCAGGAATTCGATGCGCTCGTGATCGAGGACTACGACAAAGGGGCGGTTGAGAATCCAGGCCGCATAGTCGAGGCGGCGCATGGCGTTCCCACCATCGTGGATCCGAAGTTCAAACCCTTTGCGGAGTATCGCGGCACCACCATCTTGAAACCCAATCGTCGCGAATTCAGCCAAGCCCTCGGTCTGTGGCCGGAGGAGCCGGAACTGCGCACCGTGGGCTGCGCCTTGGCCCGGAAGAGCGGGGTGGAAGCCATTGCGCTAACGCGGGGCGGCGATGGCCTGACGTTGCTCGAGGCATCCGGCGCCTGCCTGCACTTCCCCGCCTTGGGGATCGATGTCTACGACTCCACCGGTGCTGGCGATACCGTGTCCGCCACCCTTGGCGTTTGCGCGGCAAGGCGTTGGTCGAGGGCCGACAGCGCGCGGGTCGCCAACGTAGCGGGCGGCTTGGTCTGCGCCAAGGCTGGAACCGCGGCGGTATCGCTGCCGGAACTGAACATCGCATTGCGCGACGACTCGCGGGTCGTACCCGGGCCGTCGACCCGACGTCGGCTCTCGGCAGCCGTCAGCCGCGCCCAAAGCAACGGCGATCGCGTCGTGTTCACCAACGGCTGTTTCGACATCCTGCACGCTGGCCATGTGGGCTATCTCAAGGAAGCCCGTCAGCTTGGCGACCGGCTGATCGTCGCGGTCAACGACGACGAATCGGTCCGGCGACTGAAGGGCCGCGGTCGTCCGGTCAACAATCTGGATCAGCGCATGCGTGTGCTCGAAGAGCTCTCCTCGGTGGATTGGGTCGTGTCGTATTCCGAAGAGACGCCGGAGACGCTGCTCACGGAGATTCGTCCGGACGTCCTGGTCAAGGGCGGCGACTACGCGCCCCACGAGGTGGTTGGGGCCGACCTGGTCCAAGGCTACGGGGGCGAGGTGCGCGTCGTGGGGCTGGTGGAAGGCTGCTCGACTACCCAGCTCGTCGAGAGGATCCGGTTGACCCACCCGTAGTGCGCCCCGCCATCCCGCCATGTAGTGCGCCCGCCATGTAGTGCGCCCGCCATGTAGTGCGCCCGCCATGTAGTGCGCCCGCCATGTAGTGCGCCCGCCATGTAGTGCGCCCCGCGATGTAGTGCGCCCCGCGATGTAGTGCGCCCCGCGATGTAGTGCGCCCCGCGATGTAGTGCGCCCCGCCATGTAGTGCGCCCCGCCATGTAGTGCGCCCCGCCATGTAGTGCGCCCCGCTGCACGAGGCGTTTTGAGAATGCTGGCGCATTGTCTACGGGCGGTTGCGCGCCTTGGCGGCGCGTTCGAGAATGCTGGCGCATTCCCTACGGGTGTCGAAAACTTGCTCACTTGCTCAACTGTTCATTTGTTCGGTTCAGCCGCGCCCAATGCCCGTACCGCCCCGACGTGGGCTGATAGGTGATCCGTGCTGGTGGTGCCGACGACGACGCTCGAAACCCCCGGCAATCGCGCGATGGCGGCGACATTGCGCGGGTCGACGTCGAGTCCTTGGGCGAGCGGTTTCTTCACCAACACGCCGGCGCCCTCGCGGGCGGCTTCCCGCGCCAGTTGGACCTCGTCGCGGTAGCTGGCGTTGATCGTGCACATCAGGAGATGGGGGTGATGAGGGAGAAGGGACGCTCGGAGTGCCTCGCGGCCGTCGTCCCGCGACTTCCCCGAGAATCCCACGGCCCGTACGACGCCTTCCCGGTGCAGTCGCGCCAAGGCGCGGAAAGCGCCCGCGGCTTCGATCTCGGCCACGGCGCGACCGTCGGAATGCACCAGCACGATGTCCAGGATGTCCGTGCGCAGGCGCCTCAACGAACGCGCCACGCTGCGCAGAATGTGATCCTGGCTGAAGTCGTGCCGCGAACGGACGCCGTCGAACTCCTCTCCGGCCTTGGTGCAGATCAGCCAATCTTCGCGCTCGCCTTGGATGGCTTCGCCGAGGCGTGCTTCGCTGGTGCCGTAGGCAGGGGCGGTATCGAGGAGATTGATGCCGGAAGTCTTCGCGAGCACGAGCAATTCCGCGATCCGGCCGTCGCTCGGCAGGTCGAACGGACCGGCATAGTCGACGCCCGTGTTGCGGCCGAACTTGACCGTGCCGAGACCAAGCGCGGAGACCTCGAGCCCGGTATCGCCCAGAGCGCGCTTCAACACGGCGCGGCGCGCACGGTGGGCGTCGAGTAGGGCGACGGGGCATAGTCGATGCGGGGATTTCGATTGCCCTGCCAGGGATCCCGCATGGGTTCGAGATCGCGAAGTTCGGCAAGCACGATATCGCCGAGGCGGGGCGCGAGACTCAGCTTGACCGGCCAGCAAACCAGGCAGTTGCCGGAGCGTACGGCAACGGCGTCGGCCGCGACCGCAGTGCCTTGCAACGTGGGTTCTGCACGCACCGCCGTGAACGTGTCGAAGGCGGCGCCAGTCAGATCGACGCTGGGGAATTCCCGGGCCAGGAGGTCGCGGACGAGTTGCACCTGGTCCCTGTTGCTACGCGCCGCGCCGTCGTCGGCCACCTTGCCGCCCACGCACAAGACATCCCCGTGGCTGGTCACCGTCATTGTGGGCGTTGCGGGCTGCAGGTCGGATGGCATCGACACGCAATGGGCGAACAGACGAACAGGACTGCGTAGCCGCACCTTGGTTTGGCACAACGGCCGTCGTTGCATGGGCGCGTTGGCAATGCCCGCTCGGCGTGCCAATGCCTCGTTCCCCGAACCGGCGGCGAATACGTAGACGCCAGCGCTGATCGTGCACCCGTTCAACTCGATACGGTCGACACCCTGATCGTTTCGGACGAGTGCCGCCGGCGTCACCGGTTGCGCGATCAAGCGATCCACGAGCGGTTCGGCCAGGCGACGAACCAAGGACGGCACGTCGACGACGAAGTCGTCGGGGGCGCCGCGATCGAAAGACGGTGTCCGATCATCATCGTGTCGCTGGGATTGGACGGCGCGGCGGTTGCCTGCCAACAACCCGCCATCGTTTGCGGTGGTGCCGGCGACCCGCATGGAGACGCGCTCGGCCAATACCGGAACACCGCGGAGGTCGATTTCGCCGACGCCGCCAAGGCAAGCGCGCCACCGGGCCGGCATGTCCGCGAGCGCCTGGGCAAGAGGCGTGGCACGACCGTCGAGCGCGTATTTGACCCCGCTATGGATGATGCCTTGGGACGCCAGCGTCTGCGTGCCGCCGATGGGGTTCGGCTCGCAGATGACCAGGGACAGGCCACGCCGGGCGAGGAGGTTCGCGAGCCACAGCCCGCTGATGCCCGCGCCGATGACCGCTACATCTACCGACAGCCTGGCGCGGTCCACAACGCCCTCTTCACACGTCCTTAGGCGCCGACGTCGATACACACGCCATGGCGGAACTTGGATTTCGTACGCATCCGGATCGTCCTCCGTCCTACAATCGCCTTGGATCCTGTGAGCATACAACCTTTCGAACGCGCTCAAGCCCGATGACGAGACAGCTCTACGACATCCTGCTCCTGCTGGCGCTGCCGTGGGTGTGGGCGCGCCTGTTCGTGAAGGCACGGCGCGAACCGGCCTACCGGCAACGTATCGCCGAACGTTTCGGCCGCGTACCCCCGGGTTTGTCCCATGGAGTGATCTGGTTCCACACGGTATCGGCCGGCGAAACGAACGCCGCGGCGCCGGTCATCCAAGCGGTCAAGGATCGCCTCGCCGGGGAAAACATCCTGGTGACCACCATGACGCCTAGCGGCAGCGCGAGGGTACGCACCCTTCTCGGCGAGAGCGTGGAGCACTGCTACGCGCCCTACGACTACCCGTGGGCGGTGGCGCGGTTTCTAAGGCAAATTCGACCGAAAGCGCTGGTCATCATGGAAACCGAACTGTGGCCGAATCTCATCGAACAGACAGCCGCCAGCGGCGCTTCGGTCTATCTGGTCAACGCGCGACTCTCGGCGCGTTCCCATCGCGGTTATCGGCGGATACCCGCCCTCACCAGACGGATGCTTGCGCGAATCGACCGAGTCGTCTGCCAATACGAGGACACGGCGGAACGGTTCCGCTCGCTAGGCGCGACGGCCGTGGAAGTCACCGGCAGCGTCAAGTTCGACGCTGAAATGCCGCCGGATCCGTTTGGCGTGGGCGAGTTGGGGTTCCAAGATGCGCCGGCATGGATCGCGGGCAGCACCCACCCCGGCGAGGAGGAGATCGTCCTCGACGCGCACCAACGCCTGCTGAAGCGGTTTCCCGGGTTGCGGCTCATCCTCGCCCCCCGACACCCGGCGCGAACGCCGGATGTGGCGCGCTTGGTTGCTGCCCGCGGCTTGTCCGTTGGCAAATTGTCCGAGCGCGCCCAAGGCGTAGAGGTCTTGATCGGCGACATCATGGGCACCTTGGCGCACCTATACCCGTTGGCGGACATCGCCTTTGTGGGTGGAAGCCTGGACCGGACCGGCGGCCACAATCCGATCGAGGCGGCGGTCCACGGCCTGCCGATGCTGATGGGGCCCGCCCGATTCGACGTCGAGGAGATCTGCGCTCGGTTCGCTGCGGCCGGCTGCCTTCATGCCGTCAATGGCGCGGACGAGATGGTCGAGGTGGTCTCGGAACTCATCGGCGACCGAGCCCGTCGAGCGCGCGAGGGTGAGCGGGCCAAGGCCGTCGTCAGATCGAATCGGGGGGCTCGCCAGGCCGTGGTCGAGAGGCTCTGCGATTGGCTCGGTGGCGACACCGGAGTCTGATCACTCCCAGTTGGGGCCTTGGCCGAAGTTCTGCCTATTGCGCCTTCCGTACGGGGTTGGCGGGATCCATGTGCCCGTTCAGCTCGGCGATGTCCGCTTCACCCAAGGTGCCGGCGCTCTCCTTCAGTCTCAGCATGTTGAGTACGTAGTCGTAACGTGACTGATGGTAGTTGTACTGGTTCAAGAACAATTGGCGTTGCGCATTCAGCACTTCGACGATGTTCCGGGTGCCGACCTCGTAGCCGGTCTGCGTCGCTTCAAGAGCGGCTTCTGCCGACTTGATGGCCTCGTCTCGGGCGGCGACGCGCAGCACGTCGGTGACCACGGAACGAAACAGTGTGCGGATATCCTCCGCGACCATCAACTCCTGTTGGATCAGCGTCTGCCGGGCCACCTCGAGGGAGAGCCGGGACTGCTTGATGCCGGAGTGGATGCGGAGCCCTTGGAACAAAGGCATGCTGAGGCTCAACGAGTACGACATCGACGTCGAGGTCCCCCGGTCCGGTACGACGAAGCCGCCAATGCTCTGCTGGCCGCTATTGCTTCCGTAGCTGGCCGATGCTTGGAGGGTTGGTAGCTGCCGGGCTATCTGGTTCTTCAGGTCGAGTTCCGCGGCGGCAAGCGCCTCCTGGGTAGAGCGGATGACATGGTTCGTCGCCATGGCGGTGCGCACCCACTCCTCCGCGTCGTCGGGTAGCGGATCGACAATCGGCAAATCGGCCTTGATGCCGTCGATCTCCTCGTAGGCCACTCCGGTCAGGGTCCGCAGGGCCTCGAACGAAACGCGGTGATCGCTCTCGGCTTGGATCCGCGTCACCACCGCACTGTCGTAGGCAGCCTTGGACTCGAGCACGCCGGTGATGGCTTCCAAGCCTACGTCGAAGCGTTGCCGCACCTGTTCGAGTTGCCGGCGTACCGCTTGCTCCGCCGCCCCGGCCGACTCCAGGCCGGCTTGTTGCGTCAACACGCTGAGATAGGCCTCGGCAACGCGGGAAATGAGTGCCTGGTGGGTGTTCTCGAGGTCCCAATCGGCCTGTTTGGCTCGCGCTTGGGCCCCGCGGTATCCGAACCAGCTCGGTACGTTGATCACCGTCTGGCTGACGCCGGCACCCCAGCTCTGGCTGGTGTAGTTCGTTTCCGGAGCAGAACGGCCGAAATTCGGACTCTGCGGGTTCATGTCCAAGGCATCGGACGAAGTGCTGCCCTTGGACCGGCCCGCGCTGGCGGAGACCTGGGGCAGAAATGCGGCGCGGGCAATGACAACGCCTTGTTTGCTGATGGCATTGGTCGCCCGTGCGCGCGCCACCACCGGGTCGTTGGCGACGGCTGCGGTGTAGATCTGGCTGATGTCCGCACCCGATGCAGCGCCGGCGAAGGTCAGCGCGACGGCGGCCCATAGGGTCTTCGTTGGGATTCCCGGACGCTGTTGCGCTGGCGAACGCCTTGTCGGCGCGCGTCGATGGGCGCCATCGGATGGACCAGGTGCAGTATTTCTCATGAGCATTCCTTCAGTGTCGAACCGGGCCGCCATCGGCACGCCACCGGCGGGTCGTCGGCCGCGGCGAGTCTAACAAAGTGATGAGCGAACCATTGTCTCGGCGTTGAACGACACGCGTGAGGGCCCGTCCCTCGCGAGGCGTTTTCGCCCAGGCAAGCGCGCCCGATACGCTGCCGCTGGCGCAGCACGACCGACGGTTGCCGGGCGGCACATGGCTTTACGCTCTCGGCAGCGATTTCCGTCGATTCGTCATCGACCTGCACATGAGACGAACTCCCGGTTAGAATCGTTAGCGGTGCGCTTCTCGAAGCGAACGGAAATGAGGCGAAGGCCGTACAACATCGATCTCCGTGCGCACATGGCAGAGTGCGACGGCAACTATCTGCGCCTGACCCGGCTCATGCCCGACCTCATGCGCGCGGATCGGCGCCACTTCCGAATCTTCCGGGACGCCGCGGCACCGCCGGTGACCTTCGAGGTGGTCCATCGCAGCCGCTACACCACCGTGCTCACCCTGTGTCATCGTGCGGTCGGTCGCGGTTTGGGCGGGACGCGGATCAAGGTTCGTCTCTACCACGACGCCCGCTGTGCCGAGGTCATCGAGTTCCAGGGCCACCGCCGTTTCAAACCGGTCTACCAGTACCCGAACCCCGAGATGCGCCAGCCGGACGAGAAAGCCCAGGTCAACCGCTTCCTGCGCGACTTCCTCAACGCCTGCCTGCGACACGGTGTCGCCAACGAAGAGCCGGTCATGATCGGCCTGTAACTAAGACGGAGCATAGGCGGATGACGGAAGACAAGGATCGACTTCACGTCCTGCAGATAACGGACTGCCACCTACTACCGGACCCTGACTCGACGCTTTTGGGCGTACGTACCCAGTCGAGTCTCGCAGCCGTCCTCGAGACGGCCTGCGCGGAGCGGACGCCGGATGCGGTACTCGCCACCGGGGATCTGGCCGATGTGCCGGCCCCGTCGACATACGAGTTGTTCCTGTCCACGCTCCGGCATTACCACACCGGCCCGCTGTTGTGCGTGCCGGGCAACCACGACGATGGCGCCGCGTTCAAGGCTGCCCTGCCGACCGAGGACCTCGCGCTCGGCGATTGGCGGCTCGCGGGGCTCGATACCCATGTGGATGGCCAAGTGGGCGGCAACGTCGGTCTTGATGAATTGCGCCGTCTGCGATCCGCCCTTGACGATTGCGGGCGTGCCAACGTGCTCGTAGCCGGCCACCATTGCCCGGTCGAGATCGATTGTCCGTGGCTCGACAAAGACCGTATCGACAACGGCGCCGAGTTGCTCGATCTGCTGGTGGTCGCGGGGGTCAAGGCCTATGTTTTCGGCCACATCCATCAGGAGGTCATGGCCGAGCGGGCGCTGCCGCTGTACGGCTCGCCATCCACCTGCTTCCAGTTTGCCGGGGACACGTCATCGTTCGCCATCGACGACGCCAAGCCCGGCTACCGGTGGCTGGACCTCGCTCCCGACGGGTCGGTGCGAACCCGCGTGGGCCGGGTTGCCGGTTTCGACCTCAACTTGGATCTCACGGATCGAGATAGACCATGAACAAACGCTACACCGCGGATTCCATGACGCGACCGCGTTGCGTTGGCCCTGGGATTTCGCCTGCGCGAAATCCTGGCCCTGAGAGCGACGGCGAGGAGGACAGCCGATGAGCAAGTACACCGCCGACTCCATGCAATTGTTGGAGGGGCTTGAGCCTGTTCGGCGTCGCCCCGGGATGTATACGGACACGACCCGGCCGAACCATCTGGTGCAGGAGGTATTGGACAACAGTGTCGACGAGGTGCTTGCCGGCTATGGGCTGAACATCGAAGTCACGGTATTCCGCGACGGTTCCATCGAGGTGATAGACGACGGTCGCGGCTTGCCGGTGGACGTGCACTCGGAGCACAAGATGACCGGCGTCGAGCTGGCCATGACCCGCCTCCACGCCGGCGGCAAGTTCGACAACGAGAACTACAACTACGCGGGCGGTCTGCACGGCGTGGGTGTTTCCGTGGTCAATGCGCTGTCCGAGTGGCTCGTGGTCGAAGTGAAGCAGAACGGCGGGCTGCATCGTCAACGTTTCGAACGCGGAGAACCCGTCACGGCCTTGGAGGTCGTGGACACGGTGGGCAAACGCAATACCGGGACGCTGGTGCGCTTCCTGCCCGATGCGGCCTACTTCGACACCACCAAGCTTTCCTTGCCGAGACTCGAGCACTTGTTGCGCGCCAAGGCGGTGCTTTGCCCGGGCCTGACCGTGTCGTTGGCTGTGGAACAGGCTGCGGGTGAACCCTTGACCCGGAGTTGGCACTACGAAGCCGGCGTGGCCGGATATCTAGCCGAGAGCTTGGGGCCGGGGGAGCGGGTGCCGGCGAAGCCCTTTACCCACGAAGCCAAAGGCAATCAGGAAGAGGTCGAGTTGGCGGTGCAGTGGGTGAGCGACGGTGATGAAGTCGTTGCCGAGAGTTACGTCAACCTCATTCCGACACCCTTAGGCGGCACCCATGTGGCCGGTCTGCGCAGCGGCTTGGTTCAGGCGCTGAGAGAGTTCTGCGAGTTTCGCGACCTGTTGCCCAAGGGCTTGCGGATCGGCGGCGAAGACCTTTGGGAGCAGTGCGCGTACGTCCTGTCCGCGAAGCTCGCCGAGCCGCAATTCAGCGGCCAGACCAAGGAACGGCTGTCCTCCAGGCAGTCCGGCGTGTTCATTTCCGGCGTGGCCAAGGACGCCTTCAGCCTTTGGCTGAACGAGCATCCGACGGAAGGCGGCAATATCGCCGAGATGGCGATCGCGAATGCCCAGCGCCGGGCCCAGGCCAACAAGAAGGTTGCCCGCAAGAAGGTCGTCTCGGGACCGGCACTGCCGGGCAAGCTTGCCGACTGTGCGAGCCAGGATGCCGAACGCACGGAGCTGTTCCTGGTGGAAGGCGACTCTGCGGGTGGTTCCGCCAGGGGCGCGCGAGATCGCGAGTTCCAGGCGGTGATGCCGTTGCGCGGCAAGATTATGAACACCTGGGAGGTGGATCCGGCGCATGTGCTCGGGCACCAGGAGGTTCACGACATCGCCGTCGCGATGGGCGTCGATCCGGGTTGTGCGGATCTGTCCGGTCTACGCTACGGCAAGATCTGCATCCTGGCAGATGCGGACTCGGACGGGCTGCACATCGCAACCCTGCTCTGCGCCCTGTTCCTCAAGCATTTCGAGCCCTTGGTGCGAGCGGGACGGATCTACGTGGCCATGCCGCCCCTGTACCGGATCGACATTGCCAAGGAGGTCTACTATGCGCTCGACGAGGCGGAGAAGGAGGGTATTCTCGACCGGGTCGACGCCGAGAGGCGCCATCGAGGCGCCAGCCGCCAAGGCGGCACCCCGTCGGTACAGCGTTTCAAAGGGTTGGGCGAAATGAACCCGTTGCAGCTCCGGGAGACCACCATGGCGCCCGACACCCGCCGCCTGCTGCGTTTGGACATCGATTCGGAACCCGAGACGGCTGAGATCATGGACATGATGCTGGCCAAGAAGCGCGCCGCCGACCGGCGCGCCTGGCTGGAGAGGAAAGGAAACGAGGCGAACGTCGCCTGAAGGCGCGAACGTCGCCTGAAGGCGCGGAAAGTCGCCTGAAGGCGAAGGCTGTGGTCGATGCAGGCCGCTTTACGGCTAGGCGACTTGAACCGGGCGGCTTCGCCCTTGGGCTCGGCCAGTGGATGTGAAGGTGCGCCTCGACGGCGTCCTTCTTGAGGACTCGAAGATATGGAAATCGAATCGAACGGGCACCACCCAACCGCAGACGAAGGCGGCGAGTGGCTGCCCCTGCGTACGTACACGGAGCGGGCCTATCTCGACTATTCCATGTACGTCATCAACGATCGGGCCCTGCCCCACGTTGGCGACGGACTGAAACCGGTGCAGCGGCGCATCGTCTACGCCATGTCGGAACTCGGTCTTTCGCCGAATGCCAAGTTCGTGAAGTCGGCGCGCACGGTCGGCGACGTGCTCGGCAAATTCCATCCGCACGGCGAATCGGCCTGCTACGACGCCATGGTGCTGATGGCGCAGCCGTTCTCGTTCCGCTACCCGTTGGTCAACGGCCAGGGCAACTGGGGAGCGCCGGACGATCCGAAGTCCTTTGCCGCCATGCGCTATACGGAAGCGCGATTGGGGGTCGTCGCGGAGTTGCTGCTCGGCGAGCTCGGCCAAGGCACGGTGGACTTCGTGCCCAATTTCGACGGCGTTCTGACCGAGCCGGAATTGCTTCCGGCGCGCTTGCCGATGGTGCTGTTGAACGGTGCGACCGGCATCGCCGTGGGCATGGCAACGGACATACCGCCCCACAACCTGCGCGAGGTGGCGAGCGCGTGCATCCACCTCATCGATCAGCCATCGGCCACCACCGAGGAACTGATGCGGCACATCCCGGGGCCGGACTTTCCCACCGATTCGATCGTCACCACGCTGGAAGACGAAATCCTCGCCGCCTACGAGACCGGCCGCGGCACGGTCCGTGCCCGCGCCCGGTACGCGAGGGAGAACGGCGATGTCGTAGTGACCGGCTTGCCCTACCAGGCGTCGCCGGCGAAGGTACTGGAGCAGATCGCTGCGCAGATGCAGGCGCGCAAGCTACCCATGCTGACCGACATTCGCGACGAGTCCGATCACGAGAACCCGACCCGCCTGGTATTGACGCCGCGTTCGAACCGCGTAGACGTCGACCGGCTCATGAGCCATCTGTTCGCAACCACCGACCTGGAGCGCAACTTCCGCCTCAACTTCAACGTCATCGACCTCGACCGGCGACCCAGGGTGCTCGGGCTCAAGGCTATGCTTGTCGAGTGGCTGGCATTCCGTACCGAGACCGTGCGCCGGCGCATCAATTTTCGGCTCGAACGCATTGGCCGTCGGCTGCATGTGGTCGAAGGACTGTTGGTCGCCTATCTCAACCTCGACGAGGTCATCCGCATCGTCCGCGAGGAAGGCGCGCCCAAGCCGGCGCTGATGGCGAGGTTCGAGTTGTCCGACGAACAGGCCACCGCGATTCTCGACCTGCGCCTGCGGCAATTGGCGAAGCTGGAGGAGACGAAGCTCAACGACGAACGCCGGGAACTGACCGCCGAGGCGGACGCGCTGACCGAAACACTTGCATCGCGAGCGCGGTTGAAAGCCTTGATCAAGTCGGAAATCGAGGCCGATGCACAAGCGCACGGCGATGGCCGACGTACCGAAATCGCCTCTGCAACCGAATCCCAGGCCTTCTCGGAAGCGGATCTCGTGTCCACCGAGCCTGTCACCGTGGTCCTCTCCGAGAAGGGCTGGGTGCGCGCCGCCAAAGGCCACGACATCGACCCGCAGGAACTGTCCTACCGTTCAGGTGACGCCTTCGCGGCGGCTGCCCGGGGCAAGACCAGCGATGCTTGCGTGTTCTTCGACTCAACCGGTCGAGCCTACTTCGTTCCACCCCACACGCTGCCATCGGCGCGTGGCCAGGGCGAACCGCTCTCGGGGCGCCTGAAGATTCCGGACGGAGCGCGTTTCGTGGGACTTGCCTTGGGTGACCCAGGGTTGAGACTGCTCATTGCCTCCGATGCCGGCTACGGCTTTGCCACCACGCTCGGGGAAGTGGTTGCGAAGAACCGCACCGGCAAAGCCGTGTTGAACGTTCCGACCCAGGCGCGGGCGTTGCCGCCGGTCGCGTTCGACGAGGCGACCCATGTCGCCGTGGCGACCACCGAGGGGTATCTGCTGGCGTTCCCGCTAGACAGTGTGCCGATCCTGTCGCGCGGCAAAGGCCAGAAGTTGATCAACATACCGCCCAAGGCGTTCAAGGGCGTTCACGAACGTGTGGCCGCCGTCGCTGCGGTCGGTCCCGCGAACCGGCTGATTGTTCGTGCCGGAGCGCGCTACACGAGACTCAGGTTCCGGGATCTCGGCAACTACCTCGGCGTGCGCGCGCAACGAGGTCGGCTGCTGCCGAGGGGGTTCAGGCGCGTCGAGGCCCTCGATATCGAATGACGTCGGCCGACCTACGAGACCGAACGCGCAACGGCCCTGGCGATGACCTGGGCCTGACGCTTGAGCAGCAGATCGTAGTTGTCCGCAACGCTCCCAACGACGCCCTGCGGCACCGCTACCGTTGACGACAACGCTTGCGCCGCAGGGTTCTCGAGCGCCTCGAGGCGTAGGCGTTCTGGTCGTTGCAGCGTGTCGTAGGCGCCCCGCCCGATGACCAGCTTGCCTTGCGGTGCGAGGGACGAAAGCAGGAGCACGTTGGCTGGCCGCGACTCGTCGGCGTTCGGCCTTCCCCTTCCGTCGTTGCCGACCAGGTTGGTGGGCTTCGGCGCCAGATCGAGACCGTAGCGGAACGATGCACCGGCTGGCGCCTCCTGTTCGGATCCTTCGGATCCGTCGACCGGCTCCGAGGGTGCGAGTAGCGCGAGGTCTTCGAGCAGGCGTTGCAAGAGCAGCGACGCGCAGACCACCTCGAAGCCGCGATCCGCTGCCGCCGTTGCTCGAAACCACAGGAGGACTCCTTTGCCTGGCATCTCGACAGCCTGCCCGGCGTAGAGATTGGCAACTCGATGGGCGATCTGCGCGCCGCGGCTGAGCGCATCGCCGAGGGTCGTGGCTGAGCGGGATTGCCCGATCAGCCTGGCCACGAGTGCGTAGGCTTGCTCCGCTTGGCCATCACCCGCCGCGCCCTCGGCCAGCAAGGCTGCCGCGGCCTTCATGCGGCGGCCGCTGACGAGACTGCCGTAGTGGAAAGCAGCGGCGGTGAGCGCCAGTCCGATCAAGGCAATCAGCCAGGTGTCGGCGAAGAACTGCGCGGTCGACAACCCGAAACCGCCGGCGTTCAACGTCACATGCACATCGCCGGCCACGGTGTCCTGAACGGCGATGGGACGGACGTAGGCGGGCGCGTCCAGCGACGGTGCGTCGCCGGCGACGACGAACAGACGATTGTCGACCGTATAGACCGCGATGCGGCGAACCTCGGGGCGTTTTGCCATTCGTTCGGCCAACCGGCCGAGCCGGATGCGGTCCTCGCCGAGCAGGGGTTCCATCGCGAGATGGGCCAGATCCTCGGCCATTGCCGTACCGTAGCGCTCCATGGCCACCGCGCTGCGTTCCGCATTCAACACGTGCCATGTACACAACACGATTGCGCACGCGACGACGTAGCCGGTGGCTGCGGCCAGGGTCAACCCATTGGCGCGGACCAGCCGCCGGCGCTTGGCTGCGGTGTTGGGCACTACGCCACTCCCGGCCTAGGGGGCGCTCGGATGCGACCGAACGTCGCTAGACGGGGACAACAAGGTCTTTGGCCGTTTTCCCCGGGGTCTCGCGAACGAGTCGGGGGACGAGATATCCGGGAAGGCGGGCGGCCACGCGCCGATGAACCGCGACGGCGCGGCGTTCGGACACGTCGAAGTGCGCGGTTCCGGCAACGGCGTCCGGCATGTGCAGGTAGTAGGGCAGAACCCCGGCTGCGAACAGCCCCTCGGACAGCTCGATCAACGCCCTGTCGTCGTCGTTGACACCGCGCAGCAGCACGCTTTGGTTGAGCAGCGTGAACCGGGACAACGCGCCCAGGGCGCGGATGCAGTCGCCGTCGATCTCGTTTGGATGATTGAAGTGGGTGACGATGACCACCCTTGGACGAATGGCCGCCAGGGCATCGATCAGCGTCGCGGTCACCCGCGCGGGGATGACCACGGGCAGGCGCGTGTGGATGCGAATCCGCTGCACGTGGCCGATTGCGGAGAGTTGGCCGACGAGGCGCTCGAGATGGGAGTCCGTCAACATCAGCGGGTCGCCGCCGGAGAGGATGACCTCGCTGATCGAGGAATCCCGGCGAATCGCCTCGAGCGACCCGAAGGCCCTGTGTTGACGATGCTCGCCGTAGGGGAAGTGGCGACGGAAGCAGTACCGGCAGTTGACGGCGCAAGCGCCCGCAGCGATCAGCAACGCGCGGCCGTGGTACTTCTGCAAGAGACCTGCATCGACCACGTACGCGGCTTCGTCGAGCGGGTCGCAACGGTAGCCAGGCATCGCGGTCGACTCCGCGGTGGTTGGGAGAACCTGCCGCAGCAGGGGGTCGTCCACGTCCCCCGATCGCATTCGGGCGATATAGGGGCGTGGCACGCGTAGTGGAAATCCGGCACCCGAGGCGTCGCCGCCAACGGCTCCGGCCGGGATGCCGACCAGGCGCAGCAACTCGTCCAAGTCGGTTACCGCGCGCGCCAGTTCGCGCTGCCACGTGCCAGCGGGAAACGGCGGGTGCGTTCGGGTGCCCCCCAGGGGCCCCACCGCGGGCGGTGGTCTCCCGGAGTGCGCGTTAAGGCTTGTCCGCGAGGATTTGGCCGGTATCATTCATCGCTTTCCGAAGTTTCATTCATCCGACGACCTGTTCCCGCAACCAAGAAGACGAGGACCGACCAGCGTGGCGAGCTATTCTACCAATGAATTCCGGCCCGGATTGAAGGTGCTGCTGGAAGGCGGCCCCTGTTCCATTCTCGACAACGAATTCGTCAAACCGGGCAAAGGCCAGGCATTCAGCCGCGTCAAGTTCCGCAATCTGAAGACCGGACGCGTGTGGGAACGCACGTTCCGCAGCAACGACTCCATCGAGGCCGCCGACGTCCTGGAGGCCGAAATGGAGTTCCTCTACGCGGACGGCGACTTGTGGCACTTCATGAACACCGACGGGACCTACGAGCAGGCGGCCGCGTCGGTGGCGGTGGTGGGCGACTGCAAGCACTGGCTGCAGGGGCAGGAGGTCTGCAGCGTGACCTTGTGGAACGACGATCCGATCTCGGTGGTACCGCCGAACTTCGTCGAATTGACTGTAACCGAGACCGACCCCGGCATCCGCGGCGACACGGCCCAGGGTGGAAACAAGCCGGCGATCTTGGTCACCGGCGCCACGATCAAGGTTCCGCTGTTCGTCGAGATCGGCGATGTCCTGAAGATCGACACGCGAACGGGCGAATATGTAAGTCGCGTCAAGACCTGACGCCTTCGCCGGAGACGAACCGGGCAATGGCAATGGACTGGCGTCCTTCCTGCCGCATCGACACGTTGCCTGTCCGGGCGGCCATGTTGTGCACGGCGCGGGAGTTCTTTGCCAGTCGGAACGTACTCGAAGTGCAGACGCCGGTGCTTGCCCAGGGCACCGTGACCGATGCGGCCATCGACAGCATTCGCGTTGGCGAAACGGGGCGGTACCTGCAGACGTCCCCCGAATACCACATGAAGCGTTTGCTCGCCGCCGGCGCGCCGTCCATCTACCAGATCGGCCCCGTGTTCCGCGAAGGCGAGGAGGGACGGTGGCACAACCCGGAATTCACCATGATCGAGTGGTACCGCTTGGGTTTCGACACCACGCGGTTGATGGCGGAAGTCGCCGATCTGGTCGATGCCCTGATCGGTTCGGCTGCCTACGATCGCATCGCCTACGCCGATCTCTTGGGCCAGCGCTTCGGCGCTGACATCGCCGGTGCCGACAGCAAGACACTCGTGAACCTCGCCCGCGATCTCGGCGCCGGTGACGAGATCGGCGTTGAACAGGCGCTCGATCTTCTGCTCGCGGATGCCATTGGATCCCAACGGGGCAAGCGCGTGTTCGTAACCGATTTCCCTGCGGCACTTGCCGCCTTGGCCAAGGTGGATGCCAACGGTTTGGCAGCGCGTTTCGAATTGGTGGTGGACGGAATCGAGATCGCCAACGGCTATCACGAATTGCAGGATCCCGGCGAATTGGCGGCGCGTATGGCCGGCGATGCCCGCCGCCGCCGTGATCGCTCGCGACCCGTGGTGGAAGCCGACCAGCGCCTGCTGGCCGCGCAACGCCACGGCTTGCCCGACAGTGCCGGGGTTGCCGTGGGTTTTGATCGCCTACTGGCGCTGCGGCTCGAAGCCGCATCCATTGCCGAGACCATGGCCTTCGACTGGCAGCGCGCCTAACGCTCTTGAGAAGCCGTCACTCTTGCAGTTGAGCCAAGTTTTTTGTCACCCGTAGAGAATGAGCAAGCATTCTCGATCATGCCCGTCAGGGCGCGCACTCGCACCGCGAGGCGCCGCCGCCACATGCGGCGCGCCCTAAGTACCCATCGGAGTAATTACAATAACGTATTATTGACAGCCGGAAGGATCTTCGGATACGGTTGCCCGGAAAGCGTATCGGGGAACAATCATGCCGAGAAAAAGTCCTTTCGGGATCACGCTTACCGACGAGGAAGCACAAGTGCTGAAGCGGCGGGCGCAAAAATATACGTTGCCGTATTTTCAGGTTCAACGGGCCCAGATGATCCTCTTGGCCGCACAAGGACTGCGGAACGACGAGATTGCGGCGCGGCT
>JAKZRQ010000252.1:0-18299 GCA_047518105.1 Pseudomonadales bacterium | reverse complement strand
GCGCTGTTCAAGTGGCGGTACACGGCCAAGCTGACGCTGATGCTCGGCGCGCTGGCGATCTCGGCGATGCTGATGCCCTGGCTGCCCAAGATCCTTGTCGACCACGTCGTGCTGGCGAGGCCTTCGGGCAGATGTCGGGCGTGGCCACGCGCGAGGTTCTGCGGCGCCAGTTCGAGGCGTTCGGAGAGGCGGACTACGCGCGCCTCGCGGCGATCTCCAACGGGCACGTCTACAACCTGCGCGCGTCGGCGACCTACCGCGCCAAGCGCACGGCGTGGACGAAGACGCAGGCGACGACGGTGGCCATCGGCCTGCGCCAGGCGTCGGAACCCGAGGGCCGGCCGGGCCATGTCCGCGTCGACACGGTGCACCGGGGCGACCGCGACGGCGTCAAGGGCATCTACCTGATCAACCTGGTCGACCAGGTCACCCAGTTCGAGTTCGTCGGCGCCGTGGTCGGCATCTCGGAGCGCTTCCTGCTGCCGCTGCTCGAAGGCCTGCTGCTGTCTTTCCCGTTCCCGATCCTCGGCTTCCACGCCGACAACGGCAGCGAGTACATCAACCACCGCGTCGCCGCGCTGCTCGACAAGCTGCGCGTCGAACGCTTCACGAAGTCCCGCGCCCGGCACTCCAACGACAACGCGCTGGTCGAGGGCAAGAACGCCAACGTGGTCCGCAAGTGGTTCGGCCACGACCACATCCCGCAGCGCTTCGCGCCCGAGGTCAACCGCTTCGCCCAGGGCACCCTGTCGCCGTTCCTCAACTTCCACCGCCCCTGCCTGTTCGCCACCGAGTACCGTGACGGCAACGACCGGGTCCGGCGCAAGTACCTCGCGGGCGACGTCATGACGCCCTACGACCGGCTCCGCTCGCTGCCCGACGCCGAGCGCTTCCTCAAGCCCGGCATCGACTTCGCCCTGCTCAACGCGGTCGCCGCCGCGGAGACCGACCTCGAGGCCGCCCGGCGCGTCCAGGCCGAACGCCGCCAGCTGTTCCTGCACGTCGGCGACGGCATGGCCGTCGCCCGTGCCGCTGGCTGAGAGCCCGACCGCCGGCACCGGGAGCCACACCGACAGGACGCCGCGAACGCCCCGGGCCCGCCGTGTCAACCCGCTTCGCGGGTCCTCCGTCTCGCTGCGGCCCTTCGGGTGACTCGGCGGGCCCCGAGGCGAAGAGGTTGGCGACGACCGGAAGGGTACTTCCGGTCGTCATTGACCGGCTTTTTCACCCCACTCTCCCCGCCGAAATCGGGCACCCAACCGGGTCCCGCGCCGCTTGACCCGTGCCAGTTCCGCCCCGATCATCTCCCCATCGCCAGCGAGGGCATCCGTCATCCGACCGCGTCACGGTTCGGTCGATTTCACCCTCACTTTCTCATTGGACAGCGGGGGGGAGCCGCGCACCGCTACCGGGTCACCGCGCTCGGCTACCGCGTCGCCCTCTGCTACTGCCGCACCCACCGCCGCGTCCTCGCCCGGCGCTCGCCGCCGTCGCCGACGACCGCGCGCCACCCGAACTCGGCCGCCCGTCAGGCGCTTCGACCACAACATCGAACACCTGTGAGAGGCCGCCAGATGGCCGCTGGAGGAACTGTGCTCAACTCTCAAGATGGGACGGGCTCAAGCACGCTAGGGTTCCGTCCGGTTGCGGGCGAACCAACCCGCGGCACGCTTCCTGGCCTCGTCGCGACCAGGGACAAAGAGATGCGTCCCCCGGGGGTCCACTCTCCGGAGGTGCCCCTGTATGCCGATCACCGACGTTATCTCGCCAGTCCGGCCGTTGAGGAAGATGTACGTCCCCCGCTTCAGTGGCGGCCAGGACAGCGCCACCTCCGGCAGCTCGCCCCGCTCGACGAGCCTCTCCACCGAGTCGTAGTCCCGCCAGCCGATCTGGATCCAGACGATCCAGGTCTCGAGCGCTTCGGAAAGTGACCAGCCTCGGTCCACAAGCCCGGATTGGAAGTTCAGGCTCATTCCGAACGGGTTGGTCCGGGGGGCGTCCACCAGCCCGGCTGGCAGGGCCGGCCGAGGGGAATGCCGCAGGTCGCGGAGAAACCTGCGGACGGAGGCGGCGTCGCCGGGGTCGACATCGTCAGGAACGGAGACGAGGTACCGCTCTCCCCGGATGCCCAGGTGGTCGGGCATGACGGAGGCGAGGAACGCCCCGGCCACGTCCAGAACGGCCCGCTCGTCTAGGCAGCCCGCGCAGGGGGCGGTCGTGTGGGCTGCGGGTTGCTCCGCGACGACCTCCGCCCCGACCGCGGCCGCTTCGGGTTTCGTTTCGGGAGGCTCCTTCTCCGCGACGACCACGGGCGGCGGCGCTGCCACGTCCGCCTCCCCGGACGTCCGAAACAGCAACACCGCCAGCGCAACGACGGCGGCGGCGACGACCGCGACGGCGACCGACCGGTACATACCGAGCTAGCTTAGCTGGTCCCCCGGCCCGTCGCCGGGCCGGTCGTTGTTGCGGCGGATGCAAGTCACGTTGTACTCCAAGCCGTACGACACGCTGCACCGGAACAGGCGGGGATCGCCGAACCACCAGGGGGCCGCCGGTACCGGGCTGCCCGACAACGAGTCGCCGGGAAACTCCTCGCCCGGCGCGGTCATCGTGGGCAGCGGCAGGGTCACGCCGATGTCCCGGAACTGCTCGAAAATCACGACCGCGTGCTCCGGCGCCGCTCTGACCAGATTCACCAATAAGCCCTCGAACGTGACATGTTCCCTGAACCTGCCCAGATCCTCGAATTCCGCGACCGCCTTCGTGTAAATCGCCAAGGCCTCGTCCCGGGCGGCCTCCGCGACCAGCCCGTCGAAGGACTCGAGCAGGAGCCTTCCGATGTCGTGGGCGCAGTCCGCCGCCCCGTCCGGATCATACCCCGTGATCTCACAGTGGTCATCCATGATCTCGTCGACCGAGTCCGCCGGTGCGGGGCCGACGATGCCCTCGCCAACCGCCTCCTGGAGTATCATCGAGATTCCCTCGTCCACTCCCCAGTGTTCGAGGACAGCCTCGGTGCACGGGGCGGCGGCGGACCCGTTGCAGGTCTTGGTACCCCTGGTACATGGAACCCCTGATCGACGCCATGATCGGCGCCTCGCCCATGGAAGTGCTGGTGTGGATCGCCTGCGTCGGCGTGGTCATGGTGATCGTGTTCGGCGGTTACGGCGAAGGTGCCCGCAAGGACGACGTAGAGGCCGGGCTGATCCAGGGACACGACGTCGCGACCTCCACCGAGAACGCCATGCACGGCGGCCACAGCTTCGTCGGTGGCATCTACGGGTACTGCGAGTTCAAGCTCAACATGCGCCTCACCCAGGCGCTCAACCACACGTTGCGCTCGCACCTCTTCAGCCGCATCGCGCACCTGTCCATGACGCGCCTCGAGGACCAGCGGATCGGCGACTCCGTGTACCGCGTGCTCTACGACACGCCCTCCATCAACACGATCTTCTACGAGGTCTTCTTCACGCCCATAGGTTCCCTGTGGACCTACACGGTGGCGCTGACCAGCATGTACAGCGCCTATCCCCACGTGCCGGAGTTGATCTGGCTGACGGCGTTGTTCTTCCCGATCTGGCTGCTCTGCACACTGCCGTTCGCGCGCATGGTGCGGCGACGCAACCAGGCGAGCCGGGCCGCCGGCACGATTACCACGAGCACCCTCGAGGAAGGCATGGACAACATGCTGGCGGTGCAGAGCCTGGGCGGCGACCGCAAGGAGAAGGCGCGCTTCGACGGCGACAGCAAGCAGTCGTTCTCGCGCCACCGGATCGCCGCCTTCGTGGGGATCGTCATCGGCCAGATCGGCGGCTTCGTGACCGCCGTGATCCAGACCGCGATCTTCCTCTTCGTCATCTGGCACGTCATCTTCGGCGAGCTGACTCCCGGCGACTTCGCGACGTTGTTCTTCTACTACGGATGGATGCGGGGTCCCGCAATGAGCCTGGCGGGGCTGTGGATCAAGCTGCAGAGCAACGTGGCCGGGATGCGGCGGGTGTTTTCGCTCTTGGACCTGCCGCTGGAGGACGATCTTGGCAGGACCGAACTGCCGCCGATCCGCCAGGGCGTCTCCATGCGCGGCGCGGGGCTCGTCTATCCCGACGGGCGCCGGGCGCTCGCGGACGTCAGTATCGACGCCAACGTCGGCCAGATCGTCGCCTTCGTCGGTCCCACCGGTACCGGCAAGACCAGCCTCGCCTACCTGGTGCCGCGATTCCATGTCGTCACCGAGGGCGAGGTGCGGATCGACGACATCAAGGTCAACGATGTGACGTTGGACAGCCTGCGCGGCCAGGTCACCTACGTCTTCCAGGAGACCCAACTGCTGTCCGACTCCATCGCCGACAACATCCGCTACGGCAATCCCGGAGCGAGCGATGAGGAAGTCGAACGGGTGGCCCGCGTCGCCGGCGTGCACGGCTTCATCGCTTCCCTGCCCGAGGGCTACGACACCAAGCTCGGAACCACCAGCGCCAAGCTGTCGGTGGGCCAGAAGCAACGCGTCGCCATCGCCCGCGGCCTGCTGCGGGACGCCCGCATCCTGATCCTCGACGAGCCCACCTCCGCCCTAGATCCGGAGACCGAAGAGCATCTCGTGCGCTCGCTGCACGAGGCCGCCAAGGACCGCCTGGTCATCATCATCGCGCATCGCCTGTCGACCATCGCCAACGCCGACAAGATCGTCTTCCTGGAGGGGGGCCGAGTGATGGAGCAGGGCAGCCACGAGGAACTCATGGCCACGGACGGGGGACGGTACCGGGCGTTCGTGGAACTGCAAACGATGTCGTCATAGTGGGGCGGCGAAGGTCCATCGAACCGGTCGCAAGAGACCCGGTTTCGATGGCTGCAAAGCCCCCAAACCGCCCCCAAGTAGCCAGAGGGGACCCGATTCAATGTAGAATGGTCGATCAACTTCGAGCCGTCATTTCCCATTTTGCCAACTCCCCCTCCCGCCGCAGAGCTTCTCGAACCGACTTTGCCGCCGCAATTCGGCGACCCCACGACTGCCAGAAATACGCCCAATCGGCGATGTCCCGTTGCGGTTCGCACACCGCGAGTCCACGCATGGCGATGAAAGGCGGCGGCTTCGGCGGCTACAGCGGTGGTGGGCACGGTGGCTTCCACAAGGGGCTGACCGGAGAGCCGTCCTCGTTCAAGCACTTGGGTCACTTGAAGCGTCTCTTTCCCTATCTGAAGCAGTTCGCCTGGATCCTGGTGTTCTCCCTGATCGGGCTGCTCGTCGTGCGGGCAATGATGATGTACGTGCCGCAGTTCATGCTCACGGCGGTGGACAGCCTCGCCTACGAGGAGATCGAACCCAACTACGTCATGCCTGCGCTCGGGATCCTTGCCATCGTAATCCTCCAGTCGGGCATCTACATCGCCACCCGTTGGGCGCTCCGGCGCGTCTCCATCGCCATCACCTACGACCTGCGCAAGCGGTTCTTCGATCACGTCCAGTTCCAGGGCCCGACGTTCTTCAACCGCTTCGGCACTGGCGACCTCATGTCCCGGGCGGTGAACGACGTGCGCATGGTGCGCATGGCGGCGTCGTTCGGCTGGGTGATGATCATGCAGACGATGATGACGTTCATCATGGGCTTGAGCTATATGCTCGTCATGGCACCGGCACTGACCGGCTGGGCGCTGATCCCCCTGCCGTTGGTGGGCATCATCGGCTGGGCGATGGCGCGCGGCATGTATCCCTACTACCGGGAACGCCAGGAAGCGATGGCGGCCGTTACCTCGTTCGCCCAGGAGAACCTGAACGGCATCCGCACCATCCAGGCCATGGCCCAGGAAGACCACGAGATCGTCCGTTTCAACCGGTCGAGCACCGTCTACGCCCAGAAATGCTACCGCGCCGCGAGATACCAGGCACTCATGGGTGTCGCCATGGGATCGCTGTCCACGGTTTCACCCCTGATCATCATGTTCTACGGCGGCTTGCTGGTGCTCGCCGGCGAACTCACCGTCGGCACCTGGACGGCGTTCTCGTTCTACCTTGGCATGGTCACCATGTCGGTCACCTCGATCGGCCATTCGTTGTCGATGTTCGTTGCGGCCGCCGCGGGAACCGAGCGCCTGTTCGAGGTGCTCGACACCGAGCCGGAGGTGGTGGACGATCCGCACTTCCGACCCGACGCCCCCATCGAAGGGCGTCTCGAGTTCCGCGGCTTCTCCTACCGCCATCCCGGCGCGCCGCGCCCCACCATCCGCAACATCGACCTACAGGTCGGCGCCGGCGAGACCGTCGCTCTCCTCGGTCGCATCGGCGCCGGCAAGTCCACGATCCTGAAGGCCGCCGTGCGGCTCCTCGACACGCCCAAGGGTAGCGTGTTCCTGGATGGCCACGACGTTTGCGACTTTCCCGTACGCAAGCTCAGGGAAGTCGTGACGCTGGTGCCCCAGGACCCGTTCCTGTTCTCCGCCACGCTGCGCGAAAACCTGACCTACGACGACCCGAGCCGAACCGACGATCCGATCTCGGACGCCGTCGAGGCCGCCGGGCTGGAACCGACAATCCGCGATTTCACGAATGGACTCGATACGTTCGTGGGCGAACGCGGGATTACCCTGTCGGGGGGACAGAAGCAGCGCGCCACGTTGGCCCGGGGCCTGATCCGCGACGCCAAGGTACTGCTCCTCGACGACTGCTTCTCGAGCGTCGACACCGAGACCGAGGACAGGATCCTGAGCGGCCTCGAACGCCTGAGGGGGTCGAAGACCACCTTGCTGATCTCCCACCGCGTGTCCACCGCCCGCCATGCCGACCGCATCTACGTGGTCGACAACGGCCGCATCCTGGAGACCGGGACGCACGAGCAACTGCTCGCCAAGGACGGCTACTACGCCGAACTGGAAGCCGTCCAGAGCAACCAGGAGCGGGACCGCTCGCGCAAGAGCCAGTTGTTGCACGACCTCGAGACCGGCGACGCCGAACCGGCTCTCGCCGCCGCGCGGGGTGATGCATGAACGGTGCCGCCACCCGTGCAGAGCCTGCGCGCAACTATTCCGCCTTCGACGCTGAATTGACGCACAAGGCGCTCAACATGCGCCTGTTCATGCGCATGTTGAAGTGGGCGAAGCCATACCGCATCACGCTAATCGCGAGCGCCGTGCTAGTGATCGTCGGCTCCGGCATCAGCGTGCTGATGCCCGTGGTGCAGAACCGGATCCTCATCGACGAGATCCTGGTGCCGAACCCGAACACCAGCGGCCCGGACTACGGCCTGGTGGAGGTGATGCACTGGGGCATGGACGCATTCTCCGTCCAGCCAATTACCGCCGCCGTGCTGTTCTACATCGCCATGTTCGTGGTTCAAATGCTGATGGGCGTCGCTCAGCAGTTGCTGGTCACCAGCGGGGCGTTGAAGACCCTGCGCGACCTGCGCATCGATCTGTTCGCTTCCCTGGAGCGCAAACCCGCGTCCTTCTACGACCACGTCGCAGTGGGACGGGTCATGACCCGGGTCACCAACGACATCGAGAACCTGTTCGAGCTCCTCACCGGTTTCGTGTCCCGCGCCGGCATCGTGACGCCGTTCTTTTTCGCCCTCGCAATCATGCTCCATACCAGTCCCAAGCTGACCTTGATCGGTCTCACGATCATCCCCGTCGCCGCCGTCGCCACCTACTTCTTCCGCATGTTCATGCGCGAGATCTTCCGGCGAATCCGGGACTCCGTCTCGGCCCTGAACCAGTACATCCAGGAAGACCTGATGGGCATCGAAGTGGTGCAGCTTTCAGGTCGCGAAGAGATGAACATGGCGCAATACGACGAACTCAACAAGGAGAACCGCCGCCAGGAGTACCGGGCGATCCCGTACGAGATCTCGTTCGAGACCTTCAACACGAGCCTGTCGAGCCTCGGCACCGTGGTCGTCATCTGGTACGGCGGCGGCCAGGTGGTGCAGGAAGCCATCAGCCTCGGCACGCTGACACTGTTCACGACCTACATCAACATGATGATCGCGCCGGTCTCCAGCGTCGGCTACTTCTTCAACATCCTGTTCCGGGCCATGGCCTCGGGCGAGCGGGTCTTCCAAGCGCTCGACTGGGACGAACGGCTACACGAGCCGGAACAACCCGTGCAGCTTCCCGAGCGTCTAGAGGGGGAGGTCGAGTTCCGGGACATCCACTTCGCCTATCCGGGTGGCGAACCCGTTCTGAAGGGCATTTCGTTCAACATCGCAGCGGGCGAAAAGCTCGCCATCGTCGGCCCCACCGGTTCTGGCAAGAGCACGATCATCCGTCTGCTGGCGCGCTTCTACGACTTCGACGACGGCATGATCTTCCTGGACGGCACCGACGTGAACCACATCGCCAGCAGCGATCTGCGCAAGCGCGTCGGCGTCGTGCTGCAGGACTTCCACATCTTCTCGGGCACCGTGGCCGAAAACATCTCGCTCAACAATCCCGACATGACCCGGGAACGCGTGCAGTGGGCCGCCCGGGTAGTCAACGCCGACCCGTTCATCCACGACCTGGCCGACGGCTACGACTCCGAACTCGCCGAGCGCGGGCACAATCTGTCCCAAGGGCAGCAGCAGTTGCTCGCCTTCGCCCGCGTACTTGCCGCCGACCCGGAAATCCTGGTCCTCGACGAGGCGACGTCGAGCATCGACACCGGTACCGAACTCGTCATCCAGGACGCCCTGCACAAGCTGACCGAAGGGCGCACGTCCATCATCATCGCCCACCGCCTGCAGACCATCCAGGAATGCGACCGGATTCTGGTGCTGCACCACGGCGTCATCAAGGAACTCGGCACCCACGACGAGCTCATCGCCCACCGGGGCATCTACTACACCCTGCACGAACTGCAGTTCCAGGACAGCAAGATCGCGGCGGAACTGTCGGGCGAGACGGAAGAGAAGCCGAAGCCGCGTTTCGCTTGGACGGAAGCGGGCGGCGACGACGAACCGTTCCCCGAAGGTGGCATGGGCGGCGGCATGGACGAGCCCGGCGGCATGGGCGGACCTGGTATGGGTAGTGCCGGCGGCATGGGTGGACCCCCAGGGGAAGTAAGCGGCCCGCGACGGCCGCCCCGATAGCCGACCGGAGTCTCGGCTTAGGGGGATCGGGAAGATCCGTCCCGTGCTGATCGTGCAAACCGATTGGTTGATCGAAGCCCAGTCAAGCACGGTTGTCGTGCTGCCCATGACCACCGTCCTCCGCGACAATGTGGAGGAACTTCGGGTTACAATTGCGCCCCGCGAGGGATTGCGGTCACGATTACAAGTCGTTGTAGAACAACCACGCACCCTCGATCGACAGCGTCTGGGCCGAGGGCCGATTGCCATGCTCAATCCCGAGGAGATGGCACGAGTGGAAGACAATCTGCTGGCCGTGGTCGGCGTATTCCGCTAGCAGGATATACCCCATGACCGAGTTGGAGACCGAACGCCACACCCGGATGACGAGTTCGGACGAACGCACCTGGGCGATCATCGTGCACCTGTCGGCGCTCGCGGGGATCATCGTGCCACTGGGCAGCATCCTTGGCCCGTTCATCGTCTGGATCATCAAGAAGCCGGATTCGGAACACGTGAACCGCCACGGCAAGTCCGCGCTGAACTTCCAGATCAGCATGTTGATCTACCTGATTCCCATCGTCATCCTGATCATCTTCGTGATCGGCATCTTCCTCATGATGGCCTACATGCTGTTCTGGTTCATCATGATCGTCGTGGCCGCCGTCCGTGCCGCCAACGACAAGGATCCGGGGTACGTGCTCGCCATTCCGTTCCTGAAGTAGCGTCGTCGCAGCGCCCGCCCTTGCTGCGGGGCACTGCGGTCGTCGACGGATGCTGGCGGAAACAGTGCGATGGACGAGGAGGTTGCGCGGATCTTGGAAACGTGGGCGACACGTGCATTCCGCGCACCGTCCACTTGGGAACAGCAGACAAAGGGATCAGGCCACGACGACGGTCTGAGTTCGACTTACTCGCCCTCCAAGACCGGCTCGCCGTCACCGAGTAGCATGGTGATGACCTCTTTGAGATTGTCGTCGAACTCCTCCAGCAACGCACCTTGGCCATGTGCGCCGGGGAAGCCTGGGACGTGGCCTACGTAAAGCCCGGTCTCTGGGCAACGCTCCACGACAGCAGTGAAAGTGTGCATGGGTAAGGGCTGGACGTCAGATCACGCCCTTCGGGTCCAACCCGAGGAAGTACTGTCCGGCGGTCTCGTAGTGCGCTTCCCTGCCCTGTACCTGCTGGGTGATCACGTGGGCATCCTGGAACCGGCGCTGGATCGCCCGGTCGGCGAAGATCGCGGTGGAGCCGCTCAGGTTGTAGGCGATGTCCACCACACCGGCTGACTCTCGGATCGCGTGTGTGCCTGCCATGCGGAGCTGAATACGCTCCTGCATGGTGATTCGCCCGGTCGCCGACACGGATCGCCATACGGTCGCGGCGGACTCGAACAGCAGCGCTTTGGCCGCCTGCCACTTCGCCTCCGCCTTGCCGATCTGCTGTTGGATCACCGGATCCTCGCACAGCCGTCGCGAGCCGAACCGGGGCCGCTTGTCGCTGCACAGTTCGATCGTCGCATCGAGTCCCGCGCGGGATACGCCGAGCGCCACGCAGCCGAAGCCGCAGGCGAACAACAGCCCCTGGGGGATGACGTAGATCGGGCCGGGCTCCCTGGACGGCACCTCGAGACCCATGGTGCGCGCGTCCGGTACGAACAGGTCTTCGACACGGAAGCTGAAGCTGCCCGTACCGCGCAGGCCGCTGACCTGCCAGACGTCCACGAACTCCACCTCGTCCCGGGGCAACAGGTGAAGGCGGGGCGGCTCGCCGCGTCCACCGGATACCGCGGCGATCCAGTTGGCGTGGCGGCAGCCGCTCGAGAACAACCAGCGGCCGGTGAGCCGAACTCCGCCATCCACGGAAACGACCTCGACACCACCTTGCGGCGGCCCGTTGGCGACCACGGTGCGGGGATCGCCCCACACCTCACCGGCCAGCGACGGCGGGGCCCGGCAGCAGGTGGTGGCGAAGACGGCCCCCTGGTTGAAGCACCAGGCGGTACTGCCGTCGGCCTCGGCGACGGTGCGCACCACGTCGAGGTATTCGAGCCAGTCCATTTCCTCGCCGCCCACGGTGCGCGGGACGAGCAGGCGGAACAGGCCCTGGCCCTTCATCTCGTTGGCGAGCGCGACCGGCAACTCGCGTCGGTCGTCGATCTGGTCGGCCGCCGCCTCGATCTTCGGCACCAGCGCCTCGGCGCGGGCGAGTGGCGTCAGACCGCCGTTGTCGGTGTCCATGGCCGAGAGTCTACGGATTTCAATGGGACCGCGCTTGCCTTGTCCGCCGGGATGCCCTTGGACAATCCGCTGCTGCGGCAATCCACCGAACCTCCCGCCGCCGAGGATGGATTCGAACGCCTACTCAGGCAATTCAGCCGAGGACGAAATGGTGCGGTCCGGCGCAACAGCTTCCACGGCATCCAAGCCATTGCCGTGGGCGTCGATCCAGATGGTGAATTCGTCAGCATGCCGAGTTTCACAGCGGCGCGCCGGAGCCGCCCAAGCGCCTCCTCCCCGATAGCGGTCGCTCATGGTCGTTGTCGACTTCGTTCAAGGGTCCGGAGAACAACGGCCAAGACGGCCAGTACCGCCACCACCCCCAGGCTCGTCAATACCGCGCAGGCCTTCAACTGCGTGGTGAGGGACGCGAACGCGACCTGCGCGACCGAGACGTTCGGATAGTGGACCAGCAACGCCGCGATCTGGACGTTCTCGCCCAGGTCGAGAGCACCAGCCGCGACCGGCAGGAAAGCCAGGATCCACAGACCATCATTCGGGCGCAGACGGTAGCAAAGACCCCCAAGAAAGCCGACGTAGGAGAGGGGCAGCAGCGTGTCGAGGGTTAGGCTCACCCATGCATAGACACGTCTTCCATCATGGCCGTATCCGGCCATCGACGCGACCGCTTCCTCAAAGGTGTAGCCGAATCGGGCATCCAGCAGTTCACCGCCAACCGGCAGTGACGGGAATACGACCGCAACAAGCGCTAGCCCAATGGCCCCGGTGCCGGCCAGGACCGGCGTTCGGGCAGCGAACTCGAGGAACGACCTGAAGTGCATCATGGGCTCGACTCCACTTGGGTGAGACCTTTGGCGACGGCATTGTATGCGCAACCAAGCGGTGCGCAGCATTCTCGAACGCGCCCTCAAGGGCGCGCAACCGTAGAGAATGCGCTAGCATTCTCAAACGCACCCCTCATGGGCGCGCATCCCGCAGAGAATGCGCTAGCATTCTCAAACGCGCCCCTCAAGGGCGCGCAAGCTCCGCAGAACCGACAAGGACCGGATCGTGAACGACGTCGACCGCGTCAACGCCGTGTTGGAAGGCAAGCTCGCGTTGCCCGACAGCCCGCCCCGCCTGGCGGAGGCGATGCGCCATGCCGTGCTGGGCGGCGGCAAACGCATTCGGGCGCGACTCGTCTATGCCTGCGGAAGGCTGGCCGGCGCGCCCATGGCGGTTCTCGACCACGCCGCCGCCGCCATCGAGCTGATGCACGCCTATTCCCTGATTCACGACGATCTGCCAGCGATGGACGACGATGAGCTGCGCCACGGGCGGCCCACCGTACATATTCAATACGACGAAGCCACGGCGATTCTCGCCGGGGACGCATTGCAGGCGCTGGCATTCGAGGTGGCGTGCGCTGATCCAGTCGACGCCGAAACCGGCCGATCATGGGGGGGCCTGCTCGCGAAGGCGGCCGGTGCCAGCGGCATGGTGGGTGGCCAGATCCTGGATCTCGCGGGCGAGGGGAAAGCGCTTGGACTCGCCGAAGTCGAAGCCATGCACCGGCGCAAGACAGGCGCCCTCCTCCACGCCGCCGTTACCATGGGTGCAACTGCCGGCCAGTTGGCAACCTGGGGGCTCAACGCCCTCGACCGATTTGGCATCGAGATCGGCCTCGCCTTTCAGATCCAAGACGACGTGCTGGACGCCACGACCGAGACCCAAGTGCTCGGCAAGCCCAGCAACGCGGACCTGCGGCGCGGCAAATCCACCTACGTCAGCGTACTCGGCGTCGATGCCGCCCGCAGGGCGGCGCAGGACCAGGTGGATCAAGCCTGCGACCACCTCAAGGTCTTCAACGAGCGGGCGCAGGAACTCATCTCGATCGCACAATTCATCGTCACCCGAGAGAAGTGATCTTGACCGAATACAACGGCGCATACGGCCAGTTCGAGTGGGAGATCGTCGGACGCACGCTGAGGGTATTCAGCGGCAACCGGCGCATCGGCCTCCTCAAGGTGTTCGAGAACGTGAATGCCATCAATTCCGAACAAGCGCAGTGGTCGGCGCAGGCGAAGATCGATCTCAGTCTCGATCTTCTTCACGGCCTGGAAGCCGCTAAGATAGGCGATCGAAACCACCCTTGAGGGAGGGACATGTCCTACACCGATATCATCTACGAGACCGACGGGCGCTTGGCGTTCGTCACGCTCAACCGGCCAGAGAAGCTGAATGCGTTGAGCAACAACCTGCGCGGCGAAGTGATGGACGCCATGCGGGAAGCCGAGAGCAACGACGAAATCGGCGTCATCGTGCTACGCAGCGCGGGGCGCTCGTTCTCCGCCGGCTACGACCTGTCGCCAGCCCGGGCAGCCAGCAACCACAATTTCGTCAGCCCGCGCTCGGGGCTGCCGGACACCGGCTCCACCCACCCGGGCAAGACCCAATGGGCCCGCCACGTGGTGATGACCAACTGGATCATCTGGGAACTCGGAAAGCCCGTGGTCGCGCAGATTCAGGGGCACTGCCTGGCCGGCGGCACGGAACTCGCCACGGTGTGCGACTTCCGCATCTGCGCGGACAACGCCCAGATCGGCTACCCGCCGGTGCGTGCCATGACCACCATGGACATGATGTGGACCCCCTGGCATATGCCGCCCTGCAAGGCCCGTGAATTCGCATACGTCGGCGACTCGTTCTCGGGTACCGAAATGGCGCGCCTCGGCTGGGCGAACTACGCGGTACCGCCGGGCGACCTCGCCGACTTCACCGAAAAGTTCGCCCGTCGCATGGCCCACGTCGACAACGAGATGCTGATGTACTCGAAACGTTCCGTGAACCGGCAGTACGAAACCATGGGCATCCGCGACGGCCTGCACTCGGGCACGGAGATCCAGGCCCTCTCCGCCCAGCGCGATGCCGCGTCGGAATGGGGCCGACGGGTGCGCGCCGACGGTCTCAAGGCCGCCCTGGAGTGGCGCGACGGCCCCTTTCGCGACTTCCGCGGCGCCTACGACAGCGCGCCCAAGGACCGTCCGGTAGCCGGCATGGACGGCAAAGGCGGCGCCGGCAAGGGTGGCGCCGGCTACGGCGACTGATCGGGATGGCGGGACTGTCCGGAAAGACCGCCCTTATCACCGGTGCCGCCAGCGGCATCGGTGCGGCGACGGCGCTGGCATTCGGCAACGAAGGGGCGGCGGTCATGTGTGCCGACATCGATGCGGACGGCGCCAGGGCGACGGCCGAGGCCGTGGTCGCGACCGGCGCCAGGGCGGCATCCCTAACCCTCGACGTCAGCAATGAAGGTGCGGTGCGGGACTCCCTGGCAACCACGGTCGAACGGCTTGGCAGGCTCGATGTGATCTTCAACAACGCCGGAATCGGCGGCGATGGCGACTGGGACCGCACCATCGCCATCAACCTGAGCGGCGTGTACTACGGGTTGTGCCATGGCGCGCCGTTTCTTGCCGCGCGCGGCGGCGGGGCGATCATCTCCACGGCATCCATCGCCGGCCTGGTCGCGTTGGCCGGCCCCCCGGCAGCCCCCGGCGCGGAACCCCAGAACCCCGCCGTCGGTGCCTACGTCGCCGCCAAGCACGGCGTTGCCGGACTGACGCGCCAGTACGCGATCGCCTACGGACATCGCAACCTGCGCGTCAATGCCGTCGCACCGGGCTATATCGAAACCCCGATGACGGCACCGCTGCGCGACAACGCGGCCGCGGCCCGCTACCTCGAATCCCTGCATCCCCTGGGCCGCCTCGGTCAAGCCGAGGAGGTCGCCGCAGCCGTCGTGTTCCTTTCCGGCGACGGCGCAAGTTTCGTGACCGGTGTCGTCCTGCCAGTGGATGGCGGCTATACCGCGCGTTGACCGAAGGCGACTTCCGCCAATCGTTCACCGTCACCGGCGGATGGCTTTCGTTGTGGTTGGGGGGACCTACCTGTTCGCTGATCTCCGCGATCCGATCCTCGGCCCAAACATCGCGTGACAACCCGTTCATTCAAAGGACCAATCCATGCGCACCACCTGCTTGCTTGCCCTGATTCTCGCCTGTGCGGCCCCGTCCGCTACAACCGTCACCTTGGATACTGGACTTGTCCAAGGTGCAATCGAAGATGGTGTGCACGTGTTCCGCAGCATTCACGGACACCAACTACGCGATGCTCGACAGGCCTCTGCCAACGGTGGCGAGCGCTACCGAGCTCGGCGAGCAGTGGGTGCAGTCGCACTTCGAAGAGATCGATTCGGTCGCCGCGCTTAGGGCATTGCCGGCGGCAGACCTGCTCGAAGCACAGGAATCGGGCTACAACGTCACCGTCACCGTCGACGGTGCGTTCATGCCGGACCATGCGGCAACATCTTCGCCCGTGGCGAACAGATGGATGTGCCGGTGATCGCAGGGACCAATACGGACGAAGGCACGATCTTCTTCGGCATCCTGCCGTTCAATACCGTCGACGCGTACCGAGCCGCGATCGAAGAGCAATTCGGCGACCCTATGGATGCGGTTCTCAAGCTCTATCCGGCACGGACGCCGCGTCTCTGGTGGCCGCGAAGAACCAGCTCCTGGCCGATACCTGGTTCGTGCAGGAAACGCGCAATCTCCTTGCCGGCATGGCCCGGGTCTCTTCGCAAGCGTGGCAATGCCATATCAGCCGCCGCTCTCCGGCCGCGCCCGTGTTGGGCGCCTTCCACGGCATGGAAATCGGCTATGCCTTCGACAACCTCGGACCGGACGCAAAGCCCGAAGACGAAGCACTGGCGGATGCGATGACACGCTATTGGGTGCAGTTCGCGAAGAGCGGCGGCCCCAATGTCGACGGCCTTGCCGAATGGCCGGCGTACGACCCGTCAACCGACAGGTACTTGGAACTCGGCGACGTGATCAAGGTCGGCAGCCACTACCGGTCGAACGCCGTCGATACGCTCAACGCCATCCGAACCGCGCGTCTGTCGGCGGGCGATTGACCGGGGCACCAAGGGGAGAGTTCCTAGGAGCGCCCCAGCGAGGTCCCTCCTCAGACCGAACGAGGCATGTTCGGCCGAGTTAGGTTAGCGTCGAGAAGTGGACCGCTGTTCGTAGGCAACTCAAGTGTCAACATTCGGCATGCTCGAGGATTCCAGGGCGGCGATGATGCGCCTGCAATCGTCCATGTAGTCCCGGTCGGGGATCGCCACGGGAAAGACCAGGGTCGCGTCCGCACCCGCACCGGCGTAGGCAGCCAGCCGATCACCGATCTCGGCGACGTTCCCGATCAGCGTACGTTCGCGAATCAGCGCGGAGGGTACGCTGTCCAAGGCACGCTGGCGTTCGCCCGCGCGCCAGAGGGCCTGAATTTCGAGGCAGGCGTCGCGAAACCCCTCGCGGGCGAACATCCGCTGGTAGACCGGGGCCATGACATAGGTGAACAGCTCCCGCTGGTAGCGTTCGCGAACTTCCTCGTAGTCGTCCGTCACGGTGGCCCGGAAGAACACCAGGAACTCGAAGTCGTCCAGATCGCGTCCCGCGCGATCCGCACCGGCCTGTACCAGCCGCTTGGCATGCACGACGTCCGCCACCGTCACGAAGTTCAAGATGACGCCATCCGCGATCTCGCCCGCCAGTTCCAGCATGCGGTCGTTGAGCGCCGCCAGGTAGATCGGCGTCTCGCCAGGGGATCGCGCCGCCAGTTGAGCCCGGCGGTAGCGCCAGCGGCCCGTCTGTGTGGTAACCCGTTCCCCGGCAAGGAAACGGCGCACGAGGCCAACGCATTCCCGGGTCAGTCGCAGCGGCGATGCGCCCCAGGGCGTGGCGTGCCAATCCTCGACGATGAGCTTGGTGCTGGTGCCGAGTCCGAGCACGAAGCCGCCAGGCGCGATCTGGCCCATCGAGGTCGCCGTCATCGCAAGCAGCAGCGGATCGCGCGTCTGCATGGGGACGATGGCCGTTCCGACCCGCCCGGATTCGAGCCGAGCAGCAACGGCGACCGCAGTGGATACCGCGTCGGCGCCCGCCGTTTCGGCGACCCAGAAGCCTTGCCAGCCGTTGCTTTCGGCGAACAGCGCGAGTTCGATGTTCTCGGAGACGGTTCTGCCGGGCGAGGCCAAGTCAAGTCGCATTGCATTTGCCGAAGTCGGGGATCTCGTCATTTCGGGTTTCCGGTCTCAAGCTCCCGAGGTCTAGACGCGTTGACGCCCCAAGGCCGATGTCCTACATTGGCGTCGGGCATATTCGCACAACACGCAGGGTCGAACGCCCATATTTCTCGCGCTCGGACCCGTCCAACATAGCCGGATTCAAATCTGACAACAGGAGTCTGTGGTAACGGCTGAAACCTGGACCATCGTCGGAACCGCGATCGTCATTCTGCTCGCGATCGTAACCTCCAGTCGCGGCTTGCGATCGGAAATCAGAGATTTGCGCATTGGCACTCATCGGCTGGAGAACCGCATGGACGAGCTCGAGACGAAACTGACCGAGCGCATCAACGCGGTCGAGACGAAACTGACCGCCCACATCAACGCGGTCGAGACCAAACTGACCGAACGCATGAACCGTATGGAAACAGCGCTGAGCGAACGTCTCGGGCGGGCCGAAGGGATGCTGGAAGTCATCCGCGACTCGATCTTCGATCGCAGCACCGCTCGAAAAAAGACCGCCGGCTAGAATCCTTGAGCATGCCGAATGTTGACACTTGGGTTGTTGCGAACACCGGTGGGCAGCGCTCTTGAACGGCTCGTATTCCGAGACGCGAACGGCTCGTGTTCCGAGACGCGAACGGCTCGTGTTCCGAGACGCGAACGGCTCGTGTTCCGAGACGCGAACGGCTCGTGTTCCGAGACGCGCTCGGCTCGTATTCCGAGACGCGAACGGCTCGTGTTCCGAGACGCGCTCGGCTCGTGTTCCGAGACGCGCTCGGCTCGTATTCCGAGACGCGAACGGCTCGTATTCCGAGACGCGCTCGGCTCGTATTCCGAGACGCGCTCGCGCAGCGAGACGCACTAGCCCGCATTTCTCACCAGGGGCCGTGATGATCACGGAGGATTTTGGCC
>JAKZRQ010000251.1:0-16716 GCA_047518105.1 Pseudomonadales bacterium | reverse complement strand
GATCGTGCCGATGGCGGACTGCGCTGGCCGCGCCCGCCCGCGCTTCGCGCGGAGGCCCTCGCGGGTCTTTTGGCCCCGTGTGTACACGGGGCCAAAATCCTCCGCGATCATCACGGCCCCTGGTGAGAAATGCGGGCTAGGGCGTCTCGCTATCCGAGCGCGCGGGCCGTCACGATGTCGAGCGGTCCCGCGAACGTGGTGTCGGTGGAGCGGCGCGGGTCCGCGATTTCGCACGCCGGAGCGGGCCGATGTCGCACAATTCGCGGCAAGCGGAAAAGGCATGATCACGCTGCTAAACTCCTAGGAGGTGGAAGGAACGGTGAACGCGACGGTGATCGACACGTTGAGATTGGCGGACCGCCTGAAGGAGGCGGGCTTCGAGGCGCCGCGCGCCGAGGGCATGGCGCGCGCGCTCGGCGACGAACTGGCGGATCGAATGCTCACCAAGAGCGATCTCAACGAAGCACTCCGACCATTGGAGGCCAGCATCCAGGCGATGGAGGTCAAGTTCAACGCACTGGAACCCCGGTTCGACGCCATCGACGCCAAGTTCGACGCCATCGACGCCAAGTTCGACGCCATGGACATGAAGATCGGATCCGTGCATCGAGAGCTCTCCGGCAAGTTCAACATCCTGGTCGGGATGATGGCCTTGGGGTTTACGGTGCTCATCGGGCTCGGCGCGTACAACATCGTTTCTTCAAGCAAGGCCTCCTCGGTCGGCGAAACGCCAGAGACGCAGCAGGCGGGGACCGGTATTCCGGGCAAGCCGCCGTCGCGGCCAGCCGCAGCGAGCTAGAGCTAACGCGCGCCGCATGTGGCGGCGGCGCGCCCTGACGGGCGCGATCGAGAATGGTTGCGCATTTCCAAACGCGCCCGGTAGGGCGCGCATTTTCCCGGCCTCGTTCGAAATGCAACCCAAGTGTCAACATACGGAGCGCTCAAGGACTCTAGAGTCCTCCGGGGAAGAGTGATACCAGTCCGCAGGCGTTTGCGAGAGCTGGCGCAAGCGGGCCGGCTTGACACGTCACGTGCCCGGGCAGACGATCCAATACGGTCCGCCGCGTAGCAGGGTTCTTGAGCGGGTCGCCATTGTTCGGGGGAAGGAATCATGCAGACGACGAAATGGAGTCGCTCAACCGGTCATGTGCTGGCGGCAGCGGGGGCCGCCGCTTTGGCTGCCAGCCTCGCAGCCCAGGCACAGGAGGGCGAGGCCCAAGCAGTGCAAGATGCCGCGGTTACGGCCACCGCAGTCATCAAGCGATGCGATTCGCAGGAAACCATCGGCGGCGCTCGGCTAAGCGAGCGGGTCTCGTCCGAGGGCGTCAAGATCGTCGAGGTGGAGATTAGGATTTGGACGGGCCTGCCGGAAGGCCGGCACGCCGTCCACATCCACGAGACCGGCCAATGCGACCCGTGCTCGGCGGCCCGAGGACACTTCGACCCGGGTCCCAACGGCAATTCGAGCCCCGACGGCAATCATCCCTTCCACTCGGGCGACCTGGTGAACCTCGACATCAACGACATGGGAGGCGGGGTCACGCTGGACGATGGCACCCCGTTGGGGAGCGGCTCGCTCAGAACGATCACGACCCGGGTGACGCTTTCGGCCGGGCCGCTGTCGCTGTTCGACGAGGACGGCAGCGCCTTCATCATCCACATCGACCCGGACTCGTACTGCCCGGGCGGCGAAGCGGCGGGTTGCGCGGGTGGAGGACGGGCGGCCTGCGGAGTCATCGTCAGGAACGACCCGGAGGCGTAGCGGCGCGGGCGAGGAGTCCCCTCCCCTTCAACCGTTCGCCAGCAGGTCGCCAATCAAGCCGCGAAGACCGGTGTCGTCGACCCGCGCGATGCCACTTTGCTGGACCACGGCGAGGACGAAGTCGAGCAGCACGTCTTCACGCCCAAGCGTCTCGGCATCGACAGCCGGCAAGTCCGGGTAGTTCGACAGTACCGCCCGGGCGTAGACGCCGCGGCCGATGCGTCGACAGGAACCGTCCGCGCCGAACACCTTGACGCCGGCCAGGCCGCAGCTTGGCGAACGGTCGGCGAAGATGTAGCCGTGGACGCCGTCGAGCGTGGGCGCGACTTCACGGGCGTATCCCGCCAGGCGATCCGTGTAGTCGAGCGCCGGGTCGGCGACCGTCACGACCCGTGGCGCCCACGCTCCGCCGACGAGCACGATGGGGTCGCGCGGCACGCCCATGCCGATACCCACCTCCGGACAGATGCCGACCAAGGTGAATATCTTCTCGACGCGATGGCGCGGCCAGGCGTCGCCGTTGTGATCCCCGTTCCAGCGTACCGCGCGTCCGAGCAGGCAGTCGCTGGCCGCGACCCGGATCGCGCGGCTCGCCAACCGCTGCAGGACGTCATCCGCCACGAACGATGAAGTCCCAGACGTCGTCGGCGCCGCCTTCGGCGATGAGCTGTCCAAGCCGCGCCTGCCAGTGGCTCTCGCGGCCGTATTCGTCCCGCCAAGCCCAGACCCGGCGCGTGAAGTGGTGCAGGCTGTGCTCGTGGGTGAACCCCATGGCGCCGTGTACTTGGTGGGCGATCTCCGCCGCGATTCCAGCGGCCTCGCCGACGCGCGCTTTGGCGACGGCGGCATGGACGGCGAAGCCCGAAGAACCGAGAGATCCTACGGCGCCGTCGTAGGCGCAACGCGCGGCGGCGACCTCGCCGGCCAGGATCGCGAGGTTGTGCTGGACGGCCTGGAACTTGGAGATGGGGCGACCGAACTGCTCTCGCTCGGTGGCGTAGTCGATGGCCATGGCAAGGATGTGCTCGAGTGCTCCTGCCATGAGCGCGACCCGGGACAGGGCCATGCGCTCGTAGAGATCCTGCGGAACGTCGACCCGCTCGGCTTGCCGAAGGACCACCCGATCGCGGCTCTCCCCGGCCAAGTTGGATTCCGCCACCACCTCGAAGTCGCCGCTCAATTCGCCGTCGACGGTCAGCACGCGGTCCGCTGCCCGCGCCCACGGGGCGACATCATCCACCGCGACGGTGGTCAAGCCGTCTTCGTCGAGGAACGAGTTGGCGATCAGCACTTCCGCGAGCGGCAGCGGCACGCCGTGCCGTCCCGCAACTCTCAGCAAGCCGTAGAGATCGTCGGGACCCGTGCCCGATCCCGAACTGCCGACGAGATGCAGTCCCGCCCTCCGGACAACCTCCCAGAGCGCGGTCGGGAATTCGCCGGCCTCCGACAGGTCCAGAACGCCCTTGTCGACGTGGTCGCCGAAGATGCGTTCGGCGGTGTCTTCGAGTAGGCGGTCCATCAACGCAATCCCAAACCCCGGGCGATCACCCCGCGCAGGATCTCCCGGGTTCCTCCACGCAGCGTGAAGGACGGTGAATGCAGAAGCGTCTGGACCAGGCAGCGTTCGAGACGCGGATGCCCCGACGGGGCGTGCAGCCGAACGAGTTCCCCCAGCAGTTTCTCGAAGTCGTTGCCGAGCGACTTCACGAGCGCGGACTCCACTGCGGGACTGCCGCCCTTTTGCAACATGCCCGCGACCGAGATCGACATTCTGCGCAACGTCATGAGGTGGCTTGCAAGCCGTCCGATCAGTGCCGCCTCGTCGCGGGAAGGATCGCGGCCCGCCGCGCGCACGAACTCGACCAGGACGCGAAACGCCGACAGGAACCGTTCCGGGCCGCTGCGCTCGTAGCCCAACTCGCTGGTTACCTGGGCCCAACCGTTGCCGGGCTCGCCCACCACCGCGTCGTCGGGGACGAAGCAGTCCTCGAACACCACTTCGTTAAAATCCTCGCCGCCGGCGATGTTGCGGATCGGGCGAACCGTCACGCCCTCGCCGTTGAGGTCGATGAGCAGTTGCGAGAGACCGGCGTGACGGTTGTCGGTCGGCGGATCGGTGCGCACCAGAGCAATGATGTAGTGGTTGCGGTGCGCGTCCGTGGTCCACACCTTCGTCCCGTTAACCACCCAGCCGCCCGCTGCTTTCTGCGCCCGGGTTCGAACCGACGCCAGGTCGGAGCCGGAGTTCGGCTCGCTCATGCCGATGGAGAAGAAGCACTGCCCCTTGGCGATGCGCGGCAGGTACCGGCGGCGCTGTGCTTCGCTCCCGTAGCGAAGCAGCAACGGACCGCTTTGCCGATCCGCGATCCAGTGCGCGCTCACCGGGGCACCGGCCGCGAGCAGTTCCTCCGTCACCACGTAGCGCTCGAAGAAGGTCTGATCGCCGCCCCCGAAACGCTTCGGCCAGGTCATCCCGATCCAGCCCCGCTCGCCGAGCTTGCCCGAGAACGTCGGGCTGTGACCTTCGTTGAAGTCGGAATTCGGCCAGTAGTCCGGCGGCAGTTCCTCTGCGACGAAATCGCGCACCTCCGCACGCAACGCCTCCGCCTCCGGCGGCAAGTGGATCGATTCGAATTCAAGCCCGGTGAACATTCGCTCTGTCTTGGCTCTACGCACAAACGCCAGTCTGCCGTCGAGCGGAGGGCGTGGCAACGCCCGGGACTATTTCGGCTGATTCGGCAGATTCCCGCCGGACCTTGAAATCCGGGCGGTAGACACCGGGATTCCAAGGTTGGCCGGGGCCCAAACCTTTGTTTTGAGAATGCGCTGCGGTCAGTTGGGCCAGTAGATGTATTCGTCGCCCTCGACGTAGTCCTCGCGCTCCGTCTTGTCCACCAGTTGCGGCGCGTCGATGACGCTTGACCACATCGGCGTTGCCTGCTCAGCGTTGTGCGCGGCAAGCAGGCCTTCGAGCGTCTCGACGAGTTTCGGCTCTTCGACGGCAACGTTGCGTTGTTCGGTCGGATCCTCGGAGAGGTCGAACAGCCAGCGCTGGCGTACTGCGCTCGCATCTTCATCCGAACGGTCCGGCAGATCGGACACGATCAGCTTTTGGCCCTTGTGCAGAACCACTTGGTGGTGGCCCTGGCGCCAGAACAGCGTCTCGTGGGGCGGCCCTTGCCGCTCGCCGCTGAGGTAGGGCATCAGGTCCACGCCGTCGACGACCCGGTCGGTGGGCGTCGAGCCGCCAGCCGCATTGGTCAGCGTGGAGAAGATGTCCATGTGCGACACCGGGTGGTCGTAGCGCGACCCCGCCTCGATGCGCCCCGGCCACTGGGCAAGAAACGGCACGTGCACGCCGCCCTCGAACAGGGTGAGCTTCCAGCCGCGGTACGGGCGATTGATGTCGGACAAGCCGAGGTAGCGGGCGCCGCCGTTGTCGCTGGTGAAGATCACCAGGGTGTTCTCGGTCAACCCATGCTCGTCGAGCGCTTCCAGCACCCGCCCCACGCTCCGGTCGAGGGCTTGAATCATCGCCGCGTAGACGCGCAGCGTCTTGTCTTCGATATGCACTAACGTTTCGAAGTCCTCCCTGGCCGCCTGCAGGGGATTGTGGACCGCCCAGTGGGCGAGATAGAGAAAGAACGGACGATTGCGGTTGGCCTCGATCGCCTTGACGGCTTCGTCGGTGTAGTAGTCCGTGACATAGCCACCGGGTTCGAATGAGTCGCCGCCGTTGAAGGAAGCGCCGTAGCGCATGCTTGCCCACACCATCTCATCGATTGCGCTCCACGGCAGTTTCGCATTGACCACGTTCGGCGAGCCTTCAGGCAGATAGAGCCCGCCGGAGAGGTACAGGCTCTCGTCGAATCCCTGGCGCTCGGGCCGCATGTCGCCGATCCCGCCCAAGTGCCACTTGCCGATGTGCAACGTTCGATAGCCGACGGCCTTCAGGGTCTCCGCCACGGTGACTTCCGAAGCGGGCATGCCCATGGCCGGCATGGCCGGCATCCCGTCCAGCCGGTCGTGCGCGATGGTGACCCGCAACGCAGGCGAATTCCGCTGTTGGATCCAGTCGAAGAGCGTCACCCCGATCCGGAAGAAGGGCGTGTATTCGAATCCGAACCGGGTCGAGTAGCGACCGGTCATCAGCGCGGCACGGGAAGGTGAACAAACGGCATTGCCGGCATAGCCGTTGGCGAACTGGACTCCGTTCGCCGCGATGGCATCGATGTTGGGGGTGGCGAGACTGCCGTCGGCGGCGCCGCCGTTGGCCAGCGAGATGTCGTTGAAGCCCAAGTCGTCGGCGAGGATGACGATGATGTTCGGCGGGCGATCCTCGGTCAACGCCTCCGCTTCGGCGGGCCCCGGCTGCCACTCGACCGGTCGATTCGCGCCGATGGGATCACGCAACTCCAAGATGCGTGGCGCCGCGAACACGAGGAGCTCGACCCGGTAGCGGTAGCCGATGGCGGCCAGGGCTGCCACCACTCCCAGCACGATCAAGAGTACGTGGCGTTTGTTCACGGCAGCCCTCCACGAAGCCACGACGACGCTTGCGAATATGACATCATCCTGCAGGCATTTTCACCATACACCAGGGGTGCGAGGCAGTGCCGTTTCTTGCTGCGCTACGGCAAGTTGCGCTACGACAAGCTGCGCTACGGCAAGCTGCGCTACGGCAAGGCGCGCTACGAAAAGCTGCGCTACGAAAAGCTGCGCTACGCAAGGCGCGCTACGACAAGCTGCGCTGCGACAAGGCGCGCTGCGACAAGGCACGCTACGACAAGGCGCGCTACGAAAACCACGCCTAGTGGTCATGGCTCGGACCGGTTTTGCTCTGGCTGATGTTCTGCCTGTGGTACACCAACACGAAGGGCGCGCTGTCCGACACCGAGATCGCCGGGATTGTCCAGCGTGTGGAGGGTGCTGGCTCGCCTGCCGACCGGGTCGAACGGCTCCGCCGTTTCATGACGCAAGACAACGGCGATCAGTTCCTCATGGTGAACCTGCTTCACATGGCCGAGGACCCGGATGCCGGAACGAACATGGACCGCTACATGGCACATATGCTCCCCGCGATGCTGCGCCGGGCCAGCCATCCGGCGCTTGTCGGCAATACCGTGCATCACGCCATGGACCTGACGGGCATCGAAGGCGCCGAACAATGGACATCAGTCGGCGTCGTGCGCTACCGCAGCCGTCGCGACCTCCTCGAGATCGCCCTCGACCCGGTATTCGCCGACAAGCACGACTACAAGCTGGCGGCACTCGCCAAGACCATCGCCGTGCCGATCGAGCCCGGGCTCTACTTTGGCGATCTGCGCCTGCTGTTGCTGCTCGTCGGGCTGTCCGCCGCCGGGATCGCCAACGCGATCTGGCCCCGTCGGGCGACCGCCCAGGACATCGAGGCGCCGTCGCGACGCGCGGCGTCCTAAACCTCAACCGTACTCGAAAGAGCACGCTGAATCTCGCGTGCCACCAGCCATAGCCGATCCTGTCCCCAAACGCGAAGCAAGGTCTCGCCACCGGGGTCGAGAAGTCGGAAGCTGGGCACGCCCCAAAGGCCGAAATCGTACATCGCGAGGCGATTCGCCTCGATCTCGTCCTGCCAATCGTCGTTGTCGACGATGCCTCGCGCTTCCGCCCACGAAAGTCCTGCGGTTTCGACGACATGGCGCAGTCCGGCGTCGTTGTTGGTGTTCACCCCTTCCCGGAACGCCGCGCGCATGAAGGCGCTCAGGAGTTCGACGCCCCGGTCTTGAGCGGCGGCCCAGGGATAGAGCGAATAGCAGCGCCGCACCGGCTCGCCGATGGGATCGTAGACGCGGCCCCAATCCGGTTGACCCTGCGCCCGCGCCTCCCGCGCCGCGTCGCTGAAGATGTAGACGCCCTTGGCGCGCGTCGCCGGCACACCGCGCATGACCATCGGCAGCACCGGTCGTGCAACCAGCTTCACACCGGTTGTCCGCGCGAGTTCCACCGCCTTGTCGAAACCCACTGCCGTATAGGGACTGCGCACCGACGGGTAGATCTCCAAGGTCAGTGAGCCGTCGTCCCGGTACGGTCCGGTTTCGATCATCGGACGCGCACTCAAGAGACCGTCGGACGACGCGCGCGCACCGAGTTCGATGAGCCGGTTTTCCAAGTGGTAGAGCCGGTCCACGCCCCAGTACCACGCCTTGCCGTAGTGGAACATGGCGCCCGAGTAGTGACCGAGGGCCGCCCGCCGCTTTGCGCCTTGGGCGAGGAGCGCGTTCGCAGCGGCCTCGTCGGTTGGCGGGTAGCGGTCGGCCAGCGCCTGCATCGCCGCCATGGAGTCCGACCAGAGCGCCTCGCCCACGAGGGGTGCGGCCATCGCGAACGTTTCGACCTGCGGCGTCGTAGCCGCCAGGATGCGCCTCGCAAGATCGACCAAGGCCGGCGCCGGGCGCACGGCGTGTTCCGGAAACGTCAATCCGTAGTGGGGCGCGATTCTCGCCGCGTCGTAGCGGGACAGGTCCAACAGCAAGTCCGGCTCCGGCGCATTCCCACCCGCCGGGCCCGGAACCAAATGGCAGACGAGTCGGATATCGTAGGCCTGCGCGAAGGCACGCAGAAGCTGGACCGCAAGATGGCTGTAGCCGTCGTCCACCTGGTGGAAGTACTCGACCACATGTCCCCTACCCGCCCGTCGGCGTTTGAGTTCGGCCTTGCGGTACCGAGCGGCGATCCGATTCGGGTCGGTCATCCGCCGCAATGCCATGGACATGGCCCAGCGCAGCGGCGGCGAAGGATTCGACGTCGCGGCGCCGCCTTGGTCCTTGAAATCTCTGGCCATCGCCAAGCTCAGGTGGGATTTGCCGCCGTGAAGTCCAGGACCGCCCGGGCCAACTCCTGCGGTTTCTCCTCCTGCAGGAAGTGTCCCGCATCTTCGATGGTGACGTGCTTCCGGTTCTGGGCACCGGGGACCACTTTCTGAAAGCGCTCGTGCTGACCGGCGGTTACCGGATCGCGGTCGCTGAATGCCGTCAGAAACGGCTTCTGCCACGCTTCAAGCACCCGCCAGGCCGCCCGGTTGGCGGCTATCGCCACGTTGTCGGGCATGATCGGCACGAGACTCGGGAACTGCCGCGCGCCCGCCATGTAGGAGTCGTCGGGAAACGGTGCGTCGTAGGCCCTCGCCTCCTCTTCGCCCAGGGTGCCGCCGCTGCTGAACCGCACCACGTCGCTGACCCGGAGAACCGGTGTCTCGGCGCAGAACTTCACCCAATGCAGGAAGCCCATGCCGGAGCGGTCGGCGGCCATCGCCGCCCCCATCCTCATGGCGCTTTGATGCACGGGCAGGCTGTCGTAGTAGGCGCGCATCCGGTCGCCAACCGACTTCGCGGTCGCGTCGTCAACCCCTTCGGCGTCGGGCAATGCGGTGTTGGCGGTGACGATGCGGGCAAATCGTTCGGCGCGCACCGTCGCGGCGCGCAAGCCGATGAGCCCGCCCCAGTCCTGGCAGACCAAGGTGATCCGCTGCAGGTCCAGAGCGTCGAGAAACGAGACGAGCCAATCCACGTGGCGGGCGTAGGTGTAGTCCTGCCGCCGCGCGGGTTTGTCCGAGCGCCCGAAGCCGATGAAGTCGGGTGCAACCACACGATGGCCCGCCGCGGCGAAGATCGGGATCATCTTGCGGTAGAGGTACGACCAGGTGGGTTGTCCATGCAGACAAAGCACTGGCGCGGCATCGGCCGGCCCCTCGTCGACGTAGCCCATGCGCAGCACCTCGCCGTCGGCGGCCGCAACGTTGGCCATGTTCGGTGCGAAGGGGTATTCCGCGAGATCGGCGAAACGGCCATCGGGGGTGCGGCGTACCGTTGTCATGGGAGTTCACCGACGTGACAATCGGACATCATAGTCGGTCACGGTGCCCGCACATGGATGGCCGTGCTCCCGGTCGGCAGTTCGAATACCGTGCCGTCTTCGGTTAGGACGGCGTCGCCCGGCAGGTCTCGCCGATACATCCGTTCCATCAGGAAATTTCGCGGTGCCGGCACGAAGTGGTAGAGGCCGAGCATCCGCACGCCTGCCCGATCGGCGAGCGCGCCGAGTTCCGCCGCCGGGGCGTGGTAGCTCGGAATGTCCTCGAAGATCTTGGCCGCCCGGATTCCCGCCTCCCGGGCCGCAGTCGCAAGAGCCTGGACGATGGGGGTCGACAAGACGTCGTGCAACAGCAGATCGGCATCCTTCGCCGCCGACTCCAGGCTTGCAACCACCACGGTATCGCCGCTGACAACCACCGAACGCCCGCCGTAGTCGAAGCGGTAGCCGTAGGCGGGCGCCACCGGTCGGTGGTCGACGGCAAAGGCGGTGATGGTCAAGCCGTCTTCGTCCACCACCACGCCGGGTGCCACGGGCTCGGCGTGCATTGCGCCCAACGCCGGCGGCAGCAGTTCCTCGCCGTGGTGGGCGATTCGGTAGCCGCGGTCGAGGGCATAGGCCTCGTTGAATCCGGCAACCACCCGCTCGACCCCGCCGGGACCGACGATCCGCAACGGTGCGGAGCGTCCCGCGACCCAGGAGCCCAGGTTGAAATCCGGGATGCCCGTGATGTGGTCCGAGTGGAAGTGCGTTACCAGGATGGCACGCAGGTGATGCGTGGGTTCGCGTGCGAGCTGCATGGTCGCCGCCGACCCGGTGCCCGCGTCCACGAGGTAGAGGGAATCACCCGCCGTAACCGCCACGCAGGCTTGTGCCCGGCCAGGTGCCACCAATGGCGAGGCGGTGCCGCAGAGGAAGACGCGCAGGCCTTCGAAACTATCGGGTGGGGTATCGCTGAAGATGGCGCGCGCCGTCTGCGCCAGCGCGAGATCTTGGCCAGCCCTCGTTCCGACGACGAACCAGAAGCCGACGGCAAGCAGCAGCACGAGCATCACGACAGCCACGATGGCGCTTCGAAGGCGCTTGCCCAAAGGATCTGCTCCTAGACAGATGCGGGTCGACCGTGCTCCGCCAGCCTACAGGAACCAAAGCGACAGTGCGGGGAAGTAGGTGATGATCAGCAGCGCGAGTATCAGCACGGCCATGAACGGCAGGCAGGCGGCGTAGAGCTCCAGCACCGGACGGTCGAAGCGGTAGCTGGCGATGAACAGGTTCATGCCGATGGGCGGCGTGAAGTAGCCGATCTGGAGATTGGCGAGAAAGATGACTCCCAAATGGATCGGGTGGATGCCGTAGCCGACGGCGATCGGCAAGAGCAGCGGCACCATGATGATGATGGCCGAGAAGATGTCGAGGATCGCTCCGAGAACCAGCAGCAGAATGTTGAGCAGGATGAGGAACGTCAGCGGGTTGGTGACGTGCTCCTGCATGAACGCGAACAAGGCCTGGGGCACCTCGGCGTCCACCAGGAAGTTGGTGAACGCAAGCGCCACCCCGAGGATCAAGAGGATGCTGCCGACCATGACCATGGATTCGCGGACAACGCCGGGCAACGCGCGCAGCGGCACTTCACGATAGAGGACCACTTCGGCGATCACGATGTAGAACGCGGTCATCGCCGCCGCCTCGGACACCACGAAATAGCCGGAGTAGATGCCGCCGAGCACCACGAACGGCAGCGGCAGTTCCCAGCGCGTGGCCTTCACGGCCCGCCAAAGCTCCCCTGCGTCGAAGCGGCTGCGCGGTGCCGCGCCGTGGAACAGAATCGTCCATGCCGACAGCAGCACCACCATGAGAAGCGCAGGTCCGAGGCCGCCGAGAAACAGCTGCTGGATCGTGAACCGCTCGCCGATGTCCATTTGCTGGGCAACGATACCGTAGAGGATGAGAGGCACCGAAGGCACGAGGAGAACACCCAGGCTGCCCGAGGTCGTGACCAGGCCGAGGCTGTACCGTTCACTGTAGCCGCTCGACTTGAGCATGGGCAGGAGCAATGCGCCAAGGGCGACGATGGTGACCCCGGAAGCGCCGGTCAAGGCAGTGAACAGGGCGCAGGCGACGAAACCGACGATGGCAAGGCCGGCGGGCATCCAGCCGAACAACGCCCGGGTCAACGCCATCAGTCGCTCGGACGTCTTGGCCTCCGCCATGACGTAGCCGGCGAAGGTGAAGAACGGCAGAGCCGCGAGCAGCGGCTTGTCGGTCAGGTCGTAGATGTTGAGGGCGACCGCGCTCAGCGAGACATCGACAGCGAGGAAGCCAAGCATCGCTGCCCCAAGCACCACCGCGAACAGCGGTGCCCCGAAGAGCGCCATCAGGCCGAGAATGGCGACGCCCACCCAGATCACGCGTCTTTCCCTCCCGGCCCTGGTCCCGGTCCTAGTCCCGGCCCTCGTCCCGGCAACGCCCGTACCGGCCAGATCGCATGGCGAAGGTAGCGCAGCGCCATCACGGCGGCGGCGGCCGGAATGATCATCTCGCAGATCCAAGCCGGAACGGCACCGACCCCGGGGGATCCGTCAACGAAGTCCCACCGGATCAATTCGATGGAATACCAGCCGAGGGCGGCACACAGGACCGCCGTGAACAGCGCGGTGAGGCGTGCAGCCACGGCTTGGACAACCGGCCCGGCGAAGCGCGACACCAGATCGATACGGATGTGGCTGTCAGCACCGGCGGCAACGGCCCCGCCGACCATGGTCAGCCACAGCACGGCCACCTGAATGAGATCCTCTCCCCAGATGATGCCCGTGCTGAAGGCGTTGCGCACCACGATCTGAAAGACGGCGACACCGAGCATCGCCGCAAGTAGCGCAGCGAGCAGGCAGGTCTCGACGATCTCGATGGTGCGCCGGAAGCGCTTCGGCATGCTAGTGCCGTGTTCCGCAAGTTTCTTGTGTTCAGAGTTCGCCATGCGCGTCAATGCAAGGCGTGGTCCGCAGGAAATATCGGGCATATTGGCAAGGACCACAACGCGGCAGTGGCGCGCATGGCGAACTCCCGTGGGACGCGCTGAAATACCAGAAACTTGCGGGACACGACACCGACCCCGGGGTCTCGAGTGCCTTGAATCATCGACGACCCTCCGCTTTGCCATGACGCAGCGCAAGAAGAGGATGTGCCGCCACGAGGCTGCCGTTGCAGACAGCCACCGGCACGAAACCGACCATCTCAGACATCATCGCATTCCGAGCGGCACACTAGAGCCCGGTTTCTCGAGTGCCTTGAATCATCGACCACCCTCCGTGACCACCGTCCGGTTGGCTTGGCCCTCACGGATCTGTGCGAGAACAGCCTTGAGCTTGGCGTACATTCCATCGCTGATCATGCCATCTTCCACCCAGATCCTTGTCACGGTCTGCGCAGCACTCCGCCATTCCGAGAGTTCCGCCGGCGCGGGTTTCTGGAATTCCAACCCCTGGTTCCGAAGCGCCTGCCAGGCCGCGTCGTGATCGCCCCGGTTGCGACGATCCCCCTCGGCCACGGCGCTACCGAAGATGCGCAGCAACGCCGCCCGGTCCGCTTCCAAGACGCCCTTGAGGCTCCTTTCGTAGACGACGACCGGGCTGTAGACGTACATGAACGGCAGGTCGAGGACGTACTTGAGCCGCGTGTGCCACAACAGCGACAGCACCGCCACCGGCGGCGCGGCCACGGTGTCGATCGCACCGGTCGTCAAACTCGGAAGGACCTCTCCGATGGTCAACGGGATCGGTGAGATGCGGAACGCGGACAGGGTCCTGGCCACAGACACGTCGCCTTGGGGAGACCATATCTTGAGCCGTCGGGCGTCGGCGAGAGACCGGGCTGCCTTGGTGCTCATGGCGTACGCCATGCCGACCTCGGCGATGCCGAGGGCCACGAACCCCGCATCGGCCAAACCCCCCATGAGCAACGGGTCCATGGACGCCCGCACGGCGTCCACTTCGTCGAGATCGTGGAAAACCATCGGCAAGTTGTAGAGTTGGACATCGGAATAGATCTTGCCGAACACGCCCGTGCGGACCGTTCCACCGTGCAACTGACCGATGCGCATCTTGCGCAGCACGTCGGCGTCGTCGCCCTGGACCCCGCCCGGGTAGAACTTGAGCTTGATCCGGCCCTCGGTTGCGGCTTCCACCTCAGTCCCGGCCTGGCGCAGGCTCTTCATCCACGTCGTGCCGTCCGGTGCGGTAGACGCGAATTTGAGCGTCTTGGCCACACACGGCGGTGCCAATGCCAGGGCGACAACGGCGACTGCCGCCGCGGCGGGACGCCGAAAAACCAGGTTCGCCCGCCGCAAACCACGCGCCGAACGGTCAGAAATAGTCGTCAGCGGAGTCCAGTAAGGCACGTGCTTGCTCCTGTGCAATCGTGTTCATCAAGGTGAGACCCGGCGCTCGGGGATCCGTGGCCAGGACTTCGGCCAGCAGCCGATCGTGCAGGTCGCGGTCGAAGACCAAGCGGGCGTAGGTATCCGCGTAGTAGACCTTGGCCATCAAGTGCCGGCCCTGTGTCAGCTCGACCACCCGCTCGAAGTGGGCGCGGCCCAATTCCGGTCGCCCGCCCGAGGACGCCGGCACGAGGGCTTCGAACACCCCCATGTACAACCTTGGCCCGCCGTGGTCGTGGCTCTCGTCGAGTTCGACGATGCGCGCCATGATCGGCTTCACCCGGGCGAGATCGGCGATGGCGTTCCAATCGTCCGAATGAGCCTGGATCCAACCGGCCCATGCCGTCGCCAAGGCGTAGACGGCGGGAACGTCGCGGGATTCCATCGCCGTCGCCCGCTGTTCCAACTCGGTGAAGCCGAGCTTTCGCACCTCGCACGTCCAGTCGATGTCGATGCAGGCCGCACGCAAGGCGAAATCGAACGCCTTGGCGGCGAATGCGCGCCGTCGCGCCTCGTCGTCGACGAATGCGGTCGCGTAGGCGCCGTTCAGCGACGCGGCCGCCCGCAGCAGATCGGAACCGCCACCGCCCCGGCGCAACAGGGCGTCCAGCATGATGAGGTAGGCAGGCGCACCGTCGCGGACGGTCTCGGGATCGTCGCTTTCGAGGATGGCGTCGGAAAGATCGCTGGCAATTCCGCCGGCAACGCTACCGATCAGGGTCGCGCAACCGGTCAGTCCGGACAGGACTGCGACCACGCCTATGGAACGAACCAAGGACATCATCCGACCGAGTATAGCCAAGGCCAACGGAGAAACTGTGCCCGCAATGTGGAGATTTCGACGAGGCCGGCAAGTGCGCCTTGGCGCCGGCGCTGCGACGACTCAGTCGACCTCCACCAAGCTGCGCACCGCCCCGTGCACTTCGTCGAAGGACGGTCGGATCCGGTAGTCCTCGTGGGCGCGTTTCATGCGGACCACCCCTGCGGGATCGATGAAGAGGATGCCCGGAAGAGCCACGCCATGACCCGGGTGCCCCTCGGGGTATTGCTCGTTGCGAACCCCCAGCGCCTTGAAGAACTCGGAACTCCCGTCCGACAGCAGCGGATAGACAACATCGCTATCCTCGCCGAACTCCGCAAGCGCGGAAGCCTTGTCGTAGGTCATGGCGGCGACGTTGACGCCGAGGGCCTCGAAATCATCCTGCCAATCTTTCAACTGAACCAGTTGAGCCTTGCAGAAGGGTCACCAGACCGTACTGCGGTTGACGAGAAGCAGGAGTCCCCGTTCGCCCGTCAAGCTCGCCAAGTCGCGCTTGGCACCCTGTTGGTCCGCGGTCGCAATGGGCGGGATGGTCGAACCGACCGGCGGTCCCCAAGCCTCCTGATACGCGGTAGCGGCATCCGGCGTCGGTTCGGCGTTCGAGGTCGCCTCCCCCGCGCAGACGCCCGCCAATGTCAACACGCCAATTGCGGCCAAGCCGGTGGTCATCTTCGTTCCGATCTTCATGGGATACCCTTCGTCCTTCGCCAAGCGCGGTCGATGTTCTCTCGTTCGCCAACGCGATCATCGCGCGTTGCACGATGCGGCGTCGAGATCGGCCGCATTATCGCCCCCTCGATCAAGCTTGTCAGCCGTGGTTCATCGCAACCCCGAAGTCCCGTCATTTGCGTGCGGTGGCTTTGATAAGATTCCGCATCGGGCGGCACGGGTCGGCAAACGGCATTCGCGCTACCACCGCCTTCCACCAGTGGGGACTTCGAGCGTCGGATGGCCAAGTTCAAGGGCAAGAGCGGACAGATCTACTTCGAACATCGGGGAGCGCGAGCGAACCCGAGGGTATTGTTCATTCACGGTCTGGGCTGCCAGATCGTCCACTGGCCGGACACGCTTATCGACGGCGTCGTGGCCGCGGGATTCTGCGCGGTGACCTTCGACAACCGCGACGTCGGCCTTTCCGACGGGCCGGACGCACGCCCGCCGCCCCTGGAAGTCCTGCTCGCGGCCCGGGGAGACCCCTCTGCGTTGGATCCGATCTACACCTTGGCGGACATGGCGACCGACACCGTCGCGCTGCTGGACCACTTGGGTCAAGGCGGCGCCCACGTGATCGGCCTGTCCATGGGTGGCATGATCGCCCAACGGATGGCGATCGAATACCCGGCGCGCGTCTACAGCTTGACTTCGGTCATGTCGTCCACCGGCAATCCGGGCTTGCCCGCTCCCACCGACCAAGCCGTGGGAGCGATGGTCGGCACGCTCGTGGATGGCGACCAGGAAGCCGTCATCGCCCAGAGCATTCAGGCGGCCAAGGTGTTCGGGGGCCCGCACTTCGACTCCGAAACCCTGGGCATCGCCCGCTTCGCCCGGCGCGCCGTGGAGCGCGCGCACCGCCCTGAAGGGGTAACCCGTCAACTGACCGCGATCCTCTCTGCACCGGATCGCCGCGAGGAACTCTCGCACCTCGACGTTCCGACCCTCGTGATCCACGGCAACGCCGACCCGCTGGTGCCGGTGGAAGCCGGACGCGACACTGCGGCAGTGATTCCGGGTGCCAAGTATCTCGAGATCGACAAGCTCGGCCACGACCTGCCCGAGCCCGCGATCGGCGAGATCGTTCACGCCATCGCAGCCCACCTGAGGGAGGTGGAGGTGAGCCGGTGAGGTCGGGTCCGC
>JAKZRQ010000250.1:0-6779 GCA_047518105.1 Pseudomonadales bacterium | reverse complement strand
TATCTGCGTCAGCAGCCAAACCCATTTGGGCGGCGACGCCGTGGGGTTCTTGCGCCCCTGACTGCAGGCGGAGCACAAGGCACGTAGATTCGAGTCGTTTGGTGGTCCACCGTGATATGAGCCTCATGATGGTCTACATGCAAGCGAATCGGACGCCCTCGTTCGTCCAGATCTCCGGCAGCAACGCCGCAAGATTGGCATGCATAGCCGTTGCGATCAAGGATTCTGGCCTGCGGCGCTTTCCGGGCCGCCAGGTCTGAGTACGCCTGATAAGGAGGCAAGGCGTGGATGGCGTCGAATACCGACATGAAGCCATCCGGCAGGTCGAGTACATCGCGCACGATCATGGGGTACGGGTAGTTCGGCTGCTCGACGAGTGTCTACCCCGATTATGTCGAATCCGGCCTCGTGGTATCACTTCGCCGCGCCTCCGGCGCAACAGTACAAATCCAGCAAGAATGCGCGCCCGTCAGAGCGCGTTTGAGAATGCCTACGCATTCTCTACGGGTGGCTTCTACGGGTGGCGAAAATTCGGCTCAACTGCAAGGTTGACGGCTTCTCAAGAACGCTAGAGTCCTTGCGCGCTCCGAATGTTGACACTTGGGTTGCATTTCGAACGAGGCCGGGAGAATGCGCAAGCATTCTCGATCGCGCCCGTCAGGGCGCGCCGCCGCCATATGCAGCGCGCCTAGACGAAGCCCACGGTTTGGACGCTTGCGGCCGGTCGGCAGTGCCGGATCGGCACGTGGGTACCGGACTCGAACGTGACGCAGCGATAGGCGCCAGGGTCGGCCAGCAGTTGCCGTACCAACGCGTTGTTGGATCCATGGCCGGATTGGTAGCCTCTGAACGCCCCAATGATCGGGTGGCCGGCAAGATAGAGGTCGCCGATGGCGTCGAGGATCTTGTGCCTTGCGAATTCGTCCACGTACCGTAGGCCCTCGTGGTTCAGGACGCCGTCGTCGTCCATCACCACGGAATTCTCAAGGCTGCCGCCACGGACAAGATCCATCGCGCGGAGCCGTTCCACATCGGCCATGAATCCAAAGGTCCGCGCCCGACTCACGTCGCGCACGAAGGTCGAGGAAGAGAAGTCGACAGCAACGTGCTGGCATTGGTCCTCGAAGAAGGGATGATCGTAGTTCATGGTGTATTCGAGGTGGAACCCATCGTGCGGCGACAGCGTGGTCATCGCGTAGCCGTCGGTCCAAGTGACTTCGCGCATGACTTCGATGAATCGCTTCGGTGCCGGTTGCTCCGTGATGCCGGCCCTCTGAATGAGGTGGACGAACGGCGCCGCGCTACCGTCCATGATCGGCAACTCGCCCGCGCTGACTTCTACGCGAGCGTTGTCGATGCCCAAGCCCGCGAAAGCCGCCATGAGATGTTCGACGGTGGAGATGCGTACGGAGCCCTCGCCGAGCGTGGTGGCAAGCTGGGTGTCGACCACATTGCCGGGCTTCGCCTTGATGTCTGCGTCCCGGCCCGAATCCGAACGACGGAAGACGATGCCGGTGTCCGTCGTCGCCGGCCCGATTGTCAACTGGACATCTTCGCCGGTGTGCAGACCGACGCCGGTCGTTCGGACCGTCTTTTGCAAGGTTCTTTGGCTGATCAAGTGACGCCGCCGCCTGTGCTCGTCATGCCTGGGTACGCGCCACTAGCGCGGAGCCCCAAAGCCCCGGCTTGGAACGGCAGGATCTGCCCAACTTATGCATCGAACGCCCGCTCCGCTCCCACGAGTTCCTCGCCCCTCCGTCGCCGCGCGATAATAGCAATCGTCCCTACAGGCCGCCGCCACGCATTTGTAACATTTTGTATCGACTCAACTTTTCCCGGGCCGGGGATTAGAAGCTCAACGCTGCCGTCAACTGCTGCGAATCAGCCCGAGAACGGACGGTCGAGCCAGATTTCACGCACAGCCGAGAATGCGCGCAGCCCGGCGCGCCCTCGAGAGGGCGCGCCTTTGGGGGCGCGTTCAGTCCGCTTGGCGGCGAAGAAACGCGGGGATGTCGAGGTAGTCGGTATTCGGCGCCAGCGGCTGACGTCCCGCGCCCTCGCCCGAGCCGTTCTGTCGCAGGACCGTGGGATGATCGAACTGGGCATAGTCGAGGGTCCCGGTCCTTCTTATGTGGGTACGGTCGACAACCAGTTCCGCCTTGCCATCGGACAACCCGGTGGCCACGATCGTGATGCGCAGTTCCTCCCCAAGGCTCTCGTCGTTGACCGTCCCGACCACCACGGTCGCGCCCTTCGATGCGAACTCGCGCACGGCGCTGCCGATCTCTTGGAACTCGCGGATGCCGACGCTTGGGGCCGTGGTGATGTTGACCACCACGCCTCTCGCGCCATGCAGGTCGATGCCCTCGAGAAGCGGACTGCGGATCGCCTCTTCAATGGCAGCGCGGGCGCGGTCGCTGCCCGATGCCTGGCCCGTGCCCATGATCGCCATGCCGCGCTCCGACATCACCGTCCGCACATCGGCGAAGTCGACGTTCATCCTGCCCGGTCGGATGATGATGTCCGAGATGCCCCGCACGGCCCCGAGCAGCACGTCGTCGGCCGCGGCGAATGCCTCGTCCATGGTGGCGTCGTCGTCAAGCACGTCCCGCAGCTTGTCGTTCGATATGGCAATCACCGAGTCCACGTGCTGGCTTAGCTCGACAATGCCTTGCTCGGCCACCTTCGTGCGGTTCTCGAATTCGAACGGTTTGGTCACCACCGCCACCGCCAGCGCACCGATTTCCTTGGCCACCTCGGCCACCACCGGCGCAGCGCCGGTGCCCGTGCCACCGCCCATGCCGGCCGCGATGAAGACCATGTCCGACCCGGCAAGCGCATCGTGGATCCGGTCGCGGTCCTCCAAGGCCGCCTCCCGGCCCACCTCCGGTCTGGCGCCGGCGCCGAGACCCTTGGTGATGGCCGAGCCAAGCTGAAGCGTGATCGGCGCCTTGACATCGTCCAATGCCTGCGCATCGGTGTTCGCCGCGATGAAGTCGACCCCCGCCACGCAGTTGTTCATCATGTGACGAACCGCATTGCCACCGCCGCCGCCGACGCCGATCACCTTGATGGTGGCCGTTCGTATCGGGTTCTCTACCATTTCAAAGCCCATGTTTCGACTCCTTGTCGTTTGTCCACAGTCCTGTGACCAACCCGAGCCCCGCGACAACACGGTTCAAAGGTTGTTGTTCCACCACTTCCTCATGCGCGCCAACATGCCCCCGCGCCGCGCCCTTCGGCGACGGCCCCCGTTGGCATCCTCCTGCTCTACCCCGTACATCAAAAGACCCACACCCGTGGAATAGATGGGATTCTTGACGATGTCGACGAGACCCGCGATTCTGGTGGGAACGGCCAGGTCCACGGGCATGTGGAAGACCTCCTCCGCCAGATCCACGACGCCTTCCATCTTGGCCGAACCGCCGGTCAAGACCACGCCCGAGGCAACGAGCTCTTCGTAGCCCGAGCGGCGCAACTCGGTTTGAATCAAGGTGAACAGCTCCTCGTAACGAGGCTCCACCACCTCCGCAAGCGCTTGGCGCGACAAGCTCCGCGACGGTCTGCCGCCCGCGCCTGGCACTTGTATGGTCTCTTCTGGACGCGCCAGTTGGGTCAGCGCGCAGGCGTACTTGATCTTGATTTCCTCGGCGTGCTGAGTCGGCGTTCGCAAAGCCATGGCGATGTCGTTGGTGACCTGGTCGCCGGCGATGGGAATAACGGCTGTGTGGCGGATGGCGCCGTCTGTGAACACCGCGATATCGGTCGTGCCGCCGCCGATGTCCACCAAGCAGACCCCTAAGTCGCGCTCGTCGTCGCTTAGCACGGACATGCTCGATGCCAACTGCTCGAGAATGATGTCGTTCACGACGAGCCCGCAACGCTCGATGCACTTCTCGATATTCTGTGCCGCGTTGACGGCGCAGGTCACGAGGTGGACCTTGGCTTCCAGGCGGACGCCGGACATGCCCAGCGGCTCCTTGACGCCCTCCTGGTCATCGACGATGTACTCCTGGCGGAGCGTATGCAGAACCTTTTGGTCCGCAGGTATGGCGACCGCCTGCGCCGCGTCGAGCACCCGCTCGATGTCGTGGCGGTAGACCTCACGATCGCGAATGGCGACGATGCCGTGGGAGTTGATGCCGCGAATGTGGCTCCCGGCGATGCCCGCATAGACCGAGTTGATCTCGCGTCCGGCCATCAACTCCGCTTCTTCCACCGCGCGCTGGATCGACTCCACGGTGGTCTCGATGTTCACCACGACGCCCTTGCGCAGGCCGCGCGAGTGATGCGAACCGATGCCGATGACCTCCAACTCGCCGGTGGGGGAAATCTCGCCGACGATGGCGGCAACCTTGCTCGTGCCGATGTCGAGACCGACGATGTTGCGTCCGCTGTCGTGGGCCATCCTCAATTCCTCTGCGAGGCCGCGGCCGCAATCCGAACGCCCGAAGCCCAGCGGACGGATACGCCCGCGTGGTAGCGGGCATCGACCCGATCAATCCGCCCAACCGCGTTGCGCAGGGCGCCCCGATAGACCGCGATGAAACGGCGGAAGCGTTCGCGCAGCGCCGTCGAGCCCAGTACCACCTCGATCCCGTTTGCGAACACCACCGTCCAGTTTCCCGCTCGATCCTCTTCCAATTGCCCAATTCGCAGCCCGGCCGCTTGCGCCGAACTGTTCAGCAGGTTGTAGACCGCCATCGCCTGAACGCCATTGGACACCGACGCCTTGAACACCGGCAGATCGGACGGCACGCGACGGGCCGAGTCCGGTGGTGACGGCACCACGTTGCCGCCCGTGGTGAGAAATCCGGCGCCGCCCCAGCTCGCCGCCAAGGTTTCGCGAACCACGGCCACATGCAACGTGTCCGGCCAACGCCGCCGCACGCGCACTTGGTGCACCCAACCAAGTTGCTCCACGGCGGCCACCATATCGGCTGCGCCGCGCGCGCCGGGCCGAGCGAGTTCCCGGGCCACCGCACGACGCACGTCGACAAGTTCGGCTTCGGTGAGATCCGCCTCGACCTCGACCCGGTTGACCCCGACGGTCGCAAGCCCGTCGGCGTACCGGAGGCCGCCGACCACCGCCGCCGCGACAACCACGAACCACGCCAGCGTCCCAAGCCGTGAGCGGCGCTTCACTGGTGCCGTACGCCTCGTCCTCGGACGTGGACGCGCCGAACGCGCACTCGCTCGGATCCCGCTCATGAGCCTCTCCGCAACGTCTGCGCCACCCGGCCAACATCGCCGGCGCCCTGTACGACCACGACGTCGCGTTCCACGAGTTCCTCGCGCAACCGCTCCACAGCCTCTTCCAGCGACGGTGCGAACAAGGGATCGATTCGGCCCCGCAAGCGGATGCCGTCCGCCAGTGAACGCCCGTCGGCACCGTTGATCGGCGCTTCGCCGGCGGCGTACACCTCGAGCAGAAGGAGCCAGTCGACGTCGGACAGTACCGCCGTGAAGTCGTCGTAGAGATCCCGCGTACGGGTATAGCGATGGGGCTGGTAGACCATCAGCAGACGGCGTCGCGGCCAGACTTGACGCACGGTTTCGATGACTCGGGCCAACTCCGTGGGGTGATGACCGTAGTCGTCGACCAACGTCACCTCTTTCCCGTCGACGACGCATTCGAATGTCTCGAACCGCCGGCCAACGCCGCGGAAACGGGCGAGACCGGTCACGATGGCTTCATCCGCGATCCCTTCCGCCGATGCCACCGCGATGGCTGCCAGGGCGTTCTGGATGTTGTGACGGCCCGGGAGCGGCAGCGACAGCGCGAGGTCCGGTCCATCCGGACGCAGCGCCGTGAAGGTCCACGGCCCTTCGCCGCCTCGGATGTCGACGGCGCGGACGTCCGCTCGAGGGTCGAAACCAAAGGTCAGAATGGGCTTCTTGATCGACGGGAGAATTCCGGCGGTGTGCGGATCGTCCGCGCTAGCCACCAGGACACCGAAGAAGGGCAGCCGGCGGGCGAAGTCGACGAACGCGGCCAACAGCCGGTCGAAGTCCTGACCGTAGGCGTCCAGATGGTCGCGGTCGATATTGGTCACGACTGCGAGCACCGGGCTCAAGTGGAGGAACGAAGCGTCGCTCTCGTCGGCTTCGGCGATCAGGTGGCGGCCACGGCCAAGCCGCGCATTGCCCTCGTCGCTGCCGACCGGCGCGCCGATGACGAACGTGGGGTCCAGGCCGCCGCTCAGAAACAGCTTGGCAATCAAGCTGGCGGTGGTGGTCTTGCCGTGGGTCCCCGCAACGGCGATGCCGTGACGGTGGCGCATGAGCTCGCCGAGCATCTCGGCACGAGCGACGACCGGCACTTCCGCCCGCCGGGCCGCGACGATCTCGGCATTGGCATCGTCGACCGCACTCGAGACCACGACCACGTCGGCACCCTCCACGGCCGCCGCGTCGTGGCCGATTCGCACCGTCGCACCCCGCCCCGCCAAGCGATCCGTGGCGTCGGAACGCACCTGATCGGACCCGCTGACGGCGTATCCCTCGCTCTGCAACAGCTCGGCGATGGCGGACATGCCCGCACCGCCGATGCCAACGAAGTGCACGCGGTGCACGCCCCGCATGGTTGCGGCCCCGGCCCCGTGGGGCGATACCATTCTGGTCGGCCTGGTCGGCCCGGTCTGCCCGGTCGTTTCCTCAAGAACCCTAGCCCGCATTTCTCACCAGGCCGCTTGTCGGCGTCAAAAAGCTCTTGGGTTTCACTAGTTTGACCGCGATGTCGATGATCGTGCCGATGGCGGACTGCGCTGGCCGCGCCC
>JAKZRQ010000249.1:0-6217 GCA_047518105.1 Pseudomonadales bacterium | reverse complement strand
CGGCTCTGGCCGCCGGTGCCGTGGACGGTAAGCGGATGGTCGAGGGCCGCCTGGATCAGGAAGCGGTTCAGCACCGTGCCGTAGTCGCCGTCGTAGTCGAAGCGATTGATGAGTTGGTCGTCGCGTCGCGTCTGGTCCGTGTGCGTACCCCAGACGATGCCCTGGTGCAGGTCGGTGATGCGCACCCCGTCGTTCTTGGCGTAGAACTGGAAAAGCACTTGATCCAGGCACTTGGTCATGTGGTAGATGCTGCCGGCATCGGTGGGATAGAGGATCTCGCGCGCGGTCTTGCCGCCGTCGTCCAGGCTGACATCCACCGTCAGGTAGCCTTCCGGAACCGACGCCCCGACCGTGGAATACCCGTACACGCCCATGGTTCCCAAGTGCACCACGTGAGCGTCGAGGTCGGTGGCGACCAGGGCGTTCAACAGGTTGTGGGTGGCGTTGACGTTGTTGTTGACGGTGTAGGTCTTGTGGCTGTCGCTCTTCATGGAGTAGGGCGCCGCGCGCTGCTCCGCGAAGTGCACCACCGCGTGCGGTCGCCAATCCACGAGCCATTCCTTGAAGCGCTGATACTCGCCCGCGACGTCGATGTGTTCGAACCGAAGCGCGTGACCGCTTACTTTCCGCCAAATCCTCTGGCGCTCCTGGATCGAGTCCATCGGCGTCAATGACTGCACGCCCAGCTCGGTGTCGATCCAACGTCGGCTCAGGTTGTCGACGACGGTCACCTCGTGGCCGAGATTGGAGAGGTGGAGCGTTGTCGGCCAACCGATGAAACCGTCCCCTCCAAGTACCGCGACCCGCAAGTTCGCCCCCTGAAACGCGTCATTTCCGATCCAAATCGGAGCGTACAGCACAGTTCGGGCGAACCCAAGCGATACGGGATTGCCCGACGCGCCGCGTGAGCGGTTCGAACCGCCGCGTGCGACCTCGATACACGGTTCACCGGGGGTACACTGGACAGCGTCGACATGACCTCCCGAACCCCCACAGCCATCGCCCGCGCCCTTGGCCGCGCAGCCGGGCGCTGCACCTTCGGTTCCCCTGTCGCCCACGTCTACAACCCCCTCGACTACGCGTTCGCCGCCCACCGGCAATACCTTGAACGCTACTGCCGTCCGCAGGTGCAGGTTCTTCTGGTGGGCATGAACCCCGGGCCGTTCGGCATGGTTCAGACCGGGGTGCCGTTCGGCGAAGTCGCCGCCGTGCGCGACTGGCTCGGAATTGGACAAGGGGTCACGCCACCTGCCGAACAGCACCCCCGACGGCCCATCGAAGGGTTCGCCTGCCAACGCAGCGAGGTGAGCGGGCAGCGGCTTTGGGGTTGGGCGAGAGCGCGCTTCCCAACGCCGGACGCGTTCTTCCGGCGATTCTTCATCTGGAACTACTGCCCGCTCGCGTTCCTGGAGACTTCGGGCCGCAACCGAACACCGGACAAGCTACCCGGGCACGAGCGCGAGCCGCTCTACGCCGCCTGCGACAGAGGGTTGGCGGACATCGTCCGGTTGCTCGAGCCAACCCTGGTTCTCGGCGTCGGCCGATACGGCGAGTCGCGGGCGCGTGCGGTTCTCGGAAGCACCGTGCAAATCGGTCGGATCCTGCACCCCAGCCCGGCCAGTCCAGCCGCCAACCGAGGCTGGGCGGAGCAGGTGGAGAAGCAGTTGGCCGACCTCGGTGTCGAACTGCCCTGACGGGCGAACGCTTGCTATGCTCGCCGCCCAATGGATCGGGTGGTCGAAATCGGCGGCTTCGCGGCAGGGTACTGCGGGCGGCTGTTCGCGCAGGCGGGGCACGAGGTCGTGCGCATCGAACCGAGCACGCCCGAACCGGCTTGGGTCCGTCCGGAGGCGATGGCCTTGTTCCTGCATCCCGGCAAGCGCCGGCTGCGTACCGATGACGGCGGCCTGATCGCCGAACTCGCGGCGCGAGCGGACATCGTCATCGCGGAAGCGAAGGACGCGGACGGAATCGACGCGCTCGGCTTCGACCATTGGCGCACGCCAGTCAAAGCGGCGATCACGCCCTTCGGTCGAACCGGACCGAAACGCAACTGGCAGGCGACGCCCAACGTGCTGCTCGCCATGGGCGGCTACACCAACCTCATGGGCGACCCCGACCGGGCACCGTTGTCGCTGCCCGGCCACTACGTCGAATTCCAGAGCGGCGGTTTCGCTTTCGCCGCCGCCAATGCCTGCCGGCTGGCCGGCGAGCGCAATGCCATCGACATCGGCATGCTGGAGGTGGTCATGGCGCTCAGCCAGTTCACCACCGTGATGTGGCACTGCGGCGGGGTCATCCGCTCCCGCCACGGCAGCGACTTCTGGTCGGTGGTGCCGACGAACCTGTACCGCTGCGCCGACGGCTGGGTCTACATCAACATCGTGCCGACGTTCTGGGATCCCTTCGCCGTGTTTCTGGATCGGCCGGAACTCGCCATCGACGAGCGCTTCGCGACCAACCATAAGCGCATGCAAAACCGCGACGCGTTGAACGAACTGATTGCCGAATTCCTGGCCCCGCTTCCGAAGCGCGATATCCAAAGACGCGCCGACGATTGCCGGATTCCGCTCGGTCTTGTGCAGACGTTCGACGATGTCCTGGCCGACCCGCATCTCGCGTTGCGCGACGTTTGGCAAACCGTCGCAAGCCCAGACGGCAAGGCGCTGCATTCGCCGCGTCCGTGCTGGCGCGTCCACGGCGAACCCTGGCCTGCCCTTGGGCTCACCGGGGTCTTGGCGGCGGAGCGCGACGGCGATGGCTGATGGCCCATTGCGCGGTGTGCGCATCCTGGATCTGACCCACGTCTGGGCGGGTCCCCTGGCGACTCGGATCCTTGCCGATCTGGGCGCGACGGTGGTCAAGGTCGAGAGTCCAATGGGGCGTGGCCCACGGGAATATCGGGGCGGCCTGCCCATCGGCGGCTGGCTCGGCGGCACGCCGCCCGCCGAGCCGTGGAACCTGAACGCGGTGTTCGTGAAGCTGCAGCGCAACAAGCGCAGCGTCGCGATCGACTTGAAGACGGATGCCGGTCGTACCACGTTTCTCGACCTGGTACGGGAAGCGGATCTGGTGGTGGAGAACTTCAGCGCCAGCGCTCTACCCGATCTCGGGCTCGGCTACGACGAGCTCGTCGCGGCGAATCCCAAGATCATCTACGTCGCCATGCCCGGCTATGGAAAGAGCGGGCCCTACCGGGAACGGGTCGCGTTCGGGCCGACGGTGGAACCCCTGTCCGGGCTGACCAACGTCATGGGCTACGGTCCGAACGAACCGCGCAACACGGCCATGGCGCTCATGGACCCCATCACCGCCGTGAATGCGGCTGCGGCTGTGGTCGACGCCCTGCAAAGACGCGAACGCAGCGGCAAGGGCGCCTACGTGGAGATGTCGTTGCACGAGGGCGGAATCACCTACTCCGGCCCTTGGCTCATCGAGCACCAACTCGGTGGACGCCCCGCCCCGGTGGGCAACCGGCACCCGCAGATGGCACCTCACGGCGTCTATCCCTGCACCGGCGACGACGGCTGGGTCGCCTTGGCCTGCCGCGGCGAACGGGATTGGCGGTCGTTGTGCGACGTCGTCGACGGGTTGCGATCCGATATGGGCCTGGCGGCCCGGTTCGCCGCCCACGATGAAATCGACACGGCCATTGGGCGTTGGACCACGGAGCGAACCAAGAACCAAGCTGCCGAGATCTTGCAAGCCGCCGGCGTCCCCGCAGGCCCGATCAACCTCGCGCCGGACATGACGGCCGATCCGCAGGTGCAGGCCCGGGGCTTTTTCGTCCCTATCGAGCCCGGAGGGACGCCCATGCCCGGCAATCCCATCAAGATGGCCCGCATCGGCAGCGACGACTGGACACCGTGCCCGCGCCTCGGCGACGACAATCGCACCGTATTGCGGGAATGGCTGGAATACGACGACGAGCGGATCGCCGCTCTCGAAGATTCCGGCGTGATCGTCGACAAGCCGCCCAAGTAGCAGGCGAACCCACGCACGATGCTCGACTGCCTAATGGCGACTGCCTAATGGGACACCCACAGGAAATTGAGTGCATGTCGAAGCCCAATTTCGCTAAAGAGACTGCCTAATGAGACTGCCTAATGGGACACCCACAGACTGCCCAATGGAGACTGCCCAATGGGGACACCCACAAGACTGCCCAATGGGGACACCCACAGGAAATAGACTGCCCAATGGGGACACCCACAGGAAATTGAGTGCAGGTCGAAGCCCAATTTCGCTAAAGTGGCCGGATGCGCGGCCAAGAACGACAGCGACTGAGCGGTATCCTGAACGACGGGTTCGAGAACGGTGGACCGGTTTATGGCGAGGGGATCGTTCGGAGCCCCCTCGCCGACTACACCTGCGCGGAGCTCTTGGCCGAGGAGCGGAGCGTCTTCTTCCGCCAGACGCCGCTCTTCATGGGCTTGTCCGCCGACCTGCCGGAGAATGGGAGCTACTGGGCGGACAGCGAAACCGGTCTGCCGATCCTCATGACCCGGGACGACGAAGGCCGCTTCCGGGCGTTCGCCAACACCTGTCGCCATCGTGGCGCCCAGGTGGTGCCCGACGGTCGCGGCAAACGCGCGCGGTTCAGTTGCCCGTTCCACGCCTGGACCTATGCGAGCAGCGGCGACCTGATCGCCGTCAACCGCGCGGACCGGTTCGGCGACATCGACAAGAGCCGGCATGGCCTGATCGAGCTGCCCGCCGCCGAGCGCTACAACATGCTTTGGGTGAAGCCGACGCCCGGCGGCGAGATCGACGTGGACAAGTGCTTGGGCGGGCTCGAAGACGACATGGCGCACTGGGACCTCCACGTCCCGACCTATGGCGCCTCGCAGGTGCTCCACGCGAAGGTCAACTGGAAGCTCGCCATCGACACCTTCGGCGAGAACTACCACTTCGACGTGCTGCACCGGGACAGTTTGAGCAAGGAGATCCGGGGCAACCTGCAGACCCACGACGCGTTCGGGTCGAACTACCGCATGGTGTTCGCCTACACCCGCTTCCCCGAGATCGCCAAGGCGGTCGAGGACCCGAACCAGTGGCCGTTTAGGATGATGACGTTATCGGTGTACTTCATCTATCCCAACACGATCTTCCTGGTGGACCCCCACGGCGTGGACGTGCTTCGCATGTACCCCGACCCCGATAACCCGTCGAAGAGTACGACGGCTCACAGCTACTACGTTCTACCCGAAGTGAAGGCTTACTTTGAGGATCCGGACCACCCGGAACGGCGCTACGAGGATCGCTTCGAGGGCTTCAACAACATCATCGTCAACGAAGACTACAAGATGGCCGAGTCCATCCAGAAGTGCGCGGACGCAGGCATCCAGAACCACATCCTGTTCGGACGCAACGAACCGGCGCTGTTGCACTACCACAACGCGCATCGGCACGGGTTGGGCAGGCCGCTCCTGGAAGCCAACGCCCAGGATCGACTGCTGTTGTCCGGCTCTTAAGGAGAAATCAACATGGGGTTGGCACCGAAGCAGCTAGGACATCTGGTCATGAAGGTACGGGATCTGGAACGCTCGGAAGACTTCTATACCCGGATCGTCGGACTCACCGTGACGGCGAAGTTCGAAGGACGGATGATTTTCATGTCTGCGAACGCTGAGCTATCCCACGAACTCGCCATTGTGCCTCTGGACAACGATGCCCCAGGACCGGAGGAACAGCGGGTCGGGCTCGCCCACATGGCCTGGCAGATGGGATCCTTCGAAGACCTGAAGGCGTTGTACCAGCGCCTGAAGGACAATGCCGTCCGTATCAAACGTATCGGGAACCATGGGCTGTCCCTGGGCGTTTATTTCTACGACCACGACGACAACGAGCTCGAGATCTACTACGAGCTCCCCAAGTCCGAGTGGGCGAAGGGTGGCAGCCATATATTTGACTCCAAGTTCCCTCACAGTCTGGAATGATTGGACCCGACGCGGCGCTTCGACTAGTGCTGCGTCATCCCTTGATCTTCGGGTCAGCGCGTCCGCAAGCGTCCAGTCCGCTAGGCGGCACCTTGAAGGCATATCGGGCATACGTCGAGAGGTGCCAACAACGCGGATGGGCGTTGGCGGGCGCGCCCTACGGGTGGCAGCCGGAGCACCCCGTGCGGCGTTGCGTCTGCTTGGGTATGCCCAATAGGCCTGCGCAGCCGCGCCTGTCCGTCGCAAGCGACGTGTCCGTCGCAAGCGACGGTGCCCGG
>JAKZRQ010000248.1:0-4037 GCA_047518105.1 Pseudomonadales bacterium | reverse complement strand
CCCGTTGATCGTCGTCAGTTCGCTCGAACCCAAGTTGATCGGCTCCACGATGTCGCTGGCCATGATGTCCCGCGTGCCTTTGAGGCAGTCGTCGATGTACATGAAGGACCGCGTCTGCTTGCCGTCGCCCCAGATTTCGATGTCGAGGTTGCCGGTGGCCTTGGCGTGGATGACCTTGCGGCAGATGGCGGCCGGCGCCTTCTCCCGACCGCCCTCCCAGGTGCCTAGCGGCCCGTAGACGTTGTGGTATCTGGCGATGCGCGTACGCAGGCCGAAATCCTCCCGGAAGTGGCGGCACATGCGCTCCGAGAAGAGCTTTTCCCAGCCGTAGCCGTCCTCGGGCATGGCCGGATAGGCATCGTCTTCCCGCAAGGCGACCACGTCTTCGTTCTTCTGCTTGTCGGCGTTGTAGACGCAGGCCGAGGACGCGTAGAAATAGCGCTCGAGACCATGCTCCTTGGCCGCGAGCACCATGTGGGTGTTGATCAACACGGAGAGCATGCACAGCGCCTTGTTGTTCTCGATGAACCCCATGCCACCCATGTCGGCAGCGAGCTGGTAGCACTGGTCCATCCCGGCGCAGGCCGCCATGCAGGCATCGAGCCCCTGCAGGTCGGCAACCACGTTGTCGGCGGCCGCGTGGACCTGGTACCAGTCCTCGAAGGGCTTGCAGTCCACGCTGCGGACCTGATGGCCTTCGGCCAGCAAGGCACCGACGAGATGGCCGCCGATGAAGCCGCCACCACCGGCGACGACGATTCTCTGCGTGTTCAAGTCGTACTCCTGTTCGCAAAACGCGACTCTACACAAAGTGCCGCGGGTCTATCGAGGGCCGCGAACCCGGCGTCGCGGCAGTAGTCGCGCACCGCGGCGGCCTCGACTACACCAAGGCACGGGCGGTCGCGGAAGCGGATCTGGCCATGGAGGAAGTGATGGCGCTGCCGCCTAGTCCCTACCGAGACGCGCTGGAGGCGCTGGCAGCGCTGGCGGCGTTTGCGGTGTTGCGGATGGCTTGAGTACCAGTGACCACCTGCCCAAATCCGACCGGGTTCGCGCCGCCTTTGCCTCGACCAACTTAGCCAGACGACCTACTCGTCCTCGGGACGGCAACCGGAGCAATGCTCAAAAACACGCCCAGTTCAACCGCCCCCGTTGTCCAACTCGTTTCGAGGTACCGACTGCGGCTTTCCGCAGAGAACTCCCAACCCCCAAGCAAAGTGAATCGTTGCCAGGACGAGCGGCATCAATACGGCCTCGGGACGCCGACGACGGATGCCGACCAACATGGACCCGACGAGGAGAAGCATCAAGTAAACAATAGGACAAACCGCTCCGGCGACAAGTAGCGTGCCTCCACCCGCACCCCACGCCCCACCGCCAAGACCTCCGCGAGCGATCACGCCCCCGGTGACCGCAAGCAGCACCGATCCGGCCAAACTCACCAACAGAAGCGGCGCCGCTAGTTGCCGGTACCGCCAAGATCCCGGATGGCGTCCTAACACCACCCGCTTCCACGTCCCGTACTCGAAATATTGTCGCGCCAACTCGCCCAAGGTCCCACGGGGCCGGTAGTCCACCACCAAGCGAGGGTCGAACCACACCGTGTGGCCACTTTTCCGCAGTCGCCAATTCAATTCGTAGTCCTCATTGCGCAAGAGGGTCTCGTCAAAGCCGCCGACCGATTCCAACGCTTCTCGGCGAAAGACACCAAGATAGACCGTATCCGTAGGCCCCTCCGGACCGCCCAAACGGTATCGCGCACCGCCCGCCCCTAGCGGCGTGGTCATGGCGAGCGACACAGCACGCTCAAGGGTAGTCGAACCAACAGGATTCTGACGACCGCCAACATTGGCCGCCCCCGTACGAACAAGCGTCTCGACAGCCCGGGAAATGTACCCCGGAGGTAGAATCGCATGCGCATCGCAGCGAACGATGATCGGATGCGCCGTCGCACGAATAGCACGGTTTAGCGCCGCAGGGGTGCTACGCGCCCGGTTCCAAACTACCCCTACGTCGGGAAAACGGCTCGTCACCAGATCGACCGTCGCCGACGTATCCGAACCGTCCGCCACAACAACTTCCAGTTCGCCCGCATAGTCCTGCGCCACCACCGAGTCGAGCATACGCGCAATAGTGTCCTCCGCGTTTCGCGACGGAATAATCACCGAGACCGGTGGCCAGCTCTCAATGGCCATTCAAGTCGCCCCGAACAGCCCGCGCACGCGAATCACAGCGACATCAACCTCAAACAGCCCGCCGTCTTCTACCAAAATATCCATGGCTGCGCTCCATCGCGCACACAATCCCCGTAGAGAACCAACTCGCATCGTGTCCCTCCTTGAGCGAGCCAACCGCCAATGCGGTAGTCAGCCTTCTCCCTCAACATCTCATTCCTTCCCCACAACAGCACCGCCCAGAATCTTTCGATACACCACGCACAGTCTTTCGACCACAACATCAAAGTCGTACTCTCGTTTAGCCTTCTCACGGTTGTAACGCCCCATTCGTTCCCGCAATCCGGGTTCGTCTCGAAGTTCGACCAACGCGTCCACACATGCTTCCACGTCTCCCGAGGCAATGAGGTAGCCGCCCTCCGGAACATCGACCATTTCCGGAACTGCCCCGATGATCGACGCAATTACCGGCAAACCAACAGCCATCGCTTCGAGTACACTGAAAGGGAATGCTTCGCGCTCAGACGGAAACAGAAATACATCGGCCCGAGCCAACAGTGAAAGGACATCACGATTAGCCACCGGCCGCATGACTTCAACACGATCTTGTAGGTTCCGTTCGCATATATTTCGAACAAGCGAATGTCGAGAGTCAGGCGGTCCGTCTCCCACAAGTTGAAAGCACACATCAGTCAACTTCTCAGCTGCATCCACAATGGAGTAAATCCCCTTTTCCCGCACAAGCGTTCCGGTATAGATCACTCTCATTGGCGCAGCATCTCGCGCAGGCTCCCACTCCTTGCGGGGACTCCTACGAAAGTCGACAAAATTAGGCATCAGCGACGTTGTCTTTTTCCTAAAGTCTCCGAGTGCCATTATCCCGCAGTAACTCGGGGTACCGAGAGCGAGAATCCAAGCCGCAGAATCAAACATACTACGATACACACGACGGTAGACTCTGGACGCCAAACCAGACCCGGTTGGGGCAGCAAACGTACCATGCAGGTGGATCACAAAATTAATGCCCAAAGATCGAGCAATCCAAGTTGCCAAGAGGTTACGTGGCGTTGCGCTCATCGTGAAAGAGCAGTTCAGATGAAGAATCGAGAATGCTCGCGAACGAAGTGATCGTTGTATTTGCCACAATATTCTCAGCAGCCTCAGTATCTCCTTTCCGTTTAGTCTTGGTGGGATAGCATGGTGACGACGGGTTACCCTCGTGTTGACAAGACTCATCTTAAACGGCTCCGGTAGACCACGTTCTACCAAGATCTCCGTCCAGGTTTGCATCCCGCCTGGTGGAGGGGGCAGGGGGGATACAAACAATATGCCCGTCGCACATGGAGGCGATTCTTGCTCGGAGTGCCAGGGTCTCATCAGTGAAGCTCCTGCCGAAGCCAATAGATCGGAAGAACCCGAGGAAGTGCCGCCACAAACCCTCCAGATCCGCAGCTACCGTCAAGCATGCATTCCCTCGGCCAAAGTGGAACCCGATGCAGGGTATTCTTGGCACGTGCTTCAGACGTATTTCTTCGCGTATTCATCGTTGATCCATTGGAAGGTCCGTTCGAGGCCGTCGCGTAGTCGGGTTGATGGCGCCCAGCCCAGTTCGCGCTGGATCATCGAGTTGTCGCTATTACGACCATTGACGCCCTTCGGCGCGTCGAGCTTGTAGTGCCGCTTGAGCTTCACGCCGGCGATCTCCTCGACCACGTCCACCAGCCCGTTGATCGTCGTCAGTTCGCTCGAACCCAAGTTGATCGGCTCCACGATGTCGCTGGCCATGATGTCCCGCGTGCCTTTGAGGCAGTCGTCGATGTACATGAAGGACCGCGTCTGCTTGCCGTCGCCCCAGATTTCGAT
>JAKZRQ010000247.1:0-11326 GCA_047518105.1 Pseudomonadales bacterium | reverse complement strand
GCAAGAGCCCAGGCGTCTCGATATTGAGTGTGACGATCTCCCGGGGCCGGAGATTGCCCGTCGCGACCACGAGATCCTCCACGGTTCCGGTGCCGACATCCTCGACCTCCACGGGGATCCGGAAATCGGCCTCCACGTCGGGTGTTGGCGGCGCACATCCGCCTGCGAGAGCCAACAAAGCAAGTGCCAAAGGGGGGCCGGTCAGGGCGCTAGCGTTCTTGCGCACGTGTCCTCCTCGAATCCGAACCAAGTCTTTCAACACGCGCCTGGGTCATTCGGCCTGTGCTCATCGTTCCGCCACCCGACGCCAGCGTACGGCGTCGGCAATCACCATCGACCCGGAAGTCTCGTTGGATACCACCAGACTGACCTCGCCTGCGGGTAGGCGAAACTCACCGAGGCCGTTCCAGCCTATCGTCGCCGCTTCACCGTCGAACTCCACCGTCGGGTCCACCCCATCGGCCACGATCTTCATCTCGTAGTTGCCTTTCCGCTGCGTCAGAACTCCGGTCCGTACCTGAACCATGACGGTCCCTCCTGCCGGAGAATTCTTCCGGAACTTCATCTCGGGCACGTGGTAGTCCACACGCCAGCGACCCGCTTCGGGCAACTGCGCCGCGAATCGCGCCGACGCGCCCCCGTCTCCGGGAAACGCGCTTGCCACGGTATGGCGGTATCTGCCCCAGCTTCCCGGCAACTCGATGCGCATCCAGCCCCTCGGCCGCAGCCCGAAGGGATCGTAGGCCGGCAGGCCCTGGTCCATATCCACATTGCCCGCCAGCCAGTTCGGCGCTTGTTGTTCGTAGCGTTCCTTCTCGGCCGTCGTCTCGTAGACGACGCTGAACCCCGGGTCGAGGTCGTCGACAACGATCCCGGGATCGACCTGCGGTCGCCATTGACTTTCCCCGCTGCCATTGAAGGGCTCGGCATCCACGACCGACTTCACGTCGAACTCCGGCACCTCGAGGCGAATATCGCGGCGATTGAGAGACAGGTACGGCGACACCCATACCTCCGCTGGCGGCGTGCCAACGACGAGTCCGACTTCAACGGCGGCATTCCCGCCCACGCGAACCGGATCGCTCCATACGCGGGGCGCGTCGTCCTTGGCGGGCACCGTGCCGAATCGAACGAGACCGGGGGTTGGCTCGTCGTTGCGCACGTGGGCGCGAACCTGGTAGCGCGGCTCGCCGCGTTCGCCGTCGGCCAGGCGCACGACCCGCGCCTCGGAAGCCAGGAAGCCAGGCAGGGCCGCAGCGCCCAACCAATCCCCAAGCAACGAATCGAGGTCGGCGCCGGTGTCCGCGGCCACGGCCTTGAAGTCGGCGGCGGTGAAGTTGCTGCCGGCGTAGCGACGGCGAAGTTCGGCCAGCAATGCCGCAGTGGCATCGCGGCCCAAGCCGTCGATGATCGACTTCGCCACGGCCGGCGCCTTGAGCGACAGCACGTTGAGAGCCTCGTGCCCTTCGTCGCCGGGGTCCAAGGTGGCGAGCGACGTCCCCAACGCACGGCTCCAGACCGACGCGCGCTTCGGGGCGGTCAGGTTGCCGATCGAAATGCTACCCCCTCCGCCAGAGACGATGCCGACAATCAGGCCACTGATCGCCTGGTTCAGGTCGGCAGAAGACGCGAACGTGCGCGGCGAGAAGTAGTCTCCCACCTGGCGATGATGAATGACGCCGGCGGCGAGTTCGTGACAGACGTAGTCCAGCGCGATCGCACCTTGGCCGTGCGCGCCGGTCTGAAACTTGAGGAAGCTCCGCGTCACGCCATCGACCAGCTTGCCGCCGCTGAAGTCGCTTGCGAAGAACTGCTCGAGAACGGCGACCTTGGCCAAGCCGGCTTCGGTGCCCGGGTCCTCGCCCGCCTCGGAACCTCCATCGAACCGTTCGCGCAGAGCGAAAAGCGTATCGAACCGGGCCGTCGGCAAGCCGTACTCGCGCAACATCATGATGCCCGGCAGGGCCTGCACCGAATCCATCCGCCAGCCGCCGCCGAAGACACGAAGCCGATACGGTACTTCGACCAGGCTCAAGCCGTCGTAGGGATAGGCTAGGCCTGCGGCCTGCGCCCTGGCGAGGATTTCCCCGATGCGTTCTTCGAGTTCGTCAACGGCATCCGCGAACAGCGAGAGGTGCTCCCCGTGTCCGGGATGCAAGAGCAGTTCGAACGACACATCCGCGACTTCCATATGGCGACGTTCGAACACCGATGCCAGCAGCGCGACCTCGGGCACCGGTACCGCCGGCGCAAAGCGGAACCGTCCTTCCCCAACCTCCCGACGCCTTCCTGGACCGGCAACCAGCCACCCGGTTGGAACTTCCACCTCAAGATCGACCGTGAAGTAGTCCCGCCCGTAGTGCGCCGGGTCGCCATTGCCGGTGGCCGCGCCCGGAAGGGGCAGCCACCGCACGCCTGGCATGAGTGCCACGTAACGCGTATCGAATACCGACCCGTCGGTGCCAAGCAGGAACAGGTTGCCGGCCTGGCCCGCGATCAGGGCCATGTCGATGTCGCTGTCGAGATAGGCGAACGACCCATCCGGCACCCCGGCGGCGGCAAGCTGCAACTCGACGCGATCCCCGGGATGCAAGGGCGCCGGCAACGCGACGCGCAGCAGACCCGACTCGTGGCTCGACGCCGCCGGGACGCCGTCGAGCAGCAGTTCGGAGACCTCGAGACCGGGGTTGAAGCTGAACACCAACTCGTCGAGGCGCTCCGGCGCGGTCAGGCCGTACACCAGCTTCAGGGCAAGCCGTTCGCCCGGCTCGATCACCACGCTGCCCCTGACTCGCTCGAGATCGGCGCGCGGTTCGGCTTCGGCCGCGACATGGGTGGCAGCCCAGTCGGCCTGGCGCGTGCGCTCGTTCATCGCATCCATCAACAGGTAGCCGATCCCGGTGCCGGCGAGCCCGGCAAGGACTGCGGCCAGGGCCAGACGCTGGCCGCGCGCCCGGCCATCCCGGCGCGGATGCAGCGCCGCCGCGAGAACCAGCAGCGCGCCGGCGAGACTCAGCGTAGCAAGGCGCTGCACGACAAGACCGGGATTTGCGAATTCGGGCAGCAGATCCGAACCGAACGTCAGGAAGGCTTGGAACCCCCCCAACGCCGGGCCCAGATAGCGAGGCATCTCGAAGCCGCCCCAGACGTACAGCCCGAAAATCGCCAGGACCGCGATGGCGGTGACGAGCCGGTTGCGCACGGCGACCGCCAGGAGAATCACCAACGAACCCCAGAGGGCCAGCGCGGGCACTGCGTCGAAGAGGAGGAAGCTCGCCATCGAAATCGGCTCGACGGTATCGCCCATCCACCAGCCCGACGCCTTCGCGGTGACCCCGATGAGTTGCATCAGACCCATGAGCACCGCCACCGTGAGCCAAAGCATGAACACCAGCCCGGCCAGCCGACCGGCAAGCAGGTTGATGTTGCCGATCGGCCGTGCATCGAGGACCTCCGCCATGCGCTCGCGCTGATCCCGGGCGCGGATGTCGAAGGCGAGAAAGACGATGCCGACGATGAGCACGACGACCATGGTCATGCCGATGGTCGCGACCAGCGTGCGTGGTCCGAACGCCCCGACCGTGGCCGAGAAACCGGAGCCGAACCCGTGCATGAACGCATATTGCAGATACGTCGCGAAGCCGATCAGGGCGGTCAAGCCGACGAAGACCCAGGTCCGCGCCAGGCGGCGCGTGGCGCGCATCTCGGCCAAGGCGACCGCGAGAAACTCCTGCAAGTGACGCATGCCTACTCCGTATTGCTTGCGACGCCGGCCATCGGTCGCCAGCGAATGGCATCAGCGAGTACGACCTCGCCGGTTGTTCGGTTGGAGACGACCAGTCTGACGGCGCTCTCGGGTAGTTCGAAGCGACCGAGATCGTTCCAACCGACCTCGGCCCCAGCGGCGTCGAAATTCAGCACTCTCCGCTCGCCATCGTCGAACTCCAGTGCCATCTCGTAGTCGCCTTGGAAGCCCGATGCGCCCATGCCGAGCGTGCGAGAGAGGCGGCCCGAGGCCGTGTCCCCGGGCATGCCGCGTTTCAGCGTCGGCGACGCGACGAACGGCATATGGTATTCCAATCGCCAGTTGCCCGCGTGCGGTAGTTCGATCGCGAATACCGCCCGCGCGTGGCCATCGGCCGCGAAGGCCCGCGTGACGGTATGCCGGTACTTGCCCCAACTCGACGACAGCTCCAGGCGGTGCCACTCGCCGTCGCGGATCACCGCGCCATTGTCGACGGCGCGCGACGCGTCGTAGTCCGGAATGCCCTGGTCCAACTCGTGGGCCGCTTGCTCGGGCCGCAGGCCGCCGATGCCGAGTCGCAGGCCGCTGCCCCGGTGGTCGCGCTCCACAAGGAACCCGGCGTCGAGGTCGTCGACCACGATGCCCTCCTCCTCCGGCGGTCGCCAGTCGCTCGGACGGGTCCCGTTGAACCATTCGGCTTCGGGCGCAACGGTGGTTTTCGTGCCGAGCCGCACATCGCGCCGGTTCAACGACAGGTAGGGCGCCATCCAGACTTCCCGGATCGGGCTCGTCGTCACCACGCCGACTTCCACCGAGGAGTTGCCGGGAATGCGTACGGGTTCGCTGTACGTGGCTCCGCGACCTCTCGTCTTCATCCACCGGGCGGTGCCGTAGCGGAGCCGCAACAGACCGGGCACCGGCTCGTCGTTGCGGATGTGAACACGGGCCTGGAACCGGGGGGTACCGCCGGCCGTGTCCGGCAGGCGGAAAGTCTCGGCCGCAGACGCCAGAAATCCTGGCAACGCGGCGTTCAGCCAGTCTCCGAGCAGTGCCTCGAGGTCGGCATCCACAAGTCGCGCGGTCTCGTAGAAGGCCGCAAGATCGTAGTGGCCGCCCAGATGACGACGCCGTAGTTCGCTCAAGAAGATGCCAGTCTGCTCGGGCCCCAACGCATCGAAGATGGAACGCGCGACGGCACTACCCTTGAGCGCCACCACGTCGAGCACCCGCGCCGGGTCTTGCCCGGGGTCGAGGTCGGCAAGCGACGTGCCAAGTGCCAGATCCCAGACCACGGGACGATGCGCCACCGCGTCGAGTGGCGTTCCCGGGGTGCTGCTGAAGCCGAAGGCGTTCGGCGCGGCCTGCGTCAAGCGGCCCAGCGCGGGGCCGCCGTCAGGGGTGAACACGTGGGCCGAGAAGAAGCCGTCGATGGCGGTGAGCAGCATCCTCGCGAGGTCCTCGACGACGAACTCCAACGCGGTCGCCGCCACGCCTTCGGCGCGGACGCCGGTCTGAAAGTTCATGAAGTTGCGAGCAACGCCGAGATAGGGGCTCCCACCCGAATAGTCGTTCTCAAAAAACTGCTGTAACACACTGAGTTTGTATTCCTTTAATCCCCTTTCCGTGTCACGGAACTTGGCTCGGTAACGAAACGCGAAGTCGAACCGGGCGGTTGGAAAGCCACGCTCCCCCATCAGCATGACCCCCGGCAACCCCTGCACCGTGTCCATGCGCCAACCCCCACCGCACCTTCGCAAGGTCGCCGGCGCCTCGACCACGCTCAGAGCCCGGTACGGGTAGTGGAGGCCAAGTCGGCCCGCCTCTTCGAAGAGTTCCTCGATGTGCTCGCGCAGCGGCACGGCGGCGTCTTCGAAACGAGCGACGTTGGCGAGATGCTTCGGACTGACCAGGAGTTCGAACTCGACCCCGGCCACGTCCATGGTTCGGCGCTCGAAGGCGGAGGCGAACAGGGCCACGGCCGGCACGGGTGCGCGTGGATTGAAGCGGAATCGGCCGTCCTCCAAGGGTTGACGCGCGCCGGGGCCCGCGACCAGCCAGCCGGCAGGCACCTCCACCGCGAGATCCACGGTGTAGAAGTCGCGCGCGACCAGCCCGGGATCGTCGGTGCCCACATTGGCGCCCGGATTCGGCAGCCAGTGCACGCCCGGCATCAAGGCGACGTATTCGCGTTCGTAGATGGAAGCGTCCCGACCGAGAAAAACGCTCGCGTTCCGCCCGCCCGTTCTGCTGTCGGTCGCTAGATCGTAGGCGCTGTCGAGGTAGGCGAACGATGCATCCGGCACCCCTCGGGCGCGGACGGCGACTTCCAAGCCGCCGCCGGTTGACGACGTCGCAATGGTCAACAGACCGTCGCGGTGTACGGCAGTGGCGGGCTCGCCGTTCACGCGAACGTCCTCGAGGACCATCCCGGGATTGAGGCTGAAGATCAGCTCGCCGTTGTCGCGGCCGGCGGCGGACACCGAGGCGAGGCGGATGGCGATATCGATCTCCAACTCGTCTCCCGGATCGATTCGCACCGTGCCGCCGATGTGCTCGATATCCGCACGACCGCCCCCCGCCGCCGCAGCCTGGTGCACGGCCAGCCACCGTTCCCGCGCCTCGACACCGGCCGACGCGTGCAGGAAGAGGCCCGTCATCGCGGCGCCGCCGACAACGAGAAGCGCCAGCGCGGTCGCGCCCCGAACGAACGGCGAACCGTCGTCCTTGCGGGGATGCAGCAGGCCGCGACAAGAATCGCCCCCGCAGCGAGCACCAGCAGGGTCACCCGATGGGTGATCGTGGCGGGTTCCGCGAACCGCGGCAGAATGTCCGAAAGAAGGTTGGCGGAGAACGTCGGACCGGCCAGGTGCGCAAGATGGAGCGGCGTCGATTCGGACCAGACGAGCCAAGCCGCAAACAACCCGAGGGCAGCGACGACCACCACCAGCCGGTTGCGCAGCACAACCGCCAGCAACACCACCACCGCCGCCCAGGCGACAAACATCGGCACCGCATCAACGAACAGGAACGTCACCAGCGAGATGGTCTGAACCGGTTCCGTGGGCAGGCCGAACGCGCCGCCGATGCTGCCGAAAGCCTGCACCAGGACGACCACGACCAAGGCCGGAACGAGCGCCGTGCCGACCACGCCGAGAACCCTGCCCGCAAGCAGTTCGACATTGGAGACGGGCCGCGCGTCGAGCACCTCGACCATACGCTCCCGACGGTCCCGGGCACGCACGTCGAAGGCCAGGAAGATCACGCCGAAGAGGAATACCACAAGCAGGAACATGCCCACCTGGGACATGACGAACCGAGGCGCAGGCACCATCGCGGAAGGCGAGACCCAGCCGGTACGCGCGTGCACTACACCGCTATCGACGAACCAGACGAAGGACAGGCCAACGGCCAGCACGCCGAACACCCACGTTCGCACCTGCCGCCGGGCCGAGCGCGTTTCCGCGAGGGCCACCGCCCAAGTCGAAGCCAACCGCACGCCGTCTATTGCCTGTTTTGGCCGTTCAGCCCGCGTCGCCGACGGTCACCCCCGGCGTCCAGCTTCGCCAGGCGCGGGCGATATCCGCGACCCAGGCTGCTCAGACCGCCTCCTCGCCGCTCCCAACGCCAGCGGCAGACGCTTCGTCGTCTTGCCGCGCCGCCTCCGAGCGGCCGCGCGCCGCCATGAAGACGAGATAGGCTTCCTCCAGTGTCGGGGTATCCACCGGGATTGCGCCGTCGGGCATGCCGTTGGCCGTGACGCCCCGCAGGGCAATGTTGGTACCGCTCACCGCGCGTGAAACGATCTCGTAGTCGCTTTCCACCCGTTCCGCCTCGGTGGCGCTGGTGGTGATCTCGAACACGCGGCCCACGGCGCGCCGCAAAAGCTCCCCGGGAGGACCCTGGAACTCGATGGACCCGCCATCGAGAAGCGCCATCTCCTTGCAGCCCGCGCCCAGGTCGGCAACGATGTGGGTGGACAGCAGAATGGTGCGGTCGCGACCGAGTTGATTCATGAGTTGACGGAACCGCATCCGTTCCTCCGGATCCAGGCCCACCGTCGGCTCGTCGACGATCAGCACCTGCGGCTCGTGAACCAAGGCCTGGGCGACGCCGAGCCGGCGCACCATGCCGCCGGAGAGTTTCTTGACCTTGCGGTCGGCAACGCGGTCGAGGCCGACCATCTCGAGGGTCTCCGCGACCCGGCGGCGCCGTTCCTTGCGGTTGGTCATGCCCGACAGCCGCGCCAGCGTGTCTAGCACTTCCTCCGCGCGATGATGCCGCCAAGCGCCGAATTCCTGCGGCAGATAGCCAATCAGCTCGCGCACCTCGCGGCGTTCGCGCGTGACGTCATGTCCGTAGACGCTGGCCCTGCCCTTCGTCGGCACCAACAGCGTGCAGATGATGCGCATCAACGTGCTCTTGCCAGCACCGTTGGGGCCGAGCAGCCCGAACAGCCCGGTACCGAGAGCGAGATCGACGTTTTCGAGGGCGGTGTGGCCCCCTTTGTAGGTGTGACCGAGCCCCGTGGCTTCGATCACGGCATCGTTGCCGGTGGTTGGCCGGGCTTCGGAGGTGGCCATCGTTGCGGTCTCCTGGCTGCGTTTCTCAAGCGCCCACTAGGGCAGACGAGGAATACGCCGGGGGCTTAACATTCGAACAACAATTGAGCAATTGTACTGTGCCGAGGACGGATAACCGTCGGCGGGACCTTACGACATATTATGTCTATCGTCAACGCCCAGCCTTGTCCAATGCTATGTGAGCATGAACGAAGGGGCCGAATCCAACGCTAGGTGAGCATGAAAATGCCGGTGTCCTCCACACTGGGAGGATGATAGTGACACTTCAAACCGAGCGTTTACGCATGATCGAGCAGCTCGAGGCGTTCGTCGAGGGATCGGCACCTGTGGACTGAAACCCCTGGACCGGGAGTCCGCGTACGACTTCGTGCGGCGGACGGGTGGCGTTCGACTACCACCGTCTGGGCAAGGCGGACCGCGGCTGTGTGCGGCGGTACGTCGTCAAGGTGACGGCAATGTCGCCAGGCGGACGCGGGACGCGGCATTCCCCCAATCGACTTCCCGCCGGGCAGGTACGTGCGTCTGAGCTAGCGCAGGACCGGGCGGGTACGAACCGCAGGCAGATCCGGCCTCCGCGTTGCGCCAGCCGTCAATCGACGCCCCGGACAAGCCAATGCACGCCCAGCAGTTCCGGACCCTTGGCCACCAGTTCCTCGTTCGCCAATCCGCCGCCGTCGAGGTCCGCGCGCCGCAGTTCGTCGTCGACCCGGAAGTAGGCGGCATCGTGCTCGTCGATCAGCAGGACCTCGCTGTCGGGGTGCCCCGTGTCGTGTTCCGTCAGCGTCGCCGTCCGCGTGTCGAAGAACTGCAGCAGGCCGGTCGGCGTTCTTCCGCGCCTGCCGATGCCTTGTACCGCAGGCGGGAACAGCGGTTCTCTCGCCCCCGCGCCGGACGCCGGGCCGGCGCCGTCTCGGTCGCGCCACGCGGTCGCGTCGTAGCCCGGACGGGAGTCCTCCCGCACCAGCCAGCGGCGCAGGACCCGGACGCCGCCGGGAGGGAATACCGACAGGGGCACCGAGGACCAGCGCTCCGCCGCCTTGTCGAACACGAGCCATTGCCCGGCGTCGCCACGCAGGCTGCTCAGCACCCGGACGTGGTCGTTGTTCGCATTCTGGATCAGACCCCCGCCCTCCGGCATCGAAAACCATGCCGGCAGCCGCCAGTTGAGATCGGATCTGTCCTCATTTAGTCCGACGTACGGCTGGTCCGGGGTCTCCGCGCGGGCATGGATTCCTCGCACGAAGTCGCTTCCGTCGACTCCGCCGGACTGCGCGCCCGCGTGGTGCAGGTACGTGACGTCCGCGAAGTCTATGTCGTTGACGAACGCGCCTCTGTGCATGTCCAGACCGAGAGATTGGCTGACCAAGGTCTGGCTTTCCCGGTAGTACCTGCCTGCTTGAACGTAGAAGATGACGCGCCCATTCCTGTCGAGCAGGCCCGCATTGCCGTACACGCACCCGCCGCAAAGGTCGAAATCGACGCTGCGTTCCTTCGACATGTCGGCGAGATCGAGGATGTCCACCAGGTACCACCCCTCGGCGGCGCCGTCGCTGACGACGAAGACGAAGCCCTTCTCCGGATACGATTTGACGACCCAGGCGTTCTGCCGGCGCGTGGCGATGGTGCGCACTTTGGCCAGGGCGCCGTTCTGCACGCGGTAGAGCACGACGGGGAAGGGGTCTCCCATCTCGAAAACGGGATGACCCGCGATGCCGTAGAGCGCCTCGTCACCGTGAATGCGCGCCACGGCTAGGACGCATAGCCCGATGGCGAGCACCTGAAGCGCCGTCGGGCAGCGTCGTTGCATCGTACGGGTCGCGTTCATGTCGATTTCCTCATTCGCAGGGTGTCTTTCCGACGAGGCTATTCACATACCCTTCGCCTTCATTGTACTTCCAGTAGGGTGTCACGTTGCCCTCCGTGTTCTGCCATCGGCCGCTTGCTCTGGATCCGCTGCGCCCCGCGGTCGGTTCGAGGACTATCCAGACGACCGCTTGCGGGTGGTCCCATCAGCAGGTTGGTGTTCACTTACCAAAGATCCGTCGTACACCCTAACGGGCACTAAACGGGTCTTGCCGGTCGGACCTCCCGTTTGGCCGATATAGACTAGGCGCGCCGCATGCGGCGGCGGCGCGCCCTGACGGGCGCGATTGAGAATGCTTGCGCATTCTCCCGGCCTCGTTCGAAACGCAACTCAAGTGTCAACATTCGGCGTGCTGAAGGAATCTGGCCCTTCGAGTCTGGCTTGCGTGTCGGATGGCACCGGTGCGTGGCACAACCAACGGTCCGCGAGAAACACACAGGAGTGAGCCATGTCCAAGACCGAGATCATCTTCGAAGTGATGGAGGATGAGGTGGACGGCGGGTATTCGGCAAGTGCGGTCGGATACGGCATCCACACCCAGGGGGACTGTGTCGAAGTGGTCCGCCGCAATGTCCGGGAAGCCGTCGACTGCTACTTAGACGAGACCATGGCACGGCCGGGGTTGATTCGGCTTCACTTCCCAAGATAGCGGTCCAGGTTCTGCGGCGTTTAGGGCAGACTGAATCACCTCTCGCTCGTCAAACCGTCGGTAGCGCGTTCACGGAGATCGCGCGGCGGGTCAGAGTCAGCGTGGACGCGGCGAAGTGCCGGTACAACAAGCTCATGCGCGCAAGGAGGGCCACTGCGGCGGCCAGTGGACGACTGAAGGCCTGTGGACCGCCAGGGAGGATACCACAATCCGCCGCGCACTCGTCACCGAGGGGCGTGTGCCGATGGGGACGTGGCAAGACGTTGCCCTGGTACTCGATCGCACGGTCGGAGCCGTCAAGGCGCGGGCAACTAAGTATTCCTTTTAATCAACGTGTTACTCCAAACGTATGGCGTCCCCTAGGGGAGTCGAACCCCTGTTGCCGGGATGAAAACCCGAAGTCCTAGGCCACTAGACGAAGGGGACACACGTGGAGGCCGCGCATTCTATGTGGACGCAGGCTGTTCAGCAAGTTTCGCGAGTCTCGC
>JAKZRQ010000246.1:0-12471 GCA_047518105.1 Pseudomonadales bacterium | reverse complement strand
GCCCGCATTTCTCACCAGGCCGCTTGTCGGCGTCAAAAAGCTCTTGGGTTTCACTAGTTTGACCGCGATGTCGATGGTCGTGCCGATGGCGGACTGCGCTGGCCGCGCCCGCCCGCGCTTCGCGCGGGAGGCTCTCGCGGGTCTTTTGGGCCCGTGTACACACGGGCCGTGTGTACACAGAGCCAAAATCCTCCGCGATCATCACGGCCCCTGGTGAGAAATGCGGGTTAGCGCCTGCAAGTGGCGCATTGCACCTTGTCATTGGCGTAATATCGCCGGCGCTCAATGCCCAACCGGAGTTCCCATGGCAATGGCCTGTGGTTCGGCGCAGGCGTCGTCGGATCCCGGCGACGGCGACGCTGGCGACGCCGATCTGATCGACAAGCTCATGCGTCTCGCCGCGTTGCATCTCGAAGAGGATGAACGCGCGCTTCTGAAGGACAATCTCGACAAGATCGTCCATCTCATCGACGCCATGCGATCGGCGACCACCGACGGCGTAGAGCCCCTCGACCATCCCCTCGACGGCATCCAGCCGTTGCGCCCGGACCGCGTCACCGAAGCGGTCGACCGGGGTCGGTACCAACGCCTGGCGCCGGAGGTCGAAGATGGTCTGTACCTGGTACCGCGGGTGATCGAGTGAGTGCAACGCCGCCCGGGACCACGATCGCGGATATCCGCACGACCGCGTCGGACCGCTTCGCCACGGTGGACGAGATTCGCCGCACGCTGGCGGCAAAGTCCGCAAGCGCCGTGGAGATCACCCGGCTGACCCTCGACCGCGTCGCCGAGAGCGACTTGAACTGCTTCATCACCGTCTGCGAAGACGAAGCCCTGGCTGCGGCGCGTCGGGCGGACGAGCACATCGCTCGCCACGGGCAAACCGGGCTGGTCGGCGTTCCCATCGCCCACAAGGACGCTTTTTGCACCGCGGGCGTGGCCACCACCTGCGCCTCGAAGATGCTCGCGGGCTTCGTCGCACCCTACGATGCCACCGTGGTCGCCAGGCTGCGCGCCGCCGGTGCGGTGGCCGTCGGGAAGACCAACATGGACGAGTTCGCCATGGGTTCTTCCAACGAGAACAGCCACTTCGGCCCGGTGTCGAATCCGTGGGACAAGCGCCGCGTGCCCGGTGGCTCGTCCGGCGGTTCCGCAGCCGCAGTCGCGGCCGGGCTGGTGCCCGCCGCAACCGGCACCGACACGGGAGGCTCCATCCGCCAACCGGCCGCGTTCTGCGGCATCAGCGGCCTCAAACCCACCTATGGCCGGGTATCCCGCTACGGCATGGTGGCATTCGCCTCGAGCCTGGACCAAGGCGGACCGATGGCGCGCTCGGCCAGCGACCTTCGCGTTCTGCTCAGCCACATGGAGGGGCACGATCCGCTGGACTCCACCTCGGCCGATGTCGGCCCAACGCGCCGGGGCGAGGACATGCCGCTGACGGTGGGAATCCCCGAAGAGTACTGGCACGGCCTCGATGATCGGCTCGCCGAGCGGCTCGACGCCGCCGCCGCCGTGCTCGAACGCATCGGCCACCGGCGCCTCGGGATGTCATTGCCCCATACGGCATACGCGACGCCGGCCTACTACGTCATCTCCAGCGCGGAAGCGTCCACGAACCTGTCGCGCTACGACGGCGTCCGCTACGGGCACCGCGCCGCAGGGGCCGCCCATCTCCACGACCTGTATCGCCGATCGCGCAGCGAGGGATTCGGCGCCGAGGTCAAACGGCGGATTCTGACCGGCACCTATGCGCTGTCCGTGGGCTACTACGACGCCTACTACCGGAAGGCCCAGCGGCTGCGCCGACTGATCCGCGGGGACTTCCTGGAGGCTTTCGAGGCGGTCGACCTGATCCTGACGCCGGCAACGCCGATGACGGCGTTCAAGAAGGGGTCGCTCAAGGCGGTGGACGAGACCACGGATCCCACGGCCATGTACGAGCAAGACGTGTTCACGGTGCCCGCGAGCCTTGCGGGCTTGCCGGCTGTCAGCATTCCGTGCGGCTTCGTCGACGACTTGCCCGTCGGCATGCAGCTCATTGCCCCGCACTTCGCCGAAGACCGGTTGCTCGCCATCGCGGAGGCGTTCCAACGGGAAACCGACTGGCACCTGGGGACACCGTCGTGACAAGCCCGGCCTGGGAGAGCGTCATCGGCCTGGAAGTCCACATTCAGTTGAAGACCGTCTCGAAGATCTTCTCCGGTGCGGCGACCGCCTACGGCGCGCCGCCCAACACCCAGGCCTGCGGCGTGGACCTGGCGCTGCCCGGGACGCTGCCGGTGCTCAACGTCGAAGCGCTGCGCATGGCGATCGTCTTCGGGCTGGCGGTGGAAGGCCGCATCGCCGAACGTTGCCGCTTCGACCGCAAGAGCTACTTCTACCCCGATCTGCCCAAGGGCTACCAGATCAGCCAGCTCGACCAACCCATCGTGAGCGGCGGACACTTGGATATCGAAACCCGGGACGGCGACACCAAGCGCGTGGGCTTGACCCGCGCGCACCTGGAGGAGGACGCCGGCAAGTCCCTGCACGAAGACTACGACGGCCGCACCGGGATCGACCTCAACCGCGCCGGCACGCCCCTGCTCGAAGTGGTCAGCGAGCCCGAACTCGCCACGCCGGATGAAGCGGGCCGGTACTTCCGCACGCTGCATACGCTGGTGCGGACGCTCGGCATCTGCGACGGCAACCTGAACGAAGGTTCGATGCGCTGCGATGCCAACATCTCGGTGCGTCCCGTGGGCGCGACCGCGCTGGGGGAGCGCACCGAGATCAAGAACCTGAACTCGTTCCGCTTCCTCGACCGCGCCCTCGCTTTCGAGATCCGTCGGCAGATCGACCTGCTCGAGTCCGGCGGCACGGTGGCGAGCCAGACCCTGCTCTACGACGCCGCGCGCGACCAGACCCGGCCCATGCGCGGCAAGGAGCTGTCCGACGACTACCGCTACTTCCCGGACCCCGACCTGCTCCCCGTGGTGGTGACGCCGGCGATGCTGGAGCAAGCCCGCGCCACGCTGCCGGAACTGCCCGACGCCAAGCGCCGACGCTATACCGTGGAACTGGGCCTCAGCGACGACGATGCGCGCGGGCTCGCGACGGATCCCGATCGGGCGGCGTACTTCGACGCCGTGGCAGCCGCCTGCGGCCGGCCGAAAGTCGCCGCCAACTGGGTGATGGGCGACGTCGCCGCGGCGGTGCACCGGCAGGATACCGCCATGGTGGACATCCCGGTCCCGGCGGTGCAACTCGGACGGCTCATCGAGCGCATCGAGGACGACTCAATCTCGGGCAAGATCGCCAAGTCGCTGTTCAAGACCTTGTGGAGCGAAGGGGCGGCCGGCAAGCGCGCGGACGTGGACGACTTGATCAAGAGCCAGGGCCTGCAGCAACTGAGCGACAGCGACGCGATCGCGTCCGTCGTGCGGGACGTGTTGGCCGCCAACCCGAAGCAGGTCGAGCAGGTCCGCGCCGGCAAGAACCGGGTGCTCGGATACCTCGTGGGCCAGGTGATCCAGGCCAGCGGCGGCAAGGCCAATCCACGGCGCGTCAACGAACTCCTGCGCCAAGCTATCGATATCGCTCCATCGACTTAACCGGACTGCGGCAAAGACCTACAATACGGAGCCCTAGATTCCTTGAGCACGCCGAATGTCGACACTTGAGTTGCATTTCGAACGAAGCCGGGAGTAATGCGTAAGCATTCTCAAACGCGCCGTCAGGCGCGCCGACGCATGTGCGGCGCGCACTAGGGAAGCCGTTGGACGACGTGCCGCGCCCCACGCTCAGCCACCTCAAACAGCTCGAAGCCGAGAGCGTCCACATCTTCCGCGAGGTGGCGGCGGAGTTCGAGCGCCCGGTGCTGCTCTACTCCATCGGCAAGGACTCCTCGGTGCTCCTGCACCTGGCCCGCAAGGCGTTCCACCCGGGCAAGCTGCCGTTCCCCCTGCTGCACGTCGACACCACCTGGAAGTTCCATGAGATGATCGCGTTCCGGGACCGCATCGCCCGGGAGCAGAATCTGGACCTGATCGTCCACACGAACGAAGCGGGTCGCGCCGACGGGATCACCCCGTTCACCCACGGCAGCAAGAAGTACACGGACATCATGAAGACCCACGCCCTGCGGGACGCGGTCGAGAAGCACGGCTTCGACGCCTGTTTCGGGGGCGCGCGGCGGGATGAGGAGCAGTCCCGGGCCAAGGAACGCATCTATTCGCTACGCGACAAGAACCACCGCTGGGATCCCAAGAACCAGCGGCCCGAAATGTGGAACCTCTACAACGGCCATATCAATCCCGGCGAGGAGGTGCGGGTCTTTCCGCTGTCGAACTGGACCGAGCTGGACGTCTGGCAGTACGTCTACCAGGAGAACATCGACGTCGTGTCGCTCTACTTCGCCGCCATGCGGCCGGTGGTCGAGCGCGACGGCATGCTCATCATGGTGGACGACGACCGCATGCCCCTTGCCGAGGGCGAGCAGCCGCGGATGGCTTCGGTGCGCTTTCGCACCCTGGGCTGCTACCCGCTGTCCGGGGCGATCGAGTCCCAGGCGACGACCCTGCCCGGGATCATCGAGGAGATGCTGCTGGCTACCCATTCCGAGCGCCAAGGGCGACTGATCGACCACGACGCGGCAGGCTCGATGGAGCTGAAGAAGCGCGAAGGATATTTCTGATGACGTCCCCGGACGCGTCGGCACCGGGCGAGGGCACCCGCGGCACCGGCGTCGACATCCAAGCCTACCTGAAGCAGCAGGAGCGCAAGGAGATCCTGCGCTTTCTGACCTGCGGCAGCGTCGACGGCGGCAAGAGCACGTTGATCGGCCGCCTCTTGCACGACTCGGAGTTGATCTACGAGGATCAGCTCGACGCCCTGCGCCGGGACAGCAAGACCGCGGGCACCCAACGCGACGGGATCGACCTGGCCCTGTTGGTGGACGGCCTGCAAGCCGAGCGCGAACAAGGCATCACCATCGATATCGCCTACCGCTATTTCTCCACGGCGCGGCGCAAGTTCATCATCGCCGACGCGCCCGGTCACGAGCAGTACACGCGCAACATGGCGACCGGCGCCTCCACCTGCGACGTGGCCGTCATCCTGATCGACGCCAACAACGGCGTTCTCCCCCAAACCCGGCGGCACACGTTCATCGCCCGCCTGCTCGGCATCCGCCACCTGATCGCGACGGTGAACAAGATGGACGAGTTGGCCTACGCCCAGGGTGTCTTTGACAAGATCCGGGAGGACTACTTCGACTTTGCCTCCCGGCTCGCGGTGGACGAGTTGCACTTCATCCCCATCTCGGCGCTCATGGGCGACAACGTCGTCCGCCAGTCCGACAACATGCCCTGGTACCGGGGCGCCACCTTGATGCATCTTCTGGAGACCATCCACGTCGCCACCGACGGTGACGCGGGCCGTTTCCGGTTTCCCGTGCAGATCGTCAACCGGCCGGATTCCGCGTTCCGCGGCTACAGCGGCTCCATCGCCGGCGGCGGCGTCCGTCCCGGCGACCCGGTGACGGTGCTGCCATCCGGAAAGTCGTCCACCGTCGAACGCATTGTCACCATGGACGGCGACCTCGGGGAAGCGTTCGCTCCCATGGCGGTCACCATCACCCTGGCAGACGAGTTGGACATCAGCCGGGGGGACGTGCTCGCCGCGCCAAGGGAGCTGCCGCACATCGCCGACCACATGGACGCCGACCTGGTGTGGATGTCGGAAGAGCCGCTGGTTCCGGGCAAGCCGTATTTGGTCAAGCAAGGTACTCGGGAGGTGGTCGGTCAAGTCCGTTCGGTTCGCTACCGGGTCGACATCGACACCCTGGACTACGATGCGGCCGCGACGACCCTGGCGTTGAACGAAATCGGCCGCGGCGAACTCGTGCTGACCGAGCCCATCGTATTCGAACCCTACGACGCCAACCGCAATCTCGGCAGCCTGATCCTGATCGACCGCCTGACCAATGCCACGGTGGCCGCCGGCATGGCGGTCCCCCCGGGTGGATCGCTCAATGCTGCCGCCTGGGACGAAGCGCCCCACGGCGAACTGCATGCGGCGGTGAGCCGCGTGGGTGCGGAAGAGCGCGTTGCGCGGCTCGGCCAGCGGCCGGCAACCGTGCTGTTCACCGGGCTCGCGAAGTCCGGCAAGACCGCGCTCGCGCACGCGGTCGAGCGCAAGCTGTTCGATGCCGGGCACTTGGCAACCGTACTCGACGGCCAGAGCTTCCGCCTCGGCATGAGCCGCGACCTCGGCTTCACCGCCGAGGAACGCTCCGAGAACGTCCGCCGCGCCGCCGAAGCCGCCCGGTTGATGAACGACGCCGGCTTGATCTGCCTGACGGCCTTCGTCGCGCCGGAGGAAGCGGTGCGCGAGCGCGCCAGGGAGGCCATCGGCGCGGATCGTTTTCTCGAGGTGTACCTGACTGCGCCCCTCGCCGTGTTGAAGGACCGCGACCGGGACGGGTTGTACGCCGCCGCCGAAAGCGGCGAAGCGAACGTCCCCGGCGTCAGTTCCGAATTCGAGGAACCCCTCGCCCCCGACCTGGTGCTGACGACGGACGCGTTGGACGTGGACGCCTGCGCGGAACGGGTCCTCGCGCTGTTGCGCGCCAAGGACTACATCGCCAACACCTCATGATCCCCACCTGGAACGACCGGAAACCATCTTGATCCACACGGACGTCGTCATCGTCGGCGCCGGCCCTTGCGGCCTCTTCCAGGTGTTCGAACTCGGCCTGCTAGGGCTTGGCGCCCATGTCGTCGACGCCCTGCCCGCACCCGGCGGCCAGTGCGCCGAACTGTATCCGGACAAACCCATCTACGACATCCCGGGCATTCCGGTTTGCAACGCCCAGGAACTCGTGGACCGCTTGCTCACCCAGATCCGCCCCTTCGATGCGGCCTTCCACTTGGACAGCCAAGTGACCGAAGTGGAGGTGCAGGACGGTGGACGCTTCCGGATCGCCACCAGCCAGGGCGAGGAACTTGCCGCCCGTGCCGTGGTGATCGCGGGCGGCGTGGGGTCGTTCCAGCCGATGCCGCTTCGGGTAGCCGGCATCGACGCGTTTGTCGACCGGCAGGTCTTCTACCGCATCCGCGACCCCGCCGCCCACCACGGCAAGGACCTGCTGGTGCTCGGCGGCGGCGACTCGGCGTTCGACTGGGCGGTCGAACTCGCGCCGCACGCGAATTCCCTCACCCTCGTCCACCGCGGCGACAAGTTCCGTGCCGCTCCGGCCACCGTGGCGCGCATGCGCGAACTCGAGGCCACCGGGCAGATTCGGTTCATGGTCGGCAACTGCGTGGACTTCGAGGCGTCGGACGGCACCGTGGAACGCGTCCACATCCGGCACACGGACGAGTCCATCACCAAGGTGGACATCGACCATGCGCTGGTGTTCTTCGGCTTGTCCCCCAAACTCGGTCCGATCGCCCAGTGGGGGCTCGACCTCGACAAGAACCAGATCCGCACGGATACCGAGCGCTTCGAGACCAACGTACCCGGCATCTACGCCATCGGCGACATCGCCTCGTATCCGGGCAAGAAGAAACTCATCCTGTCCGGCTTCCACGAAGCGGCGCTGACGGCCTTCGCCATCAAGGCGCGCCTCAACCCGGACGAGAAGATCTACCTGCAGTACACCACCACCAGCCCGATCATGCACCAGCGGCTGGGGGTGGAGGGGTGAGAGGTTGTTACGCTCGGGGAACGCTCAGGTCGTGCGAGGCTGTGTGGTGATCGCCGCTGACGGGAACTTGTTGCCGACCGCTCCGTGAAATGCGTTGATTCGACGATCATCCAGACTGGCGAAGTAGGCAAAGTCAGTCTGTCCAGTTACGTCATCGATGCCCGGAACACGCAAGAACTTCACGCCCGGGCTAGCTGACAGACTCGACTTGCCCATTGACCGCGCCGACACAAACCGACATTCTCAATCACTTGGCTAAGGGAGGGCCGATGGCGGACAAACCATTGCCGGCGGTGGCGTACTTGAAAATCCCGGACGCGGGCGACCCGTACCTGGAAGGCCGCCGTTGCGGTTCCTGCGGCGCGACGTTCCTCGGCGAGAGGGCGAACTGCTCGAAATGCGGCGCACGCGGGCAGATTCAGACGGTTCGGCTGTCGAACCGGGGCGAGCTGTACTCGTACTGCATCGTGCACCGTTCCTTTCCCGGTATCGACGTCCCCTACGTTTCGGCAATCGTCGATCTCGAAGGCGGCGGCACGGTCAAGGGCAACCTGATCGATGTGGAACCCGATCCGGCACAGATCGACTTCGGGATGCCGGTGGACGTGGTCTACGACGACGCCCTCGGGCGCAAGGACGCCGAAGGCAATTCCTACCTCGCCTACTTCTTCAAACCTCGAACCTCCTAGGAGCACCACCATGACAGATGCCTACGTAGTCGGTGTGGACATGATCAAATTCGGACGATTTCCCGAAAAATCCGTCCCGCAACTCGGTTCGCAGGCGGCGCTGATGGCGCTCGACGACTGCGGACTGACCATCCAGGACATGCAGGCGCTGTACTGCGGAAATCTGGGCCAGGCGAGCGGCATGGTCGGCCAGCGCATCCTGCAGGAGATCGGCCAAACCGGGATCCCCGTGGTCAACGTGGCCAACGCCTGCGCCACCGGCGCCACGGCGTTCCGCGAGGCCTGGGCGTCGGTCAAGGCCGACCTCTACGACGTCGTCCTGGCCGTCGGTGTCGAGCAGATGGGCAGGGGCTTGCTTGGCGGCGGCGGTGGCAGCCGCGGCATCTCCAAGGAGGGCTTGCTGGGTTCCGGCACCATGCCCTCGGTATTCGCCGAGGCCGGCATGGAGCACACGCGCCAGTACGGCACCACCTTCGAGCAGTTCGCCAAGGTGTCGGTGAAGAACCACCACCACTCCACCATGAATTCCAAGGCCATGTACCAGATCGAGACCCCGCTCGAGACGGTGATGAATGCCGAGATGATCTCCTACCCCAACACCAAGCTCATGTGTTCGGTGAACGTGGACGGCTCGGCCGCCGCCGTGATCGCTTCCGAGAAGAAAGTGCGCGAACTCGGCCTCATGGACCGCGCCGTCAAGGTGCGCGCCTCGGTGCTCACCTCCGACCCTTGGCAGGAACGCGATCTGGTCATGCCGGATGTCAACACCTGCACCCGCAAGGCTGCGGCCGCGGCCTACGAGATGGCCGGCCTCGGGCCGGAGGATGTGGATCTCATCGAACTCCACGACTGCTTCGCCACCGCCGAGATCCTCCACTACGAGAACCTCGGGCTGTGCGGGGACGGCGACGCGGGACGGCTGATCGACGACGGCGATGTGGCGCTCGGGGGACGGATTCCGGTCAACGTGTCGGGCGGTTTGCTCTCCAAGGGTCATCCCCTCGGCGCCACCGGCATCGCCAACATCTACGAGGTGTCCACGCACTTGAGGGGCAACGCCGGCGAGCGCCAGGTCCAAGGGGCCCGCATCGGACTCACCCACGTCATCGGCCTTGGCAGCGCCTGCGGGATCCACATCCTCGAGAAGGCGGCCTAGCCCGCATTTCTCACCAGGCCGCTTGGCGGCGTCAAAAAGCTCTTGGGTTTCACTAGTTTGACCGCGATGTCGATGATCGTGCCGATGGCGGACTGCGCTGGCCGCCCCGCCCGCGCTTCGCGCGGGAGGCCCTCGCGGGTCTTTTGGCCCCGTGTGTACACGGGGCCAAAATCCTCCGCGATCATCACGGCCCCTGGTGAGAAATGCGGGCTAGCGGCAGCAGCCAGGAACCGAGGATGGGAAGGAAGCCGAGTACGCCACCGATCATGAACACCACGCCGATGATGGAGCGCACACCCATGGGCTGCCGGCCCCCCATCCCAGGATGGCGTAGGTGGCCGCGGCGATCTTTCTGCGGAGGTCACCGATGGTCTCGGCGGGCCCGTCGCCGCGTGACTTTGAACCGAAGATGGGTGACACACTAGTCTTAATGTCTTAATTTCCAGATGCAGAACGTGTCAAGCCATTGATTCCACGATGGTATTATTAGATTCGAGGTAGGCGCTACTGGGTACGGTCCAGCCGCACGCCGAGCAGTCTGAACGCTTCGCGCTGCAGCGCCGTCGGACGGGTGACGACATCGAACGGCTGGGCGTTGGCGTTTGCAGACCTTGCCGCCCTGGCGGAAGGACTCGCACAGGAAGATGGCGGGCGGCGAGTTGTGGTTGGGAACGGACTCGATGTACATGGGCACAGAATATAGGAGGAGGTTCCATCCATTGTTCGACACATATTCGGAAAGTGTATGTATTTACATGGCCACACAATCAAGCAGCAGAACATGCGTAAACCGTGTTTAATCAACCAGTTAGAGGCGAATTCCCGGCGCGGCTGCGCTGGAAGTTCAGCTTAGAAGCCGGCGGTGCCGCTTCGAATCGCCGCTAGATAGTCCGAATCCAGGGGTTCGTAGCGGGCTTCGCGCGGCTTCATGACGTAGACCGGGTCGTCGACGCGCTCCAGATCGTAGCCGTCCCGCTTCAAGTCCCCCTTCACCAGCTTGAAGGTGCCGGTCAAATCGACGTCTTTCTGGATGCGCAGAAAGACCGGGCGCGCGTACGCAGGGAGTTCCCGGTTCACGTACAAGGCCAAGGCGTCCAGATCGAGTTCGGCGCCTTCCTCGGGTCGGATCGCGGCCATGCCGGCGCGCCCGTCGGCGCCGGGGACCTCGACGCCGTAGACGTTGCACAGCTCGATGCCGGGGAAGGCGTTCACGATCTCGCCGACTTCGTTGGTGGAGACGTTCTCCGACCGCCAGCGGAACGTGTCGCCAACCCGGTCGACGAACTGGTAGTGCGGGTAGCCGAGCGCGAAGCCCACATCGATCTCGCGGATCAGGTCGCCGGTGTTGAACCAGGCATCGCCGGGTTCGAGCACGTCCCGGAGGATCTTCTTCTGTGTCGCGGCCTGGTCGGTGTAGCCCTCGAAAGCGGCTTGGGGATTGATGTGGCCGAGCAGGAGCCCGGGTTCGCCCTGCCCGACCTCCTCGCAACGCCCTTGGGCATCGCGCACGATCTCGTCGGCGTCCACGTCGTAGCGCACCAGTGCGACCTTCGCCGATGTCATGCCCACGGTGCAGTCCTTGTTGAGCAGGTTTGCGAACGCCACGTTGCCCTCGCTCGCCCCGTAGAACTCGCTGATCCGCTTGACGCCGAAGCGCTTCTTGAAGTCGAGCCAGACATCGGGCCTGAGGCCGTTGCCCATCATGGTCTTCAACGGGTTGTGGTGATCGTCGGGCTTGGCGGGCGTCTTGTTCAGGTAGCGGCACAACTCGCCCACGTAGACGAAACACGAACAGTTGTGTTCGCGCACTTCGGGCAGGAACGCGCTCGCGGAGAAACGCCGCCGCACGAACATGGAAGCCCCGGACATGAACGCGGCGCCCGCGCCGACCATTAGACCGGTGCCGTGGTAGAGCGGTAGACAGATGTAGATTCGGTCCTTCTGCGTGCATCGCAAGCCGGCCTTTACGGTCAATCCGGCGATGGCCAGGTAGCGCCGATTGGAAAGAACGGCGGCCTTGGGCAAGCCCGTGGTGCCGGAGGTGAAGATGTACATCGCCGTTTCGCCCAGCGTGACGTCTGCGGTGTTCGCCGGGTTGCCCGTGGGTAGGTTGGCGCTCGCCGCCGCCATGTCCACGGCCCACTCGGGGGCGGTGCCGCCAGCCTCGGGTATGACGAAGTAGTCGCTGCCCTCGAGGAGATCGAGTTCGCCTCGCACTTGGTCGATGGCATGCTGGACCTCGCCGCCGAAGATGCACTTCTTCGACTCGGTGACCGCGATGCAGTGCGAGAGCGGGCGTTCGCGCAGATTCGAGTTGATGAGCCCTGCGGTGACGCCGAGCTTGTTGGTCGCGATGATCGCGGCGAGATACTCGATGCGGTTCTCCATCATGATGCTGACGGCATCGCCGCGCTGAAGACCGGCCGCCGTCAGAAACTCGGCATAGCGGTTCGCCAGGGCATTGAGCTCCGCCCATGTGACCTGCTCTTCCTCGGAGACTACCGCCGTGAGGTCGCCGAAACGCTCCGCGTTCTTCTCGACCGCGGCGCCGATGCAATCCCGGTCGCTGTCCGGGCGTGGCACCATGGCTTTTTTCAGCGCCATCAGCGGGGGCAGCTCGATGAGAGCGGAAAAGAAACCCCTGATGTCCATCGCTCCTCCCGGTGTTCTCGTTGTCACCATAGACGGCCTGCTGATAATCGCACAAGAGGTGGTCCTGCGGTTGCGCGCCTAGGACTTGGAGACGCGTACGAACGGGACAAGCGATGAACGAAGTCTGGAAAGTTGGCACGCTGCTCGTTTGGCTGGCAGCGGTCGCGCCCATGGCTGAAGCTGCGGAACATTGGGTGCCGATGTTCCCGAATGCGGACAGCGAGCGCCAAGGATTCCTCCGGATCATCAACCACTCCAAGATCGCTGGCTTCGCAATCGTC
>JAKZRQ010000245.1:0-5441 GCA_047518105.1 Pseudomonadales bacterium | reverse complement strand
ACACGGGCCGTGCGCGCACGGGCTCCCTCAACCGTAGTCCCCGCTATGCTTTCGGTCGCGAGCACGCGCACGTGCCCGTGTGTACACGGGGCCAAAATCCTCCGCGATCATCACGGCCCCTGGTGAGAAATGCGGGCTAGTGCACCGGGGACGTGAACAGCCAAACCAACAGCATCTGTCCGAACGCGGTGAAGGTGAAGTTGACCACCTGGAAACCCAATGGGCCGGCCTTCTCGCGCACGATCCCCCACCGGTAGTCCTCGTTGCCCGACCGGTACCCGCCCTTGCGCGCGAAGTTGAACGCCAAGCGCACGCCCCATAGGACGACGAGCACCGTCATGAGATTCACGCGGCTCGAGGCGAAGTCCAGTTCAACCGCCACCAGCAGGCAGTACACCGGCGGACAAAGCGGCCACAGGCGATCCGCCCAGGAATACTCGCGGGTGACGACCGACAACAGCCAAGCCAGCGCGGCCAAGGTCACGCACAGTCCGAAGGCCATAGCGAAGGGCGGGCCGGTCAACAGGTACTCAATGAAGTCGGACATGCCCTCTACTCCAGCTACTCCAGCCAGATCATCGCCGCGAAACGCCCCGTCCGACCGTCGCGCCGATAGGAGAAGAACCGCCCGTCGCAGCGCGGACACAGCGATGACGGAACGATCCGCTCCACACCCGCGCGGCGCAACCGGTAGGCCACCAGGGCCGGCAGATCCATCCGCCACTTCATGCCCTGATCCGCCGTTTCGTCCGCCGTCAGCACGACCGCCCGCTCACTGGCGTCGAGCGCCTGGCGCACATCCCCGCCGACCTGATAGCAACGCCCGCAGATGCCGGGACCGACCCAGGCCACCAAATGCCGCGCGGGCAGCGGCAACGCGTCCAGGCAGGCCTCCACCACACCGGCGACGGTGCCGCGCCAGCCGCAATGCGCAGCGGCCACGACCGAACCGTCTTCGGCGGCAAGCAGCAACGGCACGCAGTCGGCGACGAGAATGGCCAACGCCACTCCAACGTGGGCGGTCCACGAAGCATCCGCAGTCACGGGTGGCCCGGCCGCCGCGTCCGGCATCGCCGCCAGCACCCGCCGACCGTGCTCCTGGTCGAGCCAAACGATGTCTCGCACACCTGCGATATCGGCCAGCGCGCGCCGATTCCGTTGCACGCGCTCGCGATCGTCGCCGACATGGAAGGCGAGATTGAGCGAATCGAAGGGCCGCGCGCTGACTCCGCCCGACCGGGTGGTGACCAAGGCGCGCACACGGCTCGGCACCGCCCAGTCCGGCTCGATCAAACTCAACCGAGGGCGTCGAGCAAGCACGCCATGTCTTCCGGAAGTTCGGACTCGAAAACCATTGGCTCTCCGTGAACCGGATGGGCAAACGCCAAGCGGTCGGCGTGCAGCGCCTGCCGAGCGAAGCCGCGGATTGCGGCAGCAGCTTCCGCCGTCGCATCCGGCGGCACGATGCCACGGGCACCGTATCGTCGATCGCCCACCAGCGGGTGGCCCACCGCAGCGAGGTGAACGCGGATCTGGTGGGTTCGCCCGGTTTCCAAGCGAGCTTCCACGAGCGTGTGCGCGCCAAACCGCTTGCGCACGTGAACATGGGTGACCGCCGGACGGCCGTCGCGCCGAACCCTCTGCCTCAGGCGGTTGCCCGGATCACGCCCGATGGCCAGATCGATCTTCCGGTCGGCGATGACAACGCCTTCCGCCACCGCAAGGTAGCGGCGTTCGATCGCGCGCGCTTGCATGGCATGCCCGAGTGCGAGCAGGCTCGCCTCGTTGGCGGCGACCACCATCAAGCCCGACGTGTTCTTGTCGAGCCGCTGCACCAAGCCCGCCCGCGGCAGCGTGGCCAAGTCGGGTCGCAAGCGCAGCAGGCCGTTGACCAGCGTGCCTCGGGGGTTGCCGGCACCGGGATGGACCACCAGCCCGGCCGGCTTGTCCACCACGATCAGGCTCTCGTCCTGGAAGACGACGCGGAAATCGAGATCCTCCGCGGCCCGCCAATCGAACCGGGGCGTTCGGCGCGCCCGGACGCGGATCCGCTGGCCGTGCGCCACCGTCGCGTTAGGCTTCACGATGCATCCGTCCAGGGATACCAGGCCCGAGCGGATCCAGCGGGTCAGTTCCGAACGGGACACCGCGAGCGCCGGGTCTTCGGCGGCGCGATGGGCGAACAGCCGAGCCGTCGCCCGATCCAAGCGCTCGCCGTTGAACTCCGCCGGCACGACGGCGTCCAATTCGACCATCGTCGCCGTATCGTCAACCGTGTCGTCCACGCGATAAGCATAGCGCCGGGCGAGCCGCCGCTGCTACGATACCCGCTGGAGGCTGGAGGAAAGTCATGCCGAACCACCGCCTTTTGTCCGCTGTTGCCGCCGCTACCGCCGCGTTGGTCCTCGCTACCGCCGGTTGCGCGTGGTTCAACCGCGATGACGACGCTGCGGATGATCCCGGCGAGAACAGCCAAGCTATCCTCTACGACGATGCCCAGTTGAGCCTGCGCTCCGGCAACTACACCGACAGCATCACCCGCCTGCAGCGCCTGGAGGCGAGGTTCCCGTTCGGCAGCTATGCGGAACAGGCGCAGTTGGAGTTGATCTATGCCAACCACATGATCGCCGACCACGACGCCGCGCGCGCCGCGGCCGATCGGTTCATCCGGCTCCATCCTCAGCACCCGCACGTGGACTATGCGTACTACATGCGCGGTCTCATTTCACTGGCCGAGAGCGGCGGCTTATTCCGCCGCTTCATGAGCACGGATGTTTCACGCCGCGACGTCACCAATCTCCGGCAGGCGTTCGCCGACTTCAACGATCTGGTCTCGCTCTACCCGGACAGCGACTACGCGACCGACGCCCAGCAGCGGATGATCTACCTGCGCGACGTGCTGGCCCGGACCGAGTTCACCATCGCCACCTACTACCTGGGGCGGAACGCGTACGTGGCGGCAGCGAACCGCGCCCGCCATATCGTCGAGAACTTCTCCCAGACCACGGTGACCGCCGACGCGCTGGCCGTGCTGGTGGAAGCCAACTGGCAGCTCGGCCTGCACGAGGCCGCGAATGACGCGCTGGAGGTGTTGGCCCTGAACTTCCCGGACTACCACGCCTTCGACGACCAAGGCCAACTCGTGCTCGAAAAGATCATCGACAACCGCCAGCGCTCCTGGGTGAACCTGATGAGTTTCGGGTTGCTGAGCCGTCCCAAGGTACCGCCGCCGCTGAAAATCCGACGCGCGGAGACCGCCGACACCGAGGCTTCCTAGACGCGCGGATTCGCCACCGCCGCACGGGCTGATTTCCCACAGCCGAATCAGACCTTGCCCACTAGCCGGCGCCGGGCACGCAGGCCATGCTGGCATCTCTCCAATCGGAATCGGCGAGTAGTCGGCCCCCGAGCGTGCCATGAACGACCAACCACCCATCCACCCTGTTCGCGGAGACCGGCAACGCGCCCCCGACCATGCCCGACGACGTCGCCGCGCCATGCGCCGGCGCGGGAAGGCAATCATCGGGGGACTCACCATCACCGAATTGATGACCGCGCTGGCCGTGGCCGCGCTGCTGGCAGCCGCCGCGACGCCGGGGCTGTCCGTGCTCATTGTCCGCAACCAGGCCGACGCTGCCGCCGAGCAGATGGCCCGCGCGGTGCAGTTCGCACGCCAAATCGCGGTATCCCGCAGGGTCACCGCAACCCTCTGCCCGGGCGCGGGCGGCGGCTGCGGACACCGCGACAGTTGGCACGAGGGCGCGATCATCTTCCTCGACGCCAACGCCAACGGGCTGCGCGAAACCGCCGAGCCCGTCGCGCATCGCCTGCCGCCCCTGCCCACGGGATACCGGGTCACCTGGCGTTCGTTTCGGAACCGCCTATCGCTTTCCATGAAACCCAACGGTCTCACCGACTCGCAATCCGGCAACCTGCTCATCTGCCCGCCGGACGGCAACCCCAAGAACGCCCGCAAACTCATCATCAACGCCCAAGGCCGCATCCGCCACGGTCGCGACAGCGATGGCGACGGGATCGTCGAGGGCGCCGATGGCAGGCCGGTGTCCTGCTGAACGGTGATCGTGCCGCAGCGTCGGTAGCGGTTGGGTTGTGATTCGTGGTTGCAGGCCCAAAGCCCGCGTGATGCGCACGACGGTGGCGAACGTTGGGTTGCCGTCGACCATCCTTATCATGGCGCTTGAGCGGTAGACACGAGTTCGGAGAGCCGGACCGTAGTCCCTCCTTCGGCCCGACTCTCGGCGGACGTCCCGACCCTCCAAACCATCAACGGGCACGCTGCCCGCGCAGGCGTGCGCCCTCGACGTCCACCATGCCGAAGGCCGCCAATTCGGCATTCTGCCTCTGGTTGACGACGTCTATGACCGGAACCTTGCCGACTGCCCTACATGAGCGACGCGCCAACGGCGGGACAACCGGCCCGGTGCCGCCACCGCTGCTCGCTCATCGGAGTGGTAGTCTGCCGACATCGCCAACCGTTGGGCGAACGAACCGTGATCCACTACCGACCGTCACCGAAGAGCCAGTCCAGCGGGCTGATCGAGCGCCTGTCGCAGTCCAGCGAGGACGACGTCGCGAACGAAGTGATGCTCCTTCGATTGGAGCAGGACGCGCGACGTCTCATGTCCGCGGACATCGTCGGCGCGCACACCGTGCTGGGCGGGGTCGCGTCGCTGCGGTGGGATGTCGACCTCGTTCACGATCACTTCCGCATCGCGCTCCAGCACTTGGACACCGCCGAGACGAACTACAACTACTCCGTAGCGCTGTCGAACGTCGAGGAGCGACAAGCGGCATTCGAGGCGGGGGCGACCGCGCAGCGGCGGATTCCGGACGACAGGTTCCTGATTGATCATGCCATCCGCCTGGCCATCGCCGCCGGCCACTTCGCCGAAGGACGGCGGTTGTGCGAACGCTGGAACGCCCTTGTGCCGGACGAAACGCACGCCATGACGCCTAGACTTGCGGGTCTTGCCGCTGCCGCGAACGCGAACCTGTTCAGCGAGCGCGCCGTGCAGCGCCTGCTCGCGATCATGTCCACCCTGCAGCGCGGCGAGCGTGTCCGTGGCCTGACGAGCGCGATGTGGGAAGATCCCCGGGAAGCCCGTTCGTTCCTCTACGAGCAGTTGGTGGACGCGACCCCGGCGGAGGCTGGCCGGCTGAACGTGAAGTTCGTGGACGAGGTCGTGTCGCACCCCGACCTCATGGAGGATCCGGGATTCCGCTTCGTCCCGATGTTCATCGGCGCACGCGTCTAATGCCCGTCACGCCGAGGGAGATCCTCGACTCGGCGGTCGCGCTGGGCCGCGGCAAAGCGGAAGTGGACTGGCGCAACGCCTGCAGCCGCGCCTACTACGCCGGTTTCCACCGTTGCCGTCAGATCGCCAACGCGCTCGAACCCCATGCCGATACGGCGGGTCCCG
>JAKZRQ010000244.1:0-3766 GCA_047518105.1 Pseudomonadales bacterium | reverse complement strand
GGCATGGCGCGTGCCCTCGGCGATGAACTGGCGGACCGGATGCTTACCAGGAGTGACCTGGACGAAGCGCTCGGACCCGTGCAAGCCAACATCCGGATCATGGAGGCCACCGTTGAGGCGATGGACACCAAGTTCGACGCCAAGTTCGAGGCGATGGACGCCAAGTTCGAGACCAAGTTCGAGGCGTTGGACGCCAAGTTCGAGACCAAGTTCGACGCACTGGACGTGAAGATCGAATCCGTCCACCGGGAGTTCTCGGGCAAGTTCAACATGCTACTCGGAGGAATGGCCTTGGGTTTCACCCTGCTCGTCGGGCTTGGCACGTACAACGCCGTTTCTCCACACCTCACTTCCCCGGTCGCCGCGGCACCGTCGAAGCAACAGGCGTCGACCGAACTTCCGGGCAATCCGCCGGTGCAGCCGGGGAACTGAACCAACCGCGTCGCGGCGCTCCGATCCTCGAACCAGCCCGAGTTCCTCGACGAATACCGCGGCGGTTGAACAGCGAACCACCGGTCCCGACGACGACCGGAAGACACAACGTTCCAAGTGCGTGCGTGCAAGGTTTGACGCTCCCGAGGTGCGCTCGGATAATCGCGCGCTCCTTTTGCGGCTTTGGCGACTCAGATCGCGAATCCGCTCCTCAACCCACCCGCTGCGCCATGTTGTTTGTTCGTTCGTCATCCGCCCTGCTCGCACTCGTCCTAGGCGTGGTTTCCATAGCCGCTGCCGAAGAGCGTCCGCACGGTAGCGCCGCACGCCTGGACCACCCTCCGGTGCTCGACGGTGACGTCGCCGACGATCCCGCATGGCGGGGGCTTGTCCCCTTCACCGGGTTCCGCCAACTCCAGCCGGACAACGGCGCACCGGCGTCGCAGCGCACCGAGGTGTACTTCGGGTACACCGCCGACACGCTACATGTCGGCGTGATCTGCCACGAGACGGACCCGTCCGCCATCACGGTTTCGAACGACGGCTTCCAGTCGGACTCCTTCAGCATGGTGCTGGACACCTACCGGACCGAACAGGCCGGGATGGTGTTCGGCACCAATCCCGTCGGCGCGGAGTACGACGGCCAGGTGGCGAACGAATCCCCCGACTGGAACTGGAGCACGGTCTGGGAAGTGCGCACGAAGACCCACGACAAGGGATGGAGCGCGGAGTTCGCGATCCCCTTCCAGTCGCTGCGCTACGGCAAGGGCGAGGTGCACAGTTGGGGCGTCAACTTCGCACGGATCATTCGGCGCAACAACGAGGTCTCCTACTGGGCACCGGCGCCTCGCCCGTTCAGCATGTTCCGCTTGTCGCTCGCGGGCGTCATCGACGGCATCAAAGTACCGCCCCAGCCGGCGCAATCTCAAGGTCACGCCCTATGCGCTCGGTCGAGTGAACCGGGGCGGCGATGCGCGGGGTTCAGACCACGATCAGGACGTCGGTTTCGACGTCAAGTATTCCATCACGCCGAGCCTCACCCTCGACCTGACCTACAACACGGACTTCGCGCAGGTCGAGTCCGATCGGTAGCAGGTGAACCTCGGCCGTTTCAGCCTGTTCTTTCCCGAGACGAGGCCGTTCTTCCTCGAGAACGCCGGCGCCTTCGAGGTCGGCATCCCCGGCACTGTCCAGCTCTTCCACAGCCGCCGCATCGGGATCGCGCCCGATGGACGCCGACTGCCCATCGGCGGGGGCGTGCGCATCTCCGGCAAGGTCGGCGCCGCGACCAATATCGGCTTCCTGCACATGCAGACCGGTCGTGTTGGCGAGATCGACAGCAACGACTTCACCGTCGCCCGGGTCAGCCGGGAACTGCACAACCGCTCGTCGGTGGGCTTCATCGCCACTGATCGGCGTGGCAGAGGCACAGACAACCAGGCCTACGGCGTCGACGGCAGCTTGGGTATCGGCGCCAACACCCAAGTCCACGTCTTCGCGGCGCGAACGCGCACACCGGGATTCGACGGCGACGACCATGCAGCGTCGGTATTCGGTGCCTACAACTCGTCCACCTGGTCCTATAGCGCGAGCTATCACGAGGTTGGCGCCAGCTTCAATCCCGAAGTCGGCTTCGTGGGGCGACGGGACTATCGCAGTGTGAACCTGTTTCTCCAGCGGACGTTCGTAAAGCGCGACACCTTGAGCGAGTGGCGACCCTTCGGGGCGTACAGCAGGCTCGGTCAACCTCGGCGCGAGTTCGTGCTGAAGTATAGTCACATCTTCGACGTGCTTTAGGCACGTCAACCTGCTCGGAGGCAATGAATGACCCTGACTTTCTACACCCACCCCATGTCCCGTGGACGCATCGCCCGCTGGATGCTGGAAGAGGCCGGAGCGGCATACGACACGGTTGTCATGGAACTCGGCAAGAAGATCAGCGACCCGGACTTCCTGAACCTGAATCCCATGGGCAAGGTGCCGGTGATCGTTCACGACGACGTGGTCGTCACGGAGTGCGCGGCGATCTGCGCCTACCTGGCGGACGTGTTTCCGGATGCGGGCCTGGCACCACCGCCTTCCGCGCGCGGCCCCTACTACCGGTGGATGCTATTCGGCGCTGGCTGCTTGGAACCCGCCGCGATCAACCACGGCCTGGGCGTCGAGATCGCTCCCGAACGGGAAGGCATGGTGGGCTACCGAAACTTCACGGCGACTCTCGACACGCTGGAATGGCAACTCGAGAAGGCACCCTACATCACGGGCGAGACGTTCACGGCAGTTGATGTCTACGTCGGCGCGCAATTGGGCTGGGGACTCGAGTTCGGCTCGATCAAGGATCGACCGACGATCTCGGACTATGTTCGACGGATGTACGACCGACCGGCGCACAACCGCGCAGCCGAGCTGGACGACGCGCTGGCGGCGGAACTGGCTAGATGATCTCCAACCGAACCGCCAAGGCTCGGATGTCCGAAGGTCCGATGCCGCAGCAGCCGCCGACGATGGTTGCGCCCGCCTCGATGCTGCGGAGCATCGCCGACACGTAGATGTTCCGGGGAAGGTCGCGGCGCAAGCCGGTGGTGATCTCGTTGTCGAGCGTCCAGCCTTCGGGCACTTTGTTGAGCCGGTTGGGGTAGCAGCCGATGGGCTTCCCCGTGAGGAGTCCAAGCTCCCGCAGACCCACTTCGATGGCTTCCGGGTGCGTGCAGTTGAACAGGAAGGCATCGACGTCGAGATCGGCCAACGCGTCGAAAGCGTCCTTGACGGTCTCGCCGCTGCGCAGTCCACCGCCTGGCGTTTCGTGGAGCGTCCAGGACACGTAGACCGGCTTTCCTTCGCCATGTGCCAGCGCGGCGCTCGCCGCAACCTGCGCCTCGGCGGCTGAAGACATCGTCTCGCAGATGAACAGGTCGACGTCGCCGCCAAGCGCCTCGACCACACCTTGGTAGATCGGCCCCGCGACCTCCGCAGGCGGGACCAGATCGGCGCGATAGCTCTCTTCGAGCGGCGGCAACGACCCGGCGACACCGACGTCCTTGCCACTATCCCGGACGGCCCGGCGGGCCAACGTCGCGGCGAGTTTGGTGAGTTCCCGATAACGGTCCTCGATCCCAGCCTTGCTGAGATAGCTCGGTACCGTCGAATAGCTGTTGGTGGTGATGACAGCCGCGCCGGCATCGATGTACTCCCGGTGGATCTCCACCACGAGTTCGGGTTCGTCGACGAGCACGCTGGCGGACCACAGCCCGTGCGCGGCTTCCGGCCGGCGTTGCTGAATTTCCCGGCCCATGCCGCCGTCGAGCAAGGTCACCATGGCTGTCCCCAATGGTTG
>JAKZRQ010000243.1:0-15388 GCA_047518105.1 Pseudomonadales bacterium | reverse complement strand
GCCTTACCGTTAGGGCGTGATGCTCGGTAGTCAGGGATTTGACCGTAGCGGCAAGGCGGACGTTTTCCTCGGTCGTGGACCGTACAGCCCTTCGGGAGGTCGTCTGCAAAGCCGTCAAATCCGCCCTCAGCCGTTCAATTGTCACCCCAGAGGCACGAATTGCCTGATCCTTGGAGGAGATGTTCGCCTTGAGCAGGCGGATCTCGGCGCTCCGCTGTTCAACGGCTTTATCCTGCACGGCAAGCCTTACCGTTAGGGCGTGATGCTCGGTAGTCAGGGATTTGACCGTACTTGCAGCCGTATTTCGCTCTGCGACCAATTGCTGGACGGCTTTGTCCTGCACGGCAAGCCTTACCTTTCCCTCTGCGACCAATTGCTCGATTCGCTGGTTCTTCAGAGCGAGCTGCGTGTTGTAGTTCTGTGCATCCGTACGCATCTGGCTGATTGTGCGGTCCTTGCCCTCGAGAGCAGATCGCCGGTTGGCGGCATCGGCAAGGGCACGGTCAAGTTCCATGCTTTTCAACGTAAGCTGCGGATCGGCGTTTCGCCAACTACTCCGCTCACGTGCATTGCTTCTTCGCATTCTGGCAGCTAGGTGCTGCCCGCTCGACTCGAATCGCCGCAGGACGTTGATGGACGACTTGGTGATGGGTGGCGGATCGATCTCGTTGGAAACGACGGCTTTCTTCATCAGTTCGAAGAGGGTTGCTTGACTCTTCGCGACCGTCCGAATCGAGTCTTCGTCAGAACGCTGCCGGTAGAGCTTCTGATCGACAAAAGCTTCGAGCTCCATGCGCGTGGGAACGCGAAACGCATAGCCGCAATGGGATGCGAGTGCGTTCCTGAGGCCCTCGGCGACGTCCTGCGGCGAAGCCAGCAAGTCCGCATAGGACAGGAAATGGCGAGGCAAGGTCGACGATGCCGCGATAGCGCGTTTGTTGTACACCTCCCAAAGGGCAAGTCCAGCCTTTATCGGAATCCCATTGCGGACCTTCAAGGATTGTGCGACCTCGACCGGATTTCGGATGACGTGGACACAGAAGGGCATCTCCAGAACATGCCTCCACACTGGAAAGAGTACGCAGAGGCGAGGCTCTTTGATGAACCAGGGCCGATGGGCGTCGAGGTTCAGAATGATTTCCATGGCGGAACGTTGATATGCGTCCAGGAATACAGGAGGGATGGATTCTGTATTGAAGTCGGCGATTCTGTCCCAATCGCAGTTGGCGTTGTGGAGAATCGAATCGTTTAGGGAGCGAACGTCCATGCGTTCCCAGAACCCCTTTTCGTTTTCTTCGCTGGCTCCGGTGCTGGTGTTCTCGGCGCCGAAATAGGCGCCCATGAGATTCAATAGACGAGCGACGACCGACGTGCCCGAACGATGCATACCGAGGACGACTATCTGCATGGCATTCTCCGATCGCAGGATTGCATGGTCATGGGAAGAGTTGAGACGCGCGGATTGTCGAGCCTGTTCGTGAGGATGCGGGATGCTGGTAGAGCGTCCGTGGCATCGTGGTCAAAGGAAGTTCGCGGTCACGTAGTCCAACAACAAGGCGAGGGAATCCTCGACGGTACTGTTGTTGGTGTCGATGATCAAGGCGGGGTCGTTGGGCTCTTCGTAGACATCGTCGATGGCGGTGAAGTTCTTGATCTTGCCGGCACGCGCGCGCCGGTACAGTCCCTTGGGATCCCGCCGCTCGCAAGTCTCGACGTCCGCCCGGATATGCACTTCATGGAACTTGGCAGTGGCGCGGCGCGCGATTTCCCGGTCGGCGCGGTATGGGGAGATGAAGGCGGAAATGCACACGATTCCTGCATCGGCGAACAACGCGGCAACTTCGCCGATCCGACGGATATTCTCGGTTCGGTCCTTGGGGGAGAAGCCGAGGTCCGCATTGAGACCGGATCGCAGGTTGTCTCCGTCGAGCACGTAGACTTGGAAGCCCTTGCGGAAAAGCTGCTCTTCGAGGGCGAACGCGAGGGTCGACTTGCCGGCGCCCGATAGGCCAGTGAACCAGAGTACGCCTCCGAAATGGCGATTTTGGTCCTCGCGCTCGGTGGTGGCGACGCGGTGTTCGATGCGCGTGATATTGCGTTCGCCTGTGGACATGCTGGCAAGGGCCGCCGCAGACCGCTACGACGGTCTGAGCTCGCCGTCGAGGTCGTGGTCGTCGCAGAAGTAGAAGAAGCTGTCGCGCAATTCGACAATCCTGATCTCGGGTGGCACTTCGACCTCCATGACCAACGAGAATATCGGGGTTCCGGTGTGTGCGGCCCGTTCCGTAACCGTGTCGAGGTTGTAGACATTGATGTTCTGCGACGAGAAGAAGCTCGCAACCCGGTGCACGATCCCAGGATGATCCATGGCGGTGACGCTCACCGTGTAGGGTATGCGACCTTCGACGTTCTTGCGTGCGTCCGTGCGCCGGAACAGGAAGGCCAAGTCGATCTCCTCGGCGAGTTTGCCGAGCTTTGTCTCCAACCGCTTCAGCGGCAGATCGCCGCCGGCCACGGCCATCAGCACGGCGAACTCGCCGCCGAGCACCGTCATCCGGCTGTCCTCGATGGAAAGGTTCAAGTCGTGAACGATCTTGGCGATTTCGTTCACGACACCCGGGCGGTCTTCGCCGATGGTCGAGATCACGGCACGGGTCATGCAATACGCTCCCGTAGATAGGCGTCGAGACCGGTAGCGGCGATGCGTTCCTGGGCCATCGTGTCCCGGTCTCTGACGGTTACAGATTCATCGTCAAGGGTTTGGAAGTCCACCGTGACGCACAACGGCGTACCGATCTCGTCATGGCGACGGTAGCCCTTGCCGATGTTGCCTGTATTCTCGAACATAACGCGGCCGAGTCCAAGCTTCATGAGTTCGGTCTTGATGGCGCGTGCACGACCGACGATGCCTTCGTGATTGCGCTTCAACGGCATCACGGCCGCCTTGACCGGCGCCAAGTGCCCCGGCAACGACAGCACGGTGCGCTCGGTTCCATTGGGCAGCCGATCGATGCGGTACGCTTCATTGAGCACTGCCAGGACGCCCCGGTCCACCCCGGCGGAGGGCTCGATGACGTAGGGGACCTGCCAGCGTCGGTCGGTCTGGCTCTGCACGGCGAGCCGCGCGTTCGACTCGTCGTTGACCATCACCTTGGCGGTGATGTCGAGGTCCCGTTGATTCTTGGTGTGGGCGCCCAAGTCGAAGTCGGTTCGATTGGCGATTCCTTCGAGTTCTTCCATGCCGTGCGGGAAGCGGTACATGACGTCCACCGTGGCCTTGGAGTAGTGCGCCAACTCGGCTTCGGCGACATGCAGGAGTTCGAGGTTGCTGTCGTCGATGCCTTGCTTGCGCCACCAGCCAACCCGATCCGCCACCCATCGCTCGTGCCATTCTTCGTCGGTGCCGGGTTCGACGAAGAACTCGAGCTCCATCTGCTCGAACTCGCGGACGCGGAGTATGAAGTTGCGCGGCGTGATCTCGTTGCGGAATGCCTTGCCGATCTGCGCGATGCCGAAAGGCAGCTTGGCGGTCGTGGAGTCCAGCACGTTCTTGAAGTTGGTGAACATCGACTGCGCTGTCTCGGGTCTGAGGTAGGCGAAGGAGGAACCGTCTTCCACGGGCCCTACGCTGGTCTTGAACATCAGATTGAAGGGCCGGGCATCGGTCAGATCCCGCGACCCGCAACGCGGGCAGCCGCCGTCGTCGAGATGGTCGGCGCGCCAGCGGGTCTTGCACTGGCGGCAATCCACGAGCGGATCGGAGAACGTGTCCTCGTGGCCGGAGTAGTGCAATACGCGGGGGTTGGTGAGGATCGCCGAATCCAAGCCCTCGACATCGTCGCGTTCGTACACCATTGAACGCCACCAGGCGCTCTTCAGGTTGTTCTTCAACTCCACGCCAAGGGGGCCGTAGTCGTAGACGCCCTGCAGTCCGCCGTAGATTTCGCTCGACTGGAACACGAAACCGCGGCGTTTGCAGAGCGCAACCAACTCTTCCATCGACTGGGCGGGCATCGTCTTGTCAGTTGCTGTTGGTGTGCGTGTCGCTTCGGCCTAGGCCTTGGCGGCCCCGGCGGCAACGGTACCCCAGTTCGTCTCGTCGATCTCCAGGCGCTTCAAGAGCGGTCGCCACCACGCCTCGTGATCCCGGTACCAGCGCACCGTTTGTCCGAATCCCTCCTCGAAATCGATCTCCGGGCGCCAGCCGAGCTCGTGGCGAATCTTGGACGAGTCCAGCAGGTAGCGGCGGTCGTGGCCCGGTCGGTCGGGGACGTAGGTCTTGAAGGAAGGCGCGAGGCCAAGCAAATCCAGGATGCCATCGGCGATGCCCTCGACGTCGACTTCAACGCCGCTGCCGACGTTGTAGGTCTCCCCCACGACGCCCAGGTCGAGGATGCTGTCGATGGCGCGGCAGTGGTCGTCCACATGCAGCCACTCGCGTCGATGGCGGCTGCTGCGGTAGAGCGTCATCGGCCGACCGTCCAGGACGCTCACCGCGAAGTGAGGGATCACTTTCTCTGGAAACTGATAGGGGCCGTAGTTGTTGGCGCAGCTGGAGGTGGTCGCCGGCAGGCCGTAGGTGCGGTGGAACGCGTTTACTGCCAGGTCGGCCGCAGCCTTGGACGCGTTGTAGGGCGTCTTGGGGACCCGTGGCGACGCTTCGGTAAAGGCGCGGGTGGAGTCGTCCAGGGGAAGGTCGCCGTACACCTCGCAGGTCGATACGTGATGGAACCGACGAACTTGCGCGGCCATGGCTGCGCGCATCAGTTGGACCGTGCCGACCACATTGGTTTGGAAGAAGGCCTCGGGATGAACCACGGCGCGGCTGTTATGCGACTCGGCGGCGAAGTTCACGACGACGTCAACCTGGTGCTCGCGCAAGGTCGCCAACACCCGGTCGTAGTCGCCGATATCGCCATGCACGAAGGTGTAGCGGTTCGGCGGCGCGGCTCCGCCGGCGGCGCATCCTGCAATGTCCGCAAGATTGGCAGGGTTCGCGGCGTAGGTCAGGAGGTCGTAGTTGACGACGCGGTCGGCGGGATGTTCGCCAAGCCAGTAGCGGATGAAATTCGAACCGATGAATCCAGAACCGCCGGTGACTAGGATCGTTGACACGCTTGGGTAGTTTAACGAGCAGAGTGCCATTCTACTGAGTGTTGCGCTGCGCTGCACAGGTACATTCCGTCCGCGTTGACGCATAATGCGCGCACCCATCGAGGTCGACATGTGCTATCGCCACCCGGAGATCGACGACTTTCTCGCGATGCCGCGTGAGCGCGAGGATCTGCGCGGGTTGGAATTTGCCGGTGATGGCGAGGGTTTGCTCATCCGCCGCTACGAAGTCGGTGAACTGGCCGATGCCAGCGAACGGCAGCTCCCGCAGCGGCGAACGGTGGAGGACGGCGTCTCTCCGGCTGGAACGACCGAGCCCGTTGCGAATGCGCATCGCATTCAGGGGGTCGTTGATCATTGGAATGCCCCTAAAGGCGTCCCCGCCGTGCCGTCTGTGCACTTCGATGGAGTTCCGTTGCGGGTTGGGATTGCGAAGCGAATTCGATTGCTTCGACGCCGAGAATCCTCGGCACCGAAGCGCGATGTCCCGACTGTAGCGGTTATCGCTTGGGACGTGGGCCACAATCCGCTTGGCAGGGCGCATCTGCTCGCCGAAGCCCTCGAGCGGCGCTACAACGTCGCATTGATCGGATTCCAGTTCCCTCGGTACGGCGATGCGGTGTGGAAGCCGCTGCGCGACGCGAGAGTCCAACCGAAGGTGACACCGGGATGCGACTTCCCGGCGTTCCAGCAAACGCTCTCGGCTATGGTGTCCCGCATCGACGCGGACGCGGTGATTGCCTGCAAAGCCCGGCTTCCCGCGGTCCAGCTGGGATTGATGTTGAAGGCGGTGCGCAACCGGCCGCTGTTGGTCGACGTCGACGACTACGAACTCGCGTTCTTCGAGAACCGGCAGCCGCTTGCCAACTTGGCGGAGGTGCCGCCGCAGACGCTGGTGACGCCCCATGACGAGTCGTGGACACGCTATGCCGAGCGGCTCTTGCCTTACGCCGACGAATTGCTGGTATCGAATCCGGCACTGGCACGCCGATACGGGGGCGTGGTGGTTCCCCATGCCCGGGACGAGACGCGTTTCGATCCGGCGCGCGTGGACGCGGCGGCCGCGCGTCGCCGTCTACGCTTGCGCCGCAGCCACCGGGTAGTCCTGTTCGTGGGCACGCCCCGGCCGCACAAGGGCGTAATGCAGGTGTTGCAAGCCGTGAAGGCATGCGGTTCGCGCGACTTCCGGCTGGTCGTGGTCGGCACGCCGCCGGACGAGTGGTTCGCGGCGGATCTCAAGCGTGCCGGCGGCGATGTCCTGAAAATGGTGCCGGACCAGCCGTTCGAGAGGCTTCCCGAACTGCTTGCGGTGGCTGACCTCGTCTGTCTCCTGCAGGACACACAGAGCGAGATTAGTCGGTACCAGTTGCCCGCAAAGGTAGTCGACGCTGCGGCAATGGGCATCCCCGTGTTGGCGAGTCGCACGGAACCGCTTGAACCCCTGATCGAGGCGGGTGTCGTTGAGCCGGTGACGGCGGATACCCTAGCCGGCAGAGTCGACTATTGGCTTCGGGCCGCCGCCGAGGAGCGCCGACGGCAAGCGGTGGTTTCCCGGCGGTGGTTCCTGGAGCACGCAAGCTATGCGGCGGTCCTGCCGACGCTTGCCAGCCTGATCGATGGGCACCTGGCCGGACCGCGATTTCTCGACATCGGCGCTCGCACGTTCCTGGAAGCGCAGGCGCTACGATTCCCGCGACGCCTGCCCTGACGCCGCCTTCTCGGCGAGTGCTTGATCTACGAGGGCCATGATGCGGTCCACTCGATCGTTCCAGGAATTCTCACGGAGTAGTTCCTTGATGCGTGCTTCGCGTCCTGCCAGGACATCGTGTTCGAGACAGTGCTCGATTCGGTTGATGAATTCGTCCGTCGACCGGCCGACTTCGACGAATTCGCCGATGGCGTCGGTATTGGCGATCGGCGTCGCGACGATGGGAACCCGCAGGGCGAAGTAGACGTACATCTTCAGCGGGTTCATGTGGCGTGTCAGGGCGTTGTCCAAGTGCGGGATCATCGCCACGTCGAAGTGCCGGATGTAGCGTAGGGCCTTGTGGTAGGGGCGCACACCGAGAATGTGGACATTGCCTCTCCGCGCCAGTGCCAGCAAGCGATTGTCTTGGTGCGCCGAACCTATGAAGACGAGATTCCAGTCGGGCCGTTTTTCGGCGATGGCGGCCACCAAACCCAGGTCCATGCGGATGGCGTCGAGATTCCCTACGTAGCCGATAACCGGACCGGCAAGTCGGCGCAGTTCAACGGGCTTCTGCCATTGCCGCGACTCTTCGTCCAGTATCTCGGCGGCGTTGGCAACCAGATGGATGTTGGCTGCCAGCGGCGACATCGCCCGAAGGACGCTCGAACAATTGGCCAGGGCCACGTCGCTGCGGCTGAGCACTTCCTCGTAGTTCCGATCCAGGCGCTCTCTGTGCTCGGGCGTGGTAGGCCATTGGCGCTGGTCGTCGATGATGTCGGCGACCACCAAGTCCGGTTGGAACCAGTCGCACAGCGCTGGGAAGTCGAAGACCGTCGGGCAGACCCAGAACACGGTACGGCGTCCACCGATCTTGTGGCGACGATAGATTCGGTGGAGGAAACGCGAATAGTCCCGGCTGGTTCCCAGCAACCGGAACAACGAACCAAGCAGCACTCGCCTGCTGTCGAGATACAGGAACGTATCGAACCGAACATTGCCGTAGTCTGCCAAGCGGAACTTGCGCCGGAGTGTTTGACGTACCACCGAAGTCGCTTCGGTACCACGAAGACCCATCGACAGCGGGTGCCGGAGCCACGTACGAACGTCAATCGGAACATCGAAATGGAAGATGCGGTGCACACGAGGGTGCTTCGCCAGGTACTTGACGAGCATGTCCTGTCGTCGGCCGTAGATGCCGGTGTCGTTCTGCTTCCAGAAAAAGACGAAATCCAGGTTGGGGTCTGGGTTCGGCGTCTTCTTGGATGGAGGCGGCTTCCACTTGGGCGGGCGCGGCTTTGCAGCGGGCGGCGTACTCGACGCCGCGAGCAGATGGCTGCTCGCCGTATCGTCGTGCAGCAAGGCGAAGTCGGGACCGCCCCGCCCCACGCCCGCAACGCGCGTCAGGTTCGGGTTGTAGAAGGGATCTCTCGGCATTCGCTCGTTGACGAGACGCGCTAGCCGCCGCGTGTCCTCCGGGTAGGTTCGGCGTCCAAGGGTACGGGATTCGTAGTGATGGAGCGCGACATCGGCCGCGTACACGTTGCACAGCCCGTGGTCGAGGGCGCGTAGACAGAACTCGACATCGCCCGACACGGGGAGTCGCGTGTCGAACGGGCCGATGGCCTCGATGGTGCGGCGGCTGACGGCCAGGCAAGCACCGGTCACGGCGGCGACGTTGCGGGGCAGCAGCGGGGATACGAAGGCGTGATCGTCGAAGTCCGGCCGGGTTCCCCGATAGATCTGATCCGCGAGATCGCCGTAGCCGATGATCAGCCCGGCGTGCTGGATGCTCCCGTCTTCGTACAGCAGCAGGGGACCGACCGCCCCGGTGCCGTCGCGCACGGCGTATTCCGCCAGGCGATCCAGCCAGCCGCTGTCGACGGACAAGGTGTCGTTGTTGAGGAACACGAAGACGTCGCCGGTGCCGGCATCGATGCCCAGATTGCTCAGTCGCGACCAGTTGAACTCGCAATCCGCGCCGACCACTCGAAAGGACTCGCGGCTACTGGTCATGCTCGCGAGCCACTCGCGGGTGGCGGATTCGGTCGAAGCGTTGTCAACGACCAACACCTCGAACCGCGCCGGATCGTTGGTCTCGAACAGACTCCGGACGCACGGCGCGAGCAGGTCGAGACGGTCTCGCGTTGGAATGACGACGCTGATCCTTGCGGCCTCGGTACCGAACCGGCAGCGCCAGCTTGGCGACGACTGCTCGGACGCCACCTGCTCGACACGCGCACCCTCGCCGTAGCGTTGGCCGAGGAACGACTGCAAGAATGCTGGCGGTTCGTGCGGTGGACGCCCGCAATGCAGTGCGTGGCCGAGAATCAGCGGCAGGTGTTCGATCCGGTTGGCGGCGGGCAGCCACTTGAGCAGGCTCCCGTGGGGATCGGCGAAATCCCATTCGCGCGACGCCTCGAGGAAGGCGCGTGAAACGCCCAGGAAACCGGATGCGAAGTCCTCGTAGAGAAAGAGGTCTATCGAGAAGTCCGGCTTCAGGCGCGGTCGGCGGCGACGGCCCTTGGCATCGATCTCGTCCGAATCCCCGTACACCAGGTCCGGCCCACGCTCGAGTGCCGCCGACAGCGCACCGAGGTGGACCGGGTTCGGGCACCAATTGCGCCCGAGAAGGACCAACCCGGTGCATCCGCTGGCGAGCATGGACGAATCGAGTTCACCGCGCGTCAGGACCGTCGTCACTCCGGCTCGCCCCAGCGCCGTTCGGGCCGTCTCGGCCTGGGCGCTGCCCGCGTCGACGAACACCGTGTGCAACGAACATTGCGCGACCCGATCGACGAGGAAATCGAGCTCGGCATCATCTAGGCGATCGACGGATATGGCTAGCGCCAGCTTGCTGGATGCTTCGCGGACGGCTCCGGTCTCCACCGCTGGTTCGGCGCGTTCGAGCCAACGGCGGTACCAGCGGTGTCGGTGCCGTCCGCCGATCGCCACGAGGCCGATCAGCGTGCCGTAGACATCGCGCCAACCCGTTCTTCGCCCGCGCCCCAATTGCCGCACTAGCGGTGCCCATCCCCCAACGGCGCGCAGGGCGCAGCCGATGTTCCCCACGACTCGGGCGAACCGCAGTAGGCGGGCGCGAATTCGGCGACGTTTGGTATTCATCGGGCCAACATGGTTCATGTAGATGTCAACCAGGCGATCCGAATAACGGATAGGTCCCCGCCAGTGGCGCGAACCCAGCGTTGTTGGCGGCATGGCCGTGCGACGCGGTCAATGCCCGGTCGGCGGCAGGTCTCGGACCTGCCTGCCAGTTGGCATTGCCGTGCGCGAAAAGCATAGCCGGTTTCGCCGTCTCCCACCAACTCAGAACCGTCCAGTCCAACCGTCCAACGCGGATTGACAGTCGCTGCCGCAGGCGATACGTTGCCAGTCATCGGTTCCGAGATACGCGAACGTCGACCTGTGGCTTAGGAGGCTCCATGAACATTCGCCCGCTCATCCAAGGTACGTTGGCACTCTCCCTTCTGCTGGCACCTGCCGCATCGATCAATGCCACGACGACTAGCGTCGATGCCAAGATCAGGCGAACGCTCACGGTTTCCGATGATCGGTGGGGCAGTTGCGCGGTCAATCTGAGCGTCTCGCCGAGCACGGAAGGCTTGAACTGCAGTGGCAACTGGGTGACGTTCAGTTGCAGCGGCGACCATGCCAGCAAGTCGAACGCCGCGCGCATGTTCGATTCTGCCCAGATGGCGTTCGCGCTGGACAAGACTGTACGACTCTGGGTGGACGACACCAAGACCCACAACGGCTTCTGCTTCGTGAGTCGGATCGACATCCTGCCGTGACGCGATTCGCCAGGGTGGTCGCCGGCGGTGTCGTGATGTTCGTCGCCGGAGCCGCCTGCCTGGTGGTCTTGCTCGAATCGCCCTCCGGGACCCCCGTGCTGCCCACAATCGACGCGGCGCGTGCGGAATTTCGAGCCTTCGAGCCGCTTGGTCCGTCAGGATCGGACGCCGATCTCGTCGCCGCAGGACGGCCTGCGGATACGGACGCTAGACCGGGTGAGGTGCACATCGGCAAGCACCTGGATCCAGAAGCCCGGTGGCACGGGACCAATGTGAAACTGAGACACCTCGGTGCCTACCTCGACCCGGATGAAGAAACGCACCGTAGCCCTGACGCCGACGTTTCGCACGTCGGCGCATACTTGGATCCGGACCATGCGCGTGCCGAAGCCGCGGGCACCGGCGAGCCGAGCCACATTGGTTCGTTCCTGGACCCGGATGGCCGAGGCGCCACCGGGGAGGCGGTCTCGCACGTCGGTGAGCATTTGACGCCTGACGCCGGGTAGTGGCCGCCCCACCACGTCGGGTCGACGGTGGTGACTGGCAGTTGCGGCGGTCTTCCAGGCGGCGGCACGGGCGCGGTAGCGCAGCTGGGTGCCGGGCAGGGGCGTATAGCCGAGGTAGTGGTGGCGCTCGACGTAGGCGTTCCAGTGCCGGCCGTCGGCAACGGAGACCGGTTCGACGCGCACCGGGCGCACCTGGTCGAGGCGCGTCGTCGTCGGCGACCGACCGCGACCGTTTCAATGCCTCCCGTTCCCGCCGCTCCCATTCCCGCGCCGGCCGGTGCAGCGACCGCCAACCGTTCCCCGCGCAACGGGCTTCGACCTCCGCTCGCCGAAGCCTCGACAACGCCCCGCTCAACCCGGCACATCCCCGGCACGCCGCTTCGTCGCCCGACTCGCCAACCAAACGGTAAAGACTCATCCGCCCGCAACGCTGCGGATCCGAACTCCGTTTCCATGCCGCCGGTATGCACGAGTCTGTCCAGCCTGCCTTGGCACCGGGCGCCCACGCCGAGCGGCAGCCCGAGCACGCCGATGACATTCTCGATCATCTTGTCGGCGGCGTGCAGCTTGAGGGTGTGCGCGCCGTGCTCCAGCGCACCGAGGTCGTCGTCCGACAACGCCGTCCGGTGGCGTAGCGCGTTGATGCGCGCCTGGACGTCCATCCTGAAGAAGCCGGGTATTCGCGAGCCGCCTTCAGCCAGTGTCGCCCCCGAGGCCGACGCGGTCGACCTCACGCCACCTCCGCCGCTTGTTCTACCCGTGTCTGCGATCAAGACACACCCGAACCGCGCCTACGATGATCCTCCACCCACTCCCGGAACTCCCCCCGAAGTCGACGCCACTCCATCTTCAGCCACGGAGTAAACGCCCCCGGCGAGTTCTCGAGTTCGCGGTCCAACTCGACCGGCGAGACCCAACGCCATTCGGAGACCTCCGTTGCGTTCACGCATGGCGTGTCTTCGCCGCTGTTGCAGACGAACACTGAACAGAGTTCGAACTCCGAACCTCTACCGCCGAAGGCAACACGGTACTGGAACTTGAACACAAACCGGGGGGCCACGGCGAGCCCGAGCTCCTCTTGCGCGCGCCGCCGCACCGCATCGGTCGTGGCCTCGCCTCGGCGCGGATGTGAGCAGCACCCGTTGGACCAATACCCCGGCCAGAGCCGCTTCCCGGCGTGTCGACGCTGTAGCAGCGTCTCGCCTTGCGCGTTGAAGACGAACAGCGAAATTGCCCTGTGCAGAACACCCTCGCCATTGTGACAGGCGGCCTTGTCGAGCGATCCGATCTCGCGGTCTTCCTGGTCCACCAGAATCAGCGGCTCGGAGTCGCTTGAGACCACCTCCAAACGCGACGGCGGTTCGGCCTCGGACGCGGACTCAGTCGCCGCGACCGTCCTGGCGGCGGCCCCGACTCCTTGCTCATCACCCTCCGTTGCCGTCATCTAGTCGCTGTCCCGCGCGGCCAGTCTCAACTCCGCCTCCTTATGGATGATCTGCTCGAAGGCGTCTCCGGACGGCATCCCCACCACAATTGACAGCAGCTCCCGGGCCTGGATACGGTGCTCGCGCCGGCCCAGTGCCAAGAGTCCGCGCGCGACTTCCGCCTGCACGATCTTGTCGTCCGGCGCAAGTTCGAGCGCGCGCTCGTAGTTCTCAATCGCCGCCTTCCGCGTAGCGCCATATGCGGTGCGTGCGACGAAGCGGCCCGCCCGGGCGACCATGTCCGCATGCCACGAGCCGAGGCTCAGACGAGCGTGCACCATATCCGGGTCGAGCCGAAGCGCCGTTTCGATCGCCGCGCGAGACCTGCCCACGTAGCCCTCTCGCAGGGCTTTCATGGGACTGATGCTCTGCGCGTGGCACCCCATGGCGTGGGCCAACTGGAAGTGCGCTTCAGGATCCTCTGGAGCCAGCCGAACGGCCCGTTCGGCGAGGTGCATCGCGCGCTGCAGCAACGATGGCCTCTGCTCGTCTCCTGCCAGCTCGTCTCCTGCCAGGTAGTGGCCCTCGACGGCGAGCGATTCCGCTGCCAATGCGTATCCGGTCGCGTTGCCGACGGTCTCAGCGAGATCGGCAGCCTCTCGATAGCGACCCTCCGCGAACGCCGCGCGTGCCGGGGCGTATACATTGTCCGCGTCGGCTGGTTCGGCGGTCATGCCGGTGGCGACGACGATGAACGTCGCCAGGCCGGCGATACGGGTCACAGCTACCCGAGCCGCTGCCGGTACGCAAACCCATCGACTGCGACCGGGCTCGTCCTTGGAACTCGTCCTCGGAGAGGGAGGTGGACAGGTCTCGCCCATGTCGCGCCACGCCGCCGAGGACGGCATGGGAAGCAATCGGTTCGCCACCCACACGCTCATGCTCTCCTCGACGCCCAGTCGCGATTCGCGTGGGTGGGCAGTGTTTGGGCCGCAGTGTCGAACAGCCACCGCAGGACACGGTCGGAGCGGACCGCAGCACTCGTCGCGACCACCGTCGCGCGAACTTGACGACGCGGGATCTTCACCTCGTTGCCGCTCGCGAACCCTGGATTCGCGTTGATCCGCCGGAGCGTCAGGATGGCCATTCCCAGCGTCCACAGGAGGAAACGCCGGACACCGGTTTCGCGTCGCGGGATCAGCAGGGTGTACCGCATCGCCCCCGCCAGGTATTCGCGTGCGACACCCACCAAAGCCAACACGCCGTCCGCGAACGCCGGTCCTCCATAGGTGGCTGTGGGCGACAGGTCCATCCCGGCCGCGAAGGCTTCCCGGGGCAACCAGCAGACCCCGCGTCGCTGATCCTCACGGGCGTCCTTCAAGATGTTCACGAGTTGTAGCCCCCGTCCGAAGTCCGACGACAGCCCGTAAAGCGACTCCCGGCGCAACGCGATTTCGACCGAGTAGTCGCAGAGCAAATCAGTGATCATCTCGCCCACGACGCCTGCCACGCAGTAGCAGTAGCGGTCGAGGTCGCGGATGCTGTCCAGCCCCCTGCCCCACCCCTTGTCAGCGAACTCGGCCATCCCCGCGGACATCACGTTGACGCACCGTTCCAGCGCATCGCGCTGGGCGCGCCGGAACCCGTGCGTGAGATGCACAACCAGTGCGGTATTGGCTACCAGGTTCTTCTCGGCGTCGATCGTTGCTTCCGATAGCAACGGCCGTAGCGCATCCGCGAACGGCCCTGGCCGCGCCCGATCCGCAACGACATCGGCGAATTGACTCAGGAATGCCTGTTTGCGCGATGCGGGCAGCGCGGGTTCGTCCTCGATCGTGTCGGCGATGCGGAACAGCAGATAGGCGTTCCCGACGACCTGCCGAAGCGGCCCAGGCAACTCCGGAATCGTGAGTGCGAAGGTCCGCGACACCTTCGGCAGGGCTGACAACTGGAAGGCGAACGCGGCAGCGGTCAGCGGATGTCGATCCAGACTATTCAACGACGGGGCGACCCGTTGCGAAGAAACTGCAAGCAACCATAGGGCACCCGAGTACCGGACGCAAGTTTGTGTCCGGGCATAAGAATCAAGCACTTGTGGATGACTTTGGGATGGCCCTGCCGGGGTAAGCGTTCGGTAGTCGTGTGACGCTGTTGCTGTGGAAGTTGTTGTTTTCGATCACGGAGGGCTGGACACAGCTGGCGGATCGGAGTATACCGGCGGCATGGCTGTCGGATTCGAGTTGGCGCGTTCGAACGGGTGGGTGCCGCGGGGGGAGTTCGCGGAGGTGCCGGGAGGCACGCCGTGCCGCGGCTGCGCGGCGTTGCGGAAGGAGTCGTCGCGGCTTCGGCGGGAAGGGACCGAAGCGCGTTGGGCGGCGAACTATTGGCGGTCGATGGTCGCCCGTGCGGGCCGACGCGAATTCGCGGGCCAGTTGACGCCCGAGAGCGCGCCGACCCCCGGTGGCGCGCCGGGCGCAACCCAGGTTCATCGCCAGCCGCGCCAACCGCGTGAGCGGGCTACTCATGGTGGGGGGCGCCGTAGATGGCGAGCACGCGGTCGAGATGATCCGCTGGCGTGGCGAACTCGAGATAGCGCCTTCTGCCGCCTGCCCCGAGCTTGCGCGCCATGTCGTGGTCGAGGAGCAGGGTGCGGATCTTGGCCGCAAGGTCGGTAGCGTTCCCGCGTTCGAACAAGAGGCCGGTCTGGCCATCGCCCACCATCTCCGGCAGACCGCCGACGCGGCTGGCGACCACCGGACGACCGTGGGCCATGGCCTCGATGGCGACCAGGGGCGCGTTTTCGAGCCACAGGCTTGGAATCACCACCAGGCGTGCCTGGCGGTAGAT
>JAKZRQ010000242.1:0-10238 GCA_047518105.1 Pseudomonadales bacterium | reverse complement strand
GGGGCCAAAAGACCCGCGAGGGCGCGGCCAGCGCAGTCCGCCATCGGCACATCGGCACGATCATCGACATCGCGGTCAAACTAGTGAAACCCAAGAGCTTTTTGACGCCGACAAGCGGCCTGGTGAGAAATGCGGGCTAGGTAGTGCGTCGAAGCGAAGGACACCAAAACCGTGCTTCCTACGGGGATCTCCATCCCGTCGATCTCGAAGGTGTTCATGGCCGTCCGCTTGTGTAGCGCTTCATCCTCGGGGTGCGAAGCGTGAATTTCGGCAACGCTCCGAGCACATGGACGATCAAAGCCGGGAACTCGAACGCCATCAGTTCGTCGACCAGGGCGCTCTGAGGCGTGATGCTCGTACTAAGCTGCGCGATCTGGTCGCCGATCAACCTCTGGCAGGACATTTCTCCGGGCAGCACCGTTCCGGTCCCCCATTGGCGGAAGGTGTTCCTGCAATAGCCGAAGAGATCGCCGAGGCGGTCTTCCACGACGGCACGGGCGTTTCCCGCACGCATGGCCTTGCGAAGCCGGAAAGTGGTCTGCACCATCCAAACTGGCGATCGAGCGGCCGATCCAGTCCACGCCGCTGAAGAGTTCTATGCGGTCCCTGGCGATCTCGAACTCCTCCGGCTCCAGCATCGCTTCGAATCCGCCGCAGGTGCTCACCAGTCCAATGATCGCGACATCCCTGGGGTCCGGAACGCGCAACCTTGTTGGACAGGGAGAAGAATCCGCCGGTGTCGTAGTCCAGAATGCCGAAACCAACCAACCTGTCAAATGCCGTTTCGCTGATGTCGTCCGCACGTTGCGCAATTCGTTCAACCCAGTATTGGGGCGTGTGTATTTCCTTGTCCGATGCGATCTCGTCCAACGTCGGATCGAGAAGGGCGTCTCCCGTCGGTGCCCCATCCACAACGGTCAGGGTCTCCAAGTCGGTGTCGATCTTGTTGTCAATCGCCAAGTCCATCAATACCGAACCTGCAAGGGCATACGACATCCGCCACTCAGGTACCGGCACGATGTAGCCGGTATCGTGTCTTAGCATCAGCAGGAGGATTTCTTCTGCGAACCTCATGGCCTCAGGGGTAGCCAAGTCAAACTCCCAACTACGCCTTCGTACGCCTAGAGTCCTTGAGCGCTCCGAATGTTGCCACTTGGGTTTGCACACGAACACCGGTGGGCAGCGCTCTTGAACGGCTCGTATTCCGAGACGCACTAGAATCCTTGAGCATGCCGAATGTTGACACTTGGGTTGTTGCGAACACCGGTGGGCAGCGCTCTTGAACGGCTCGTATTCCGAGACGCACTAGAATCCTTGAGCATGCCGAATGTTGCCACTTGGGTTGTTGCGAACACCGGTGGGCAGCGCTCTTGAACGGCTCGTATTCCGAGACGCACTAGCCTAGAGTGCGAATTCTAGGTTGCTCGGCAATGTCGGCGACTTCCGGATAGAGCTGCCGGCAGAAACGCCGGAACTCCATGATCTTTCCGTCGGCGCGGCTCAATACGGGTCGCGGCTGGAAACGCTTGCGCTCCCAGATATCGATGTCCTGTTGAGCGTCCGCTACTTGCTGCGCCAGCATCCTGCGGTTCATGAATCTGGCGCGGTCGCGTCTCGGCAGAATGCGAAAACCCACTATTGGTCGTTTCGGGCGAACCACTTCCTGCGTCTAGCCCGCCAGGACCAGTTCCATATAGGTGCCATCGATCGGTGTTGCAAGAACCCATAGACGGGATCTAAGGCCCATGGAATGTTCGTTTATATCGACGAACGAATAGCCTAGGCCGTACAAGTGGGTGTCGGCAGAGATGTGGAATTTCAGCTTGCGCAACCCCCAGACGGACCGCTCGCGCTTGAACTCGAAGCAGCTCACGAGGTGGGCGCCATCGACCGTCATCGACCCCACCTGACGCACGTCGAATTAGCCATGGATGTGCGAGAGGTGGGCAATATCCACGGCGTTTTCGGTCGTGTATTCGGGGTGGGTGGTCAATCGGAAGTCGTGGAAATCAACCGCGCTCCAACCGTCTCCGTCGAGCGTCCCAACCGGCAGGCTCCAGTGAGACGGCTGGCCAGTCCCGCTCCACCAGGCGAAGACCATGCCGTTGATCTCCTGCGTCTCGAACACCTTGAGCCTCGCGGTCTTCGGTGCCGGGGCACTTGGGGGGCGACGCACTGGCCCGTCACGTCGTATTCGAAGCCGTGAAACGGGCAAACGAGGCAGCCGGCACGCACCAGGCCACCCACCTTGGGGCCGAGGTGCGAGCCCATGTGGGGACAGAAGGCATCGGCCACGCAAACGTTGCCTTGATCGTCGCTCCAAGCGACGACCTGCTGGCCCAACCAGGTTTTTTCGATCAGGGACTGCTTGCGAAGAGCATCGCGGCTGGCGACGAAATACCAGCCGTCCGGGAACGGCGAAACAGGGAGACGATCATCTGGCCTCATCGTTTGAACCCGCCAACAGCATTCCTCCCCGTCCATGGCGCCACTCGCGACTTTCACAGAGAGCCCCCACCATCGCACGACGCGAGAGGCCGGCGAGTCGGCTGTCGGTCGGCTTCAGCGCGGCGATGAAACAGGGGCGAAAGCGGCAACGGCCGCCAACATCACGTCGCGCTGCTCGTTGACGAGGCGGAGCGTCTGCGCGTCGTCCCAGGTCACCGCCTCGAGTTGCCTCGCCGTGCCCGGATCCAAGTCGAGGCTCCAGGCTTTGCCGGAGAACCAGTCGTCGCCAACTGTCGGTTTGTCGAAGATCCAAAGCGTGGTGTAGGTCGATACGGCGAGCCGCGTGCCATCCGGCGAAATATCCGCACCAGTGGCCAACACGACATCCTGCCGTCCACCGACCGGCGTGAGCACGTTCTCCCGATCTGTGAACGCCGTGTCCAGACGATACAGCTTGGCGCCGGCTTCCCAACCGCCGATCTCTCCGGGTCGGCGATGCTTGGTGACGAAGTAGAGCTTGTCGTCCGCGACGAATACCGCTTCGCAGTCGAAGTGCCAGCGCTTCGCGGGATAGTTCTCCTGGTCCGGGTAGCGGATCGGCAGAAACTTCAGCGCCCGCATCTTCGGGATGGCCAGCGGGTCCGGTTCGTTGACCACGTAGACACCGAGGTCGCGACGGGCGTTGCCGTTGTTGCCGACGTCGGCGATGTAGAGAACACCGTCCGCGAGCGCGATGTCCTCCCAGTCGAAGTGCGACGCGTTGTCGATGACGTGTCCGGGCCAACCCGCCTCCGAGACGCGCATGTAGGGCGGTTTGAGCACCGACGCATCCGCGTCGATGGCGAAAAGACGCGCCTCGTCGCCACTGTCGTTGTGAACCCAATAGAAGTCGCCCCGGGACGACTTGACGATGCCGCTCACTTCACCGAGCGCTTCGTGCGCAACTTGGCCGATGATTTCAACGGCTTCGTCGGCGCCAATCAGGGCGCTGCAGGCGATGCCGCATGCCGCCATGACGACTCTGGTGCGCATACCGATCAAGCGTCGATAACGTAGCCGATCATCACCCGCGAACCGTCCGTCAAGCCGTCCTTGAAGCGCTGCCCCCAGGCACCCCATCCGGTCTCGGCATATTTTTCACCCATCGCAGCCAATACCCTTGCCTGGATGTCGGCGTCCGTTTCGATGGCCGCAGTGGCCATCAGTTCGGGCGCTTGACGAAAAGCACCGTCGGCCTCTGTCCAGACGCCGAATTCGCCAACCCAGAGCCGCGCCTTCGTCAGTCCCCGGCGCACGGCTTGCGACCGCCAGGCATCCGGCGGGGTCACGACGTACACATGTCCCTCGTGGTAGGCGAACCAGATTTCCGCCTTGCAGCGGCTTTCCTCGCCGTCGCTCTTGATCGGCGTGACGTAGACCAACTGCGAGCTTGAGAGTGCATCAGGCGCAATAGCCGTTTTTTCTTCGCCTGCGAACGCGATGCGTGCGAGCATTGGAATGGTCGGCGCGAAGGCCATGCCGACGAGAAGGTCTCTACGGGTTCTCATGGATTGGGCGACTCCTTGGCGGCGAGACGCTGTGTCTCCACCGGGACGCGCTTTGTATCGCAAAACTCGACACTGGACAAGGACGCGCCGCTCTACAGGTCGCTCTTGTGTCGTACACCGCGTAGCCTTCCGGCACAAACGGTCTTGCAGAGGGAACGGGAAACGCGAGATGGGACTGTGCACCTACTGTGGCCAACCGGCCGGTTTCCTGCGACGACGCCACCGGGAATGCCAAGCGTCATGCGACGAGGGGGCGAGGGCAATCGCCGCAACCGTGGCCGACGCCGCATTGGCCACTGACGAAGTCGCTTCGACGATCAAAGCGTTGGCCGACCGGCACCGCGTGCGCAACGAACACTTCAACCAGGCGATCGAACAAGCGTGGGCGAGTTGCATCGAGGCGCACCTGAAAGCGGACGGTGTCGACAACGCCGAAGAAGAGCGTTTGGACGCGATCCTCAAGGCGTTCGGAACGAGTCGTCGGCAAGTGGACGCACAAGGCCTTTGGGCGGGCGTGCGGCAACGGCGAGCCGCCGAAGCCGAGCAACGAATCAGAACACTGTTGAGCGAAGCCATGCTCGATTCCAAAGAGACGAACCGCACCCTCGATGCGATCGAGACCGACATCGCGTCGGCCGCCCGGAATGCCGACCTGGACAGGAACGATCTGCGTGAGGTTCTCGTTCACTGCCTCGAAACCGAGGTGGAGCGGGTTCTCGAGGACGAGTTGCTGACCGAGGCAGAAGAGAAGGCCGTTGCCGCCGTCAGCAGCCACTTCGGCCTCGGCGAGAAAGACCTCGACAGCCGCGGGGCTTGGACGCGAATGGTCAAGGCCGCCGTGCTGCGCGACCTCACCAACGGCATCGTTCCCCATCGCGGCGGCTTTGACCCGCGCAGCGTGCCGTTCCGACTGCAGAAGTCCGAAACGCTCATCTGGGTGTTTTCCAACGTGGACTACAGCACCGTACGGACGCGTCGCGAGTTCCGCGGCAAAAGCGCAGGGGTGAGCATCCGCGTCGCCAGGGGCGTCTATTTCCGTACCGGCGGCTTCAAGGGACGTCCGGTGGAGACCGAGGAGACGCTGCACGTGGACACGGGTTTGCTTGGCGTCACCACGCGCCACATCTATTTCACGGGCACGGCCAAGAGCTTCCGTGTACGGCACGACCGCATGGTCTCCATCGAACCGTACTCGGACGGCTTCGGCATCATGCGCGATACCGCCCGTGCCACACCGGAGACCTTCCGGCTCGGCGACGGCTGGTTCGTCTACAACCTGCTGCGCAACATCGAGTACCTTGACGACTGAAGCAAGCGGCCTGACCAAGTTGGCGGAGATCGGCATGGAAATTCTGGCATCCGGATACGGCCTCATCGAGGGACCGGTGTGGGTTCCCGGCGCGGGGTTGATGTTCAGCGACGTGCACGGCGGGGGCGTCTACGGCCTCGCCGCGGACGGTGCCGTGACCACTGTCTTCCCGTACCGACGCGGCATCGGCGGCATGGCATTGCACGCCGACAACGGCCTCGTGGTCGGCGGGCGCAACATCGCATTCAAGAGCTTCACCGGCGCCGACACGGTGGTCCTTCTCGACCACGATACCGAGAACGGCAATCTCGGCTACAACGATTTGACTACCGACGCCGCCGGCCGCGTCTATGCCGGCTCGCTTGGCAGTCCGGTGTTCGAGGAGGGCGAGCAGATTGCCGGCGATCTCTACCTGATCGACTTGGACGGGTCCGCCCGGGTCGTCGCCGAGGACGTGTTGCTGACCAACGGTCTCGGCTTCTCGCCGGACGCCAAGACGCTCTACCACTCGGATTCAAGGCGACAGACGGTGTACCGGTACGCCGTCGCGCCAAACGGCGACCTCGGACCGAAGCAACCGTTCGCAAGTCTTGAGAACGGCGCTCCCGATGGACTGGCGGTGTCGGTCGACGGCGCGGTCTGGATCGCGGTGGCCGGCGACGGCTGCGTCGCCGTTTTCGAACCGGACGGCACTCTGCGCGAACGCATCGCGGTCCCCATGCCCATGTGTACAAGCGTCTGCTTCGGCGGTGACGACCTGAAGGATCTCTATGTGGTCACCGGATCCGATGGCGTCGATGGCGACCGCGAAGGGGCAGTGTACCGATTGCCGGTACCCACGCCCGGACTGTCGGTATCCCTCGCCCGAGTTCGGATCCCAAGCGTGCACTCCTTGTCGCAGTAGTCGAGCGTCGCCAGGATGGATCAGGTTGACCCACCCCCGCCATCATTTCCCACCCGCCAACAAGCGGGTCACCGACTCCATCAGGTTCATGGGCAGCGGAAAGACGATGGTCGAGGACTTCTCGCCGGCGATCTCGGTCAGCGTCTGCAGGTAGCGCAACTGCATCGATCCCGACTCGCTGGCCATCAGAGACGCAGCTTCCACCAAGCGCCCGGCCGCCTCGAACTCGCCGTCCGCGTGGATGACCTTGGCGCGTCGTTCGCGCTCCGCCTCCGCCTGCTTGGCGATTGCGCGAATCATGCTCTCGTCGATATCGACGTGCTTGATCTCCACGCTGGCCACCTTGACGCCCCACTGGTCGGTCTGCTGGTCGAGAATGGTCTGGATGTTGCTGTTCAGGCGTTCCCGCTCCGCGAGCAGCTCGTCGAGTTCGTGCTGGCCGAGCACCGACCGCAACGTGGTCTGCGCCAACTGGCCGACCGCCTCGATGTAGTTCTCGACGTTGAGCACGGCGTGGTCGGGATCGAGAACCTTGAAATACAGCACTGCGTTGACCTTCACCGAGACGTTGTCGCGGGTGATCAGATCCTGGGAGGGAACATCCATGACGATGGTCCGGAGGTCAACGCGCACCATCGATTGGATGATGGGAACGATGATGATGAGCCCGGGGCCCTTGACCCTTTGGAATCGGCCAAGCAGGAAGACAACAGCCCTTTCGTACTCGCGCAGGACGCGGAACGCGCTGGCGAGGACCACCAGAACGGCCACGATGACGATAGCCAACAAGATAGTCATAGTCGGTTCTCCTTCAACTCTGTTTCTCGACGTGCACTGTCAATCCGTCGACAGCGGTGATGGTGACCCGGCCGCCCTTCTCAAACACCACATCCCGGTCGCCCTCGGCTTGCCAGACTTCGCCGAACGCGCGCACCCGCCCCTCGCCCTGGAATTCCTCGACGACCCGGGCGCGGGCGCCGATCATGCTCTCCTTGCCCGCGGCGGACTTCGCCCGCCGTGCGCGCACGGCGGCACCTAACAAAAATACCACCATGCCCACCGACAACACGGCGGTCGCCGCGATGACCGGTTTCGAGATCTGGTAGGCGGGCAGGTCCGTATCCATCAGGATGATCGCGCCGAACACGAAGGCAATCACGCCGCCCGTGCCGAATACGCCGAAACTCGGCGTAAACGCCTCGGCCGCCAGTAGCGCGATGCCCACCACGATCAACGCCAACCCCGCGTAGTTGATTGGCAGCATCTGCAGCGCGAAGGCACCGAGCAGCAGACAGATGATGCCCGTCACCGCACCGATGCCGATGCCGGGGCTGTAGAACTCCAGAATGAGCCCGTAGAAGCCGATCATGAGCAGGAACAGGGCGACATTGGGATCGGTGATGATGCCGAGCACTTCGTAGCGCCAATCCGGTTCGATGGTCTCGACGTTGGGGTTGTGGCTGGCAATGGTCACGTCCAATCCGCCGGCATTCACCGTCCGGCCGTCGATGGCGGCGAGAAGCGCCGGTAGATCCTCGGCGACAAGGTCGACGACATTCATCTCCAGCGCTTCGGTCGCGGTGAGATTGGCCGCTTCGCGCACCGTCGCCTCCGCCCACTCTGCATTGCGACCGCGCAACTCGGCCAGCCCCTTGATGTACGCCACCGCATCGTTGATGACTTTCCGATCCATGGCGGACCCTTTGGGTTGTTCCTCGGCTGCGCCAGCTTCCCCGTCGCCTTCGTCGTTTTCCTCGCCTGTCTTCGGGCGCGTGTCCGGCGTGCCCGGTGCCCTGGGAATCGGCAACGGCAATCCTTCGCCACCGAGGTTGACCGGTGTCGACGAGCCGATATTGGTGGCCGGCGCCATGGCGGCGATGTGGCTGGCATACATGATGTAGGTCCCGGCGCTGGCGGCCCGGGAGCCACTCGGCGCGACGTACGTCGCCACCGGAACTCGGGAAGCGAGAATCGCCTTGATCATGTCGCGCATGGACTTGTCTAGCCCGCCCGGCGTGTCCAGACGCAACACGACGAGGTCGATGTCCGCCTCGCCCGCCCGGTCGAGCGCGCGGATGAAGTAGTCGGAGGATGCGGGGCCAATCGCCCCCTCGAGTTCCACGACCCAGACGTCCGACGCCCCGGCCTGCCAGCCCCCGGCCAGAAAGCACAGGACAAAGACCAACTTCACCATCGATCGCAAGGACATGACTTGCTCCTTCAATCCGGCCACAGCCCCCGCTCGGCGAGCCAAGCGCGATTGAACAGCCGGACTGATACTTGGCACCACTATCGCACAGCCGCACAGCATCGTGACCACCACATGGCCGGGTCCGAGTTTCTTCGCCACTTGTGCCGCAGCATACAGGTTGATGCCCGCACTCGAACCAAGGAACCAGCCTTCCTGCCAAACAGTTGGGAGTTTGTCGGCTTGGTGCCATCGCGGCAAGTCCCGCGACCACCACGGCGCATGCCCTCACGGCGAGCGCCCATTGCGTTCGATCGGGTTCGCCACCCGAACCTGGTGACGGCGATCCGAGAACTTGGCTAAAGTGCCTGCGTCTCCCCAACGTCGAGGGAGACTCGCCGAATCGTCACTCGACGTTGGAGAATACAAGTGCCGAATTCCGATTTCATCGCCGCTTCGCCGGAATCCGTCGGCATCGACGCCGAGAAGCTCTCTGCCGTCGTCGAGCGCGTGGGTCGCGAGGTCGACGAAGGCCTGCTGCCGTCGGCGCAGATCGCCGTTGCGCGGGAAGGCCGGCTCGCGCTCTTCGAGACCTTCGGCAACGCCACCAACGAGACCTTGTACTGCGTGTTCTCGTCCACCAAGGCGATCACCTCGGCTGCCGCCTGGCTTGTCATCGAGGCGGGCAATCTGTCCGTCGACGAACGCGTGGCGGACATCGTTCCCGAGTTCCGCACCAACGGCAAGGACGTGATTACCGTGGAGCAGTTGTTCCTGCACAGCGCCGGGTTCCCCCACGCGCCCTTCCGTCCCACGGATTGGCTGGACCGCGACCGGCGGCTCGAACGTTTCGCCACGTGGCGGCTCAACTGGGCGCCCGGCTCGCGATTCGAGTACCACCCGTCGTCGAGCATGTGGGTTGTCGCCGAGATCATCGAACGACGAACCGGGCGTGACTTCACTGAATTCGTACGCACCGAGATCGCCGACCCCTTGGGATTGCCGGACCTCCATCTCGGCCTGCCAACTGCCGAAAACCCTCGCGTAGCCGAGATCATCCACTGCGGCGACCCGATGACGAGCGAGGACTATGTGCGCCTCGGCCTGCCGGAGCCGCCAGTGACCGAGGTGACCGAGGATGCCCTCCTGAGCTTCAACCGCGCGGCAATCCGGGCCGTTCCCGTGCCCGGTGGCGGCGGCATCATGACGGCGGCGGAACTAGCCCTCTTCTACCAGGCGCTGCTGCACGGTGGCAGCCTCGGGCGACGGCGGGTGTGGAAGGAAGACACGCTGCGAATGGCACGCGTGGTACGTTCCGGGGACCTTCGCGATCCACTTTCCGGCGTACCGGTCAATCGCGCACTCGGCATCGTGGTGGCCGGCGAGACCCACCGCAACTTCCGCGGCTTCGGCCACGACAATTCAGCGTTGGCGTTCGGCCATGGCGGCGCCGGCGGACAGATCGCCTGGGGCGACCCGGAGACCGGCATCTCCATCGGCTACTGCACCAACGGCCACGACCGCAATCCAATGCGCCTTGGACGTCGAGGCGTAAGCATCTCCAATCACGTTGCCCGGGTTGTCTGTTAACGTATGTGACGCGTTGCCGTCCGACGCTCAACCCGCTCCGGCCACCAGGGGACCTTCTGCCCATGCGACTACCGCTCGCGAGCGCGCCGAATGCTGACACTCGGATTGCATTTCGAACGAGGCCGGGAGAATGCGCAAGCATTCTCAAACGCGCCCACAGGGCGCGCATTCTCGATCGCGCCCGTCAGGGCGCGCCGCTGCCATATGCAGCGCGCCTAGTCGCAGGCATTGCGGCCCTTTCGTCCTTGCCCC
>JAKZRQ010000241.1:0-4871 GCA_047518105.1 Pseudomonadales bacterium | reverse complement strand
GCCCTGAGGGCGCGTTTGAGAATGCTCAACGCATTCTCCCGGCTTCGTTCGAAATGCAACCCAAGTGTCAACATTCGGAGCGCTCAAGGAATCTAGCGGAGCGGCCCTGGAACCGCATCCGCCGACGCCTCCACCAGCCGCATCAACCACGCCGTCCGATCGCCGCGGTCCAACTCCGGGCGAGCGGCTATCCAGCCGATCGACGCAAGGCTTCGGACCAGCAGGAAGAGCGGTATGAGGCTGACCGTCTCGTCGCTGACGGCTCGGCGCCGCCGGTAGCCGTCGACCATGGCGTCGCGCAACGTGTCGAACCGCTCGTCGTGCTGGTGTCGGTAGAGCGCGACCGCGAACTCGTAGGCATGCCAGCCGAAGCCGGCGTCGTCGAAGTCGATGACGTGCAGCCGGGAGTCGTGGGCGATGACGTTGTGGGGGTGCAGGTCGGCGTGGATCAGGCTGTAGGTGCGGGGGTTCGTGCCGTAGTCGAGCAGGATGTGGTAGATCGACTCGCGCAGCGATTTGAGCCGGTCGCGCTCCGCCGCCGCGAGTCGGGGGGACTCCCAGAAACGACCCCAGAACGGCTGCTGGCCCATGAGACCGTCCGCATCCAAGGCATGCCGGCGAAACCCGGCGGGTAGGGTCCAGGCGGTGGCCTGGTTGTGGATCGAGGCCATGATCTCGCCGAGCATTGCGAAACGTTCCCGTACGAACGCCGGGTCGGCGCTGTCCTGGATGACGTCGTCCAGGGTGGTTCCGTCGACCCACTCGAGCACGCCCGCGAACCGGCGTTCGCCATCCACCTCCACGGGCGCGTAGCCATCGCCGTCGCGGGTCATCGCCGGCACGGGCACATCGACTCCTGCGGCCCGGAGCGCGGCGGTCCAGGTCTGCTCGGAGATCAACTCGTCGAGATCGTGGTACCACGACCGGTGCAGGCGCAGGACATAGCGCTTGCCCGCCCGGTCCTCGACGCAAAAGGCGATGTTCTCCGATACCGAAACCGGCTGGATGTCCGCGACTTCCAGATCCCAGGCGGCCAGCGCCTCGCGGGCTGCCCGGAGATGCTCACGGTGCATCGACTTCGCCGAGCATCTCTTCGAACGCGCCGAGAAATGCGGCCGCATCCGCGTGGGAAAACACGAGCGGAGGCCGGATCTTCACGACGTTGCCGAACGCGCCGGCATTGCCGATCAGAAAGCCCTTGTCCTTCATCGCGTTGACGACGCGCACCGCACCTTCCCGGTCCGGCGTCTTGGCCTCGCGCTCCAACACCCACTCCACGCCGATGAACAGTCCATGACCGCGCACGTCGCCCATCGCATCGCAATCGGCTTGCAGCGCGACGAGTCGCTCGCGCATGGCGGTGCCCACTTCGGCGGCGCTGGCGCAGAGGTCCTCGTTCTCGATCACGTCGAGCACCGCGTTGCCGGCGGCCGCCTGCAGGGGGCTCGAAGCGAAGGTGTTGAAATAGCGGGTACCGCGGCGGAACGTCTCCACCAACTCGCGGCTGGCCGCAGCCGCCGCCAACGGTACCCCGGCACCGAGCGGCTTGCCCATGACGGCGATGTCGGGCCGGAAATCCATCACCTCGTAGCCCCACCAGCGACCGGCGCGGCACAACCCGGCCTGCACCTCGTCGGCGATGAACAAGCCGCCGGCATCGTGGACGAGCCTCAGAGCCTCGGGCATGAAACCGGGCGGGATGTTCGGGAGCCCCTCGTTGCAGAGGAGCGAACAGACGAGCATCCCGGCGAAGGGGATGCCGTCGCGTTCGAAGCCGGCGATGACTTCGCGCAGCTTGTCCAGGTAGAACGCGCATGGATCGTTGGACGCATGACGGTAGGTCTCGGGAAACGGGATCGAGCGGACTTCGCCGCGATCGCGCTTGTTGTGCGTCAGCTTGCGTACCTCGGCGCTGTTGCCGTGGTACGCAGCGTCCGTGCACACGATCCCACTGCCGCCGGTGGCGTGCCGCGCCATCATCAAGGCCACCTCGTTGGCCTCCGTGCCGGTGCAGGTGAAGACGACGCTTTCGATGCCGTCGTGAAGGTGACCGGCGAGACGCTCCGCGTAGTCCAGGACGCCCTCGTGCAGGTAGCGGTTGTGTACGTTGAGCGTGGCCGCCTGTTCGCTGACGGCGCGCACCACATGGGGATGGCAATGGCCGACGCAGGGCACGTTGTTGTACATGTCCACGTAGCGCCGGCCTTCGGCGTCGTACAACGAGACGCCCTCGCCGCGAACGAGATGCAGCGGTTCGGCATAGAACAACGCCGCGCCGGGGCCGAGCAGTTGGTCGCGGCGTTGCCGTAGATCTCTGGACATGGATGCTTCTCCTGGACAGCGGGTCGGCACCTCACGACGTCGTCCTCGGGAAGCGCCTGTTCCCAGGGTGGGGTCTGCACCAACGCGCACCAGTGTGTACCATACTTGCCGCAAGAAGAAGAAGGAGTTGACCGTCAGGGTCCGTCAGAGTCCGTCAGGGTCCGTCAGGGTAACGGCGCAGGATCCGGCAAGGAGACAATCCATGAGGAGACTCGCAATTCTGGCATTGTCAGTCGCGCCCGTCGGTTGCGCCACGGCCCCGGAAGGGGATGCCGAGGAATCCGCTGGAGAAGTCCTATGCCGGGAGGAGATGGCGAAGGTCTCCCTGGGAAAACCCAGACCGGCGCTATATTGCGGACCGGTCAAGGACTGGCGTAACGCCGTCGGACGCATGGATTGCGTTTGGCTCGAGTTCAACATCAGTTGGCACTACAAGTCGCCTGGAAGCGCGCTGAGCCTGTACTTGAAGAACGAGTACGCTGGCCGCTGCGGCTGACCCCAATGCGTGGCCTCGGCACGGCGCCTGCGAAGGGCCCGGCCGTCCGTTCGCGACCGCGCCGATGGCCGCGCGCGGACGCGATGCCCACCTTGGTGAAGTCGGTGCGCAGCCCGCTCAGGTCAAGACGTCACGGCGCAGTCTTCGCGAAGCGCCTTGTTCCCGAAGGGTAGGGTCTTCGCCGACACGCACCAGCGTCTTGCCGAAGTTGCCCCCGGCAAGCATCGCGCCGAACGCCCGGGGTGCCTGGTCGAGTCCCTCCCAGATGTCTTCCCGATACTTCACCTTGCGGTCGCGGATCCACTCGGCCATCTCACTTAAAAACCGGTCCTGATGCTCGGCGACGAAATTGCGGACGAACAGCCGGTGCACGGCGACATTCTGCCGATCGAAGACACGCTTGCCGGTCTCGGCCCACACGGCACCGGCATCCCGGTCGTCGGTGTTGCCGTACTGGGAGATCATCCCGCACAGGGTGATGCGGGCGTGGGGATTCAGAAGGGGCAGCACGCCCTCGAAGACGCGACCGCCGACGCTCTCGAAATAGATGTCCACGCCATCCGGACATGCTGCCGCGAGATCCTCCCGATAGCTTGCCGAGCGGTGCGAAACGCAGGCGTCGAGCCCGAGTTCGTTCGCAACGAAGTCGCACTTCTCCGCTGCACCGGCGATGCCGACGACCCGACAGCCGTGCAACTTGGCGATCTGGCCGGCCGCTTGGCCGACGCCGCCGGAAGCTGCCGACACCACTACGGTTTCACCGGACCGCGGCCGGCACTGCACCGCCACGCCGGAATAGGCCGTGAGTCCCAACATCCCCAGGATGCCAACTGCGGTGGAGATCGGCGCGGCGCCGGGATCGAGTTTGCGCGGGAACATGTAGCCGAACGCGTCGATGCCGTCACCGGTCAGACCGTAGAGCTGCCAGCCGTTGGTGTTGAACAGAAAGTCGCCGGGCTCGAAGCTGTCGGTGCGGTTCTCGACGACCTGCGACACCGTGCGTCCGTGGCAGACATCGCCAACGGCCTCCACGCCCCCGCGGCGCCGGCCCCACTGGTACGGATCCATGGACAGGTAGATGGTCCGCGTCAGCGCCTGTCCCTTGGCCGGCACAGCTACGGCGCCCTCCGACAGGGCGAAGTCCCCGTCGCTCGGCCAGCCTTCCGGCGGTCGCCGGGCCACACGCCAAGCCCGGTTCACGGCGCGAATCGTGCGGGCGCGGGCAAGTCGTCGTATTCGCTCTCGCCAAGGCGGAAAAGCAGTTCGCTGACGCGACCAGAGGCGGCAATGGCTTGCCCGCGTTCGACCCCCGGCCGGAACCGCCAGGATCGCACTGCCCTCAGCGCCGCATGGTCGAATACGCCCGGCGGTTCGGACGCTTGGACCACGGCGTTGACGACCTTGCCCTGTGCTGTCACGTCGTAGCGAACCACCACCCGACCTTCGACCCCATTGGCCCTGGCCGCCTCGGGATAGACGAGATCGGTGCCGCCGATGAACTGCGGAGGCCGGGATAGTCCGGCGCAGCCGCCAACCACAAGGACCGCGACGAGAACGATGGCGGGCAACCTGTTCATGGCTGCCAAGATACCGGATTCAGCACGGACCGACTTGCGGGTTTGCACACGGCTCCGCTGCCACGGAAACGACAACACCTTGCCCGGGCATGACGAAGCTGCCGGAAGGTGGTTGTGGAGCGTGGAGCGTTCGACTTCGGATGCGCATCCGAGCCATTGTACTTGCGCGAGTACATCAGTCCCGTTAGGGTGCCGTCCAGAGCCGACGGACAAGCACCATGTCTGCGAGTAGCGTTGCGGCAATACCCACCAAGGACGACACGAAGGCGAAGCTGCTAGCCATCGAACGGCAGTTGCGCGCCAAGGGCGTAACGTCATTGACGCTATTTGGGTCGGTTGCGCGCAACGAAGCCAAGAAAGACAGCGATGTCGATCTCATGTTCACCTACCAAGGTGACTTCGGCATGTTGGCCTGGGGCAGCGTGATCCGGCAGATACAAGACGCGGTGGGGCGACAGGCCGATGTGATTCCACGA
>JAKZRQ010000240.1:0-2794 GCA_047518105.1 Pseudomonadales bacterium | reverse complement strand
ACTCAATAGACTAGTCGACCTGTTCAGTCGAGACCGCATCGTGCAAACCATCGGATCCTACGAAGCCAAGACACGCCTGCCCGAGTTGCTGCGCCAGGTCGAGCGGGGTGAGCATTTCACCATCACCCGTCGGGGTGTACCGGTTGCCCGCATCGTCGGCGTCGAGGAAACCATCGACGACCGCCGCGCGATCATCCAACGCATGAAGGCTGCACGCGCCCGACGGCCATCCACTACGCGCGACGAACTGATCGATGCCCGCGACCAAGGACGAAGACCCCGATGACCTTCGTGCTCGACGCATCGGTCACCGCGTCCTGGTGCTTCCCCGACGAACAGTCCGGCATTGCGGACGCCGCCATGCAACGGCTGCTCGACGAAGAGGCGGTAGTCCCGTCCCTCTGGCCGCTCGAGATTCGCAACATTCTGCTCGTGAACGAACGGCGTGGTCGAATCGACACCATCGACGCAGACGCATTCCTCCTCGATGTTGCCCGGCTCCCGATCCGGGTCCGCCACGACACCGACGGGCGCGCGCTCTTCGCGCTCGCCCGCAAGCATCGTCTCACCGCCTACGACGCCGCCTACCTCGACATCGCCGTGCGATCCACGGCGGCGGTGGCAACCCTCGATCAATCGCTTGCCCGTGCGGCTCGTGCCGAGGGGCTGCCGCTCATCGGCGTCTAAGCGCCACCGTGCGCTTTCGGACGATGGGACACCCACCCTAGATGCGCTTGAGGCGCTTGAGGGGACACCCACCCTATCCGGGGTAAGCCGTTGGGGAGGACGATAGGGACACCCACCCGAGGACGATGGGGGCATCGACCCAGTAAGGTCGCTGCGGAAAACATTGGCCGCAAGTACGCGTTTCCGGTAGCAGCGCAGTGTAGAACCTGACCATTGACTTCTCCCGTTCGTTGCCGACCCTAGCCAGCATGAGAGAACGGCGGGTTGGACATCGGGGCGATGGTGGCCGAGATCGCCGACTCGCGCATCTCGGTGTTCGCATGGGCCGATGTTCTGGTGTCCGCAGTCGAGCTCATCATTTCATCCGCCGCGAGGGCCGACGGTTGTCGATCTCCAATCTGTGGATGTCCATCCGCCGGAACCTCCAACGCCCACGTCTGGCACCCAAGCTGGCGGTTGTGCATCAACGAGCCGGTCTTTACGGAAAAGTGCTTCCGGCAGTCCTTGCAGCGGTAGGGTTGCGGTTCATCGCGACCGAAATCCGTTCGTCCATCGAACCGCAGAACGGACAGGCGACATGGCCACCCCAACGCTGTTTCTCGAACCACGTTTCGGCGGTTTCGTCGGTGGGGAATTGCCGAAAGAATTCCGGCAGGGACATGCGGTTCTCGTCGATTTCGCGGTGATTTGCCATGCGGAAGAGTTTACGCGCACCGCGCGGACGCGTTGCAAGGTCAAGGCGTCGGCTTGCGAAGCCTAAAGGAAGTAATCAACACCGATTCGAGCGCCGGGCAGTTGATCTTCCACATCTTCCGGGCGCTGGCAGAATTCGACCGTGCTTTGATTCGGGAACGAACCAACGCAGGGCTCAAGGCGGCCCGAGCGCGCGGGCGAATGGGTGTCCGCCGGAAGAAGCTCGATTCCAAGAAGCGTGCCCATGTCGTGGACCTCTACCGGTCCGAGAAACACACGGTCAAGGAAATCTGCAACATTTTCCCGACCGCGCCCCTCGCGCGGGAAGGATTGGACTAAAACAACCTGCGCTTTCGCTTTTCTTTCGTTTCCCCTTTCTTGTCGACAATCTCGTTGGTGACTCTGGCGAGCATCCCGTCCGCGATGCCGTCGCCTTGGATGATTCTGGCTTTGGAGAATCGCGGTTGCGCGCTGATCACCTCCAGCTTGGCGACAAACTCCTCCTCGCGCCCAAGCTCCTCCCCCGTGTCGGGGTCCACGAAAGCCTCGCCCTGGCTGAACACGTCGAGCACGTTGCCCGCTGCGAGCAGGCTGTTGCCGTAGTTGAGCATGACTTCGCCGTTCTCTTGGACGCGGACAATCTTGATGGGAAAGATGTTGGTCACTATCAGGTTGGTGACGCCCTTCGCGGTTTTCCGCATCACGTCGCCCAACAACACGCTCTCGTCGGATCCTCCCGCCGTGCCCACGTTGCCGACCGTGAATCCTCCCCCGCCACTGGCCTCGGCGGTCACGGTGTCCGCGAAGCCTATCTGTCCCTTGGCGATATTGATGACTCGAACGTCCACAGACATCACCGCTTTCTCGCTCGCTTGTCCGAAGCCGCCGAACTTCGTGGCGCTGGATTCCTGACCGTACTGCGTGATGGCTCCGATGAGAATGTAGTCCACCCCCTGAAGGCTGAGGGAATTGCCGTCGAAGCCGCCGGACGATACGCCCATAAGGGTGAGTCCCTGCTCCTCCAGAATCGCGTTCATGCGATCCCTTTCCATCACGTCGAATTTGTTGGTCTTGACCAGAGCCGTGGTCAGCATATCCACGAACGCCCGCGTGTTTTCCCTCGGGTCTTGCCCGTACGCCCGGTACTGTTTGTCTTCGCTAGAGTCCATCGCCTTGTACTCGATTTCGCCCACGGCGATGGTTGCTTTCCCCTGCGCCAGCGCGGACGCGCACAGGATCGCTAAGGCGGCGAGCGCCCCGAACCGTATCCCTTTCATGTGTGATGTTCCTCCCGATGGGTCGGGACGCAGGGAGCAAACCCAGTCGCCCGCTTTTGGTTCCGGTATCTGACAAGCTAGCCCGGCAAAGCGGGCATACTGTATCGGTTTTGAAACGGGATCAAAGGTATCTGTGG
>JAKZRQ010000239.1:0-2589 GCA_047518105.1 Pseudomonadales bacterium | reverse complement strand
CCGGAACGCCCCGGCCCGCGTTGCGGTCGCTTGAAGTAGACCCGCTACGTCTGCGCAACCGCGCCTGTCCGTCGCAAGCGACGGTGCCCGGAACGTTCCGGCGACCACTGACACGTCATTTCAAGGGTGTTCGACCACTAGTATGACCGCGATGTCGATGATCGTGCCGATGGCGGACTGCGCTGGCCGCGCCCTCGCGGGTCCTTTGGCCCCGTGTGTACACAGAGCCAAAATCCTCCGCGATCATCACGGCCCCCGGTGAGAAATGCGGGCTAGGTTCCCTACGTTCCATTGCTCGTTCAGCCGGTATTTCGCGTTGCCCGGGGCCCTAGGCGAACAACGCCCTGAGCCGATGTGCCCATCCGTGAGGCGAAACGGTTCGGACATCCACCTCGGCGCAACCGGCGAAGGCGGCGTAGTCTGAAACAGCCTCGGCGAATGCCCCTGGGAAGGCTTCTGAAACGTCCCCTTCCAGGAACAGCGCCTTGATCTCGAAAAGACGATCCCGACGGTGGGCCTTGCAGTCCATTCGACCCACGAGCCGGTCCCGAAAGACAAGCGGCAGGGCAAAGTAGCCGTAGCGGCGTTTCGCGGCTGGCAGATAGCATTCGATGGTGTAGTCGAAGCCGAACACCTCGGCGCAGCGCCGGCGCTGGATGACTACGTTGTCGAACGGCGACAGGATGCGTACCACTTCCGGGAATCGCTTGGGCGCCTGGTCGAAGGCACCCGGTCTCGCGTAGAGACGCTCGCCGGTGTCCATTCGACGTTCGACGAGTTCGCCGGCATCGACGTGTTGGACGAGGCGCCGACGCACCGCGGCACGTACGCGGGCGTCGCGACGGAGGTAGGCCACGGTTCTTGCGGTGGCGAAGCCGTGCGCCGACAGTGTCCTTTCGATCAGGTGGTCGGCGTGCTCGTCGACGCTAGGCTCGGTGGTGTCGATGTCCCGCGGCAGGAAGCGTTCGGCCAATTCGTAGCGCTTCTGGAAGCCCGCCCGTTCGATACTCATGAGTTCGCCTTCCATGAACAATTGCTCGAGCGCGCGCTTGGCCGGTTTCCAATCCCACCAACCGCTGCGGTGGTTGCGGGAGTCCTCGAAATCCCGGGTGAACAACGGCCCCTCGGCGCGGATCCGATCCAGGATCCAAGCACGCAGCGCCGGATCCCGTTCGCGACTCCACAAGCCCCAACCCCACTCGCCGCGTGCGACGCCGCGCATCATGGGCAACGCGAACCGGTAGTCGCGCATGGGCAGGTAGGCCGCGGCATGGCACCAATACTCGAACGCCCGGCGCGCGCCGAGGAGGCGGTTTGGCACCGATTCGTCGTACCTGGCGACCCGGTTGAAGAAGATGTGGTGGTGCGCGCGCGCCACTACGGAGATGGTGTCGATCTGCACGTGGCCGATGCGTTCAAGCGCTGCCTGGGCGCCAGGGAGTGCCGAGCCGAGCTTGCGTTTCCCGGACAACCCTTGGTGACTGAGCGCCAGGCTGCGTAGCCGGGCGGCGCTTGGCGCGCTCCCCATGACTTGGCGTCCGTACGCCATCTGGCCTACGGTGCCGAACCCTCGAAATACGACTCGGCCAAGGCGAACGCGTCGGTGCCCACTTCGATGCCGATCAACCGCCCTGGAATGTCGTCGGCCGGGGGATGGATGCCGCCCCAGATGCGCGACAGGCTGCACTGATCGGAGGCGTCTCGGTAGGTGGCCCATTGCAGCGTCATATCCACCGACGGGCCTCCCTCGAACACCAGGAATTCGTTGGCGTGGATCTCGAAGCCGCTCATGCCCCCGGGAAAGAACGCATCGCCGGTGAGCGCGGTCAGCACTTCGGCCGCGGCCCGGGAGTAGGTGGAGTGGCCGGAGACGTAGCCGGCGAAGGGCGGGGTCACGAACGACGGGCGCTGATAGGGCCACCAATTCTCGGCCAGGATCCAGCCGACCCCGGCGACGTCTTCCGGCTCGTCGATGAAGTCGGGGCCTCGCCAGGCCAACAGCTTGATCTTGCCGACATGCTCGTCGTTGTCACCTGCGAGGACACCGCCGGCTTCCACGAGTTCGATGTAGCCGGTCTCCAAGGGGATGCCGTCGATGTGGTAGGACGCGAGCTCCGGGTCCGAACTCTGGCCGCGGCGGCGATGTCGTTGGCGAAAAGCTCTGGATCCTTGGTAGTCAGGGACCGGGCGGCGAAATCTCTGTCAATGCCCGAATCCAGCACCTGAGTGAACACGATTCCGGTTTCGGAAACCGGCGGGATCACGGGGCCCGGCGGGGGTTCGGGGGGAGGCGCCGGTGGCGCGGTGCCACCACCGCCGCCGCCGCCGCAGCCTGCGACCGCGCTGGCCAAGACGAACGCGACCAGCAGCCTGTTGGACTTCAGCCGGCGAAAACCGGTGCGCGGCCGACAGGGTAATCGGCGGGTGAGCCTCGCCGAGCGAGGCGGGGCTGGCGTCGGGTGCCGACTCGACGAGGACGCGGTCAGCGGCGTTGGCGCGGGCCGCCTAACGTTGCACTTCTCAACAGCCAATCGTGTCCGGGCTCGCTAGAAGCCTTGAGCATGCCGAATGTTGACACTTGGGTTGCAT
>JAKZRQ010000238.1:0-23957 GCA_047518105.1 Pseudomonadales bacterium | reverse complement strand
CGTCGCTTGCGACGGACACGTCGCTTGCGACGGACAGGCGCGGCTGCGCAGGCCTATTGGGCATACCCAAGCAGACGCAACGCCGCACGGGGCGCTCCGGCTGCCACCCGTAGGGCGCGCCCGCAAACGCCATCCGCGTTGTTGGCACCTCTCGACGTATGCCCGATATGCCTTCAAGGTGCCGCCTAGCGGACTGGACGCTTGCGGACGCGTCAGTGGCAGCCGGAGTGTTCCGGGCACCGTCGCTTGCGACGGACACGTCGCTTGCGACGGACACGTCGCTTGCGACGGACACGTCGCTTGCGACGGACACGTCGCTTGCGACGGACACGTCGCTTGCGACGGACACGTCGCTTGCGACGGACAGGCGCGGCTGCGCAAGTCTATTGGGCATGCCCAAGCAGACGCAACGCCGCCGGGGTGCTCCGGCTGCCACCCGTAGGGCGCGTCCGCAAGGCGCGCTGAAGCGCGGCCCATCCGCGTTGTTGGCACCTCTCGACGTATGCCCGATATGCCTTCAAGGTGCCGCCTAGCCCGCATTTCTCACCAGGGGCCGTGATGATCGCGGAGGATTTTGGCCCCGTGTACACACGGGCACGTACGCGTGCTCGCGACCGAAAGCATAGCGGGGACTACGGTTGAGGGAGCACGTGCGCGTACGGGGCCAAAAGACCCGCGAGGGCGCGGCCAGCGCAGTCCGCCATCGGCACGATCATCGACATCGCGGTCAAACTAGTGAAACCCAACAGCTTTTTGACGCCGACAAGCGGCCTGGTGAGAAATGCGGGCTAGCGGACTGGACGCTTGCGGACGCGCTGACCCGAAGATCAAGGGTGGACGCAGCACTAGGCGCGCCGCATGTGGCGGCGGCGCGCCTGACGGCGCGATCGAGAATGCTTACGCATTCTTAAACGCGCCCGGTAGGGCGCGCATTCTCCCGGCTTCGTTCGAAATGCAACCCAAGTGTCAACATTCGGAGCGCTCAAGGAATCTAGCTCGCCTCGCACGATTTGGCTCGTTGGGTGGCCTGCGGCGTCCATCGGCATGCCGGCAGCTTCAAGAGCCCATTATTCGCGCGTCTCGGCGCGCTTTTCAATCGGGGTGGGGCTGGTGGGCGTTTCGCTGACGGTGATCTTGTCCGCGTTCTTCTTCACCGTCGACTCGCCGATGCCCTTGACGCGCATCAAGTCGGCGGGCGAGTCGAAACGACCGTGGGTATCACGGTAGCTTACGATCGCTTGTGCCTTCGTCAGGCCGACGCCGTTGAGGACGCGGGCGATGGTCTCGGCATCCGCAGTGTTGATGTTCACCCGTTCGGCGTCTTCCGCGCCGGCGAGTCCGGTCCAAACCATCGCGACGATGGCGAGTAGTGATCGAAGGAAGGCCATGAAGTTCTCCAAGGTTCTATGTGTGGGGTGCGGAAGATACCCCGTCATCGGTCACTCTCCTGTGCGATATTGGCCTCTCGCCGTGTAGGAAATCGCGGTGATTTTCCGAGAATCTGCAGCCGGCGGGCCGAAACGCTTCACGGCGACGGCGAAGCGGTCGCTTTCAAGGCCCGGAGTCGTCCGCGCCGCCCAAGCGGTCGAGCTCGCGTTCGCGTTGGGCTAGCGCCCGGTTCAGGCGGCGCGCCCTGAGCTTGCTGCGTGCCAGGCTCGCCAGACACACGCCGACCCCCACGAGCACGCCACCGGCGAAAGCCAGCCCGAGCCACCAGGATACCGGCCATGCGGGGCTTTCGCGACCGAGAAACCCTAGGCTGACGAGCGTTTGATTGTCGATCGCCAGCAACGTGCCTGCGGCGACGACGGCCAGCAGCACTACGGCAACAAGAAACTCTCGCAGACGGCGCATTGGCGGGGGTCCCCAAGTGGCCCCGGGGCATACTAGGTTGCGTCGGAGCGCGGTCCACGCGGCCCCGAGGTCGAGCGGTCCGCGTCGGCTTGCATGCCCTGGTTCACCCGGTCGCGAAGCTGTTTGCCGGGCTTGAAGTGGGGTGCGTACTTCCCGGAAACCCCAACCGCCTCGCCGGACCTTGGATTGCGCCCGATCCGAGGCGGCCGGTAGTGCAGCGAAAAGCTGCCGAAACCGCGAATCTCGATGCGCTGGCCCCCCGCTAGCGTCTCGGACATCCGGTCGATGATGATCTTGACGGCCAGTTCCACGTCCTTGGCCGTCAAGTGCCGCTGGCCCAGCGTGATTGTCTCGATGAGTTCGGATCTGGTCATGCCGACGATACGCTCGCTCACCACCTTGGAGTGCTGCTCATGTTGACAGAAGTACCACGCTTCCGACAACGGTTTGGTGGACGGGCCGGCCCTGGGGCGTTCAGTCTTTGTCCTTGTCCTCCATCTGGGCTTTGATGAGGTCGCCTAGGGTTGTCGGTCCCGGGCGTTCGGTCACACTCTTTTGCTGGTAGTCGCGGTGCGTCTGGCGTTCGTCGTCCTTCGTCCTTGCCTTGATGGACAGGCTGATGGCCCGGTTCTTGCGGTCGATGCTCACGATCTTTGCCGTGACCTCGTCGCCTGCGGACAGGGCGGTGCGGGCGTCTTCGACACGGTCGGCGAAGATCTCGGACGCCTTCAGGATGCCGTTGACGTCGTCGCCGAGCCGGATCACGGCCTCCGCCGGTTCCACCGACACCACCACGCCGTTGACTATGCTGTTGCGGTCATGGGTGGTCACGTAGTCGTTGAACGGGTCGTTGTCGAGTTGCTTGATCCCGAGCGCGATGCGTTCCCGGTCCGCGTCGATGGACAGGATCACGGTGTCGAGCTCTTCGCCCTTGCTGTAGCGGCGCACGGCGGTTTCACCGGGTTCCTTCCAAGAGATGTCGGACAGATACACGAGCCCGTCGATGCCACCGTCGAGGCCGATGAAGATGCCGAAGTCCGTGATCGACTTGATGTGGCCGCGAATCCGGTCGCCGCCGGAGTGGGTGGACGCGAACTCATCCCAGGGATTCGTCCGACACTGCTTGATGCCCAACGAGATTCGGCGCCGATCCTCGTCGATCGACAGCACCATGACCTCCGCCTTGTCGCCCACGGAGACCACCTTCGACGGATGCACGTTGCGGTTGGTCCAGTCCATCTCCGAGACGTGCACGAGGCCCTCCACCCCTTCCTCGATTTCGGCGAAGCAGCCGTAGTCGGTGAGGTTGGTGACGGTCGCCACCACGTGGGTGCCTTGGGGATAGCGCCGGCTGATGTTCACCCAGGGGTCGTCCCCGAGCTGCTTCATGCCCAGCGACACCTTCTTGCTCTCGCGGTCGAAGCGAAGGATCTTCACCCCCACTTGGTCGCCAACGTTGACGATCTCGCTCGGATGCCGGACCCGGCGCCAAGCCATGTCGGTGATGTGCAGCAGGCCGTCCACCCCGCCGAGGTCGACGAACGCCCCGTAGTCGGTGAGGTTCTTGACGATGCCCTTCATTTCCAGGCCTTCTTGGAGCGAGCCAAGCAAGGCTTCGCGTTCGACGCTGTTTTCCTCTTCGAGCACCGCGCGGCGCGACACCACCACGTTGTTGCGCCGCTGGTCCAGCTTGATGACCTTGAAATCCAGGCTCCGGCCTTCCAGGTGCGCGGTTTCCCGCAACGGTCGGATGTCCACCAGGGAACCCGGCAGAAATGCCCGGATTTCGTTGATGTCGACGGTGAAGCCGCCCTTGACCTTGCCGTTCAGGATGCCCTTGACCGCGCCGCTGGAGCCGAAGGCCCGTTCGAGCATCAGCCAGGACTCGGCCCGCTTGGCCTTCTCCCGCGATAGCCGGGTCTCGCCCCAGCCGTCGTCGACCGTCTCCATGGCGACCTGCACCTGGTCGCCCACGGACAAGGAGATGTCGCCATTCTCGTCGGTGAACTGGTTGCGCGGAATAACGCCTTCTGACTTCAACCCGGCGTGGACGAGGACGAACTCCTTGTCGATCTCGATGATGGTGCCGGTGACGATGGAACCGGGTGTCATCTCCACCGTGCGGAGACTCTCCTCGAACAGCTCGGCGAAACTCTCGCCCGAGGCCGTCTCGCCCGCTTCCGCGTCCAAGGGCGGCGCTTCGGCCGCCAACACGTCAGTCAGTTCTTCCAGTTCTTCCGCCATATTGTCCCAGGTTCCTTGAGCGCCGAGGATCTCTACAGGTCAAGCTTCGCCAACTGTAGGGATTGCGCCCCTGTTTGTTCGTCCATTGACACCCGTCGACAACCAGCGTCAACGGCCCATCCCCCGTTCGCGCACCAGCGCCATGGCCTTTGTGATCACGTCGTTGATCGACAGCTTCGTGGAATCGATCGTCACCGCGTCGGTGGCCGGTACCAGGGGCGAGACGGAACGTGTCCGGTCGCGCCGGTCGCGCGCTTCGGTTCTTGCGCGCACTGCGGTCAACGTCACGCTGCCGGTGCCGCGAGGGGCGCGCAGACTATCACCAGAGTGTCGATCCTTCAACTGCGGCGGACCGTCCACCAACTGCCGCAGGCGACGTTCGGCCCGGATCTCGGCGCTGGCGGTGAGGAAAATCTTGAGTTTCGCGTCGGCGAATACCACCGTGCCCATGTCGCGGCCGTCGGCAATCAGCCCCGGCGGTTTGCGCAACCCGCGCTGCACGTCGATGAGCGCCGCGCGCACCTCGGGAACCGCGGCCACCCGGGATGCGGGCTCTTCCGCGGTAGCGGCGCGCACGGCGCCGGTCTCGTCGGCGCCATCGACCATCACCGCCACTGCCGCCTGGCCGCAGACCGTGGACTGGGCAAACGCGATGTCGAGTTGGCGGGTCATTGCCGCCAACGCGTCGGCGTCGGCCAAGTCGATGCCGCGGCGTGTGGCGAGGAGCCCCACCACGCGGTACAGGACGCCGCTGTCGAGCAGATGCCAGTCGAGTTCCGCGGCAAGGAGGCCCGCCACAGTGCCCTTGCCGGCGCCGCTCGGGCCGTCGATGGCGACCACCTCCGGCAATCGACCCGGCTGCGCGGCTGTCGCGCGCCGGGCGCCGGGCGAACCACGGTGCCCCATCAGCGGTCCGCCAGGTCGAAGGACCGTTGGGCTTGCACGACGTTTCCGATCCGCTCGCGCAACGCCGAACGATCGAGATCCAGGATCGCCGAATACGCACGGAGCTCGCGGATCACTTCTTCCAGGCGAGGGCGAACGCGGGATGCGTTGGCGCGCAGGATGTCGACCCAGACGTCCGGGTCGGAACCGGCGATGCGCACGAAGTCGCGGAAACCGTCGCCGGCGACGTCCAACGGCACCGCGCGCGATGCCACCTCCATGAACGCGAACGCCAACAGATGCGGCAGATGACTGACCACCGCGAAGCGCTCGTCGTGGGCGGCCGGGCTTTCCACCACCACGCGCGCGCCGAGGGCTTCCCAGTAGCCGCGCACCGTCGACACGGCGGCCGGGTCCGTCGCCGCCACGGGGGTCAGGATCGCGACCCGGTTCTCGAACAGGTCGGCTCGCGCCGCCGCCGGTCCGTGCCGTTCGGAACCGGCGATGGGATGGCACGGAACGAAGTTGGCCGGCACCGGTCGGAGAGCATCGACGACGGCTTCCTTCACGCTGCCGACATCGAACACGGGTGCGCCGCCGACCACCGCTTCGCGCACGCGCTCGGCGATCCCGCCCACCGGAACGGCCACGCACACGGCGGCATGGCCGACGAAGGATTCGGCAGGCGCGTCGACGATGCCGAGTTGCACCGCTTCGGCGAGCGTGCGCGGATCCCGGTCCATGCCGAGGACGCGATCGAAGAGACCGCGCGCCTTCGCGGCCCGGGCGAAGGAGCCGCCGACGAAACCGGCGCCGATGAGCAGCAGGGTGGCGCTCACGCGATACGTTCGAGCGCCCGGAGGAGGGCGCCTGCGGTACGCGCGTACGAGCCGGCGCGGTCGGTGTCGATGAGAATTGGTTTCGCCGTCATGCCGATGCGTCCAACGCCCGGCGTAGTGCTCCGAGGAAACGCTCGTTCTCGTCGGGCAGGCCGACGGTGACCCGCAGGTGATCGGGCATGCCGTAGTTGGCCACCGGGCGGACGATGACGCCGTCGTCCAGCATCGCGTCGTAGAGGGCCATGGCATCCCGCCCGGGGCCCACGTGAAAGGTCACGAAATTGCCCGACGACGGGATCCAGTCCAGCGCCAGCGCGGCGAAGCCTTGTGCCAAGCGGGCCATGCCTTCGTCATTCAGGCGCCGGCTCTCGGCGACGTATTCGTCGTCGGCGATGGCCGCTTGGGCGGCTGCCAGTGCCAGGCTGTTGGCGTTGAACGGCTGGCGGACGCGGTTCATGAGGTCGGCGAATTCCGGCGAACTCACCGCGTAGCCGATGCGCAGGGCGGCCAGGGCGTGGATCTTGGAGAAGGTCCGGGTGACGATCAGGTTCGGCCGCTCGGCCGTCAACCCAACGCCGTCGGGATAGGGCGCTCCCGGCGGACCCGGAGTCGCGTATTCGGCGTAGGCTTCGTCCAGGACCACCCAGACATGGCGAGGCACCGCGTCGAGGAACCGACCGAGCGCGCCCGCGTCGAAGCAGGTGCCGGTGGGGTTGTTGGGGTTGGCGATGAAGACGATGCGGGTGTCGGCATCCACCGCATCGACCATGGCGTCGAGATCGTGTCCCCAGTTCTTGGAGGGGACCGTGACGACCTCGCCGCCGGCCGCGACGATGGCCATGGGGTAGACCACGAAGCAGTGGCCGTCGACCACCGCCCGGGATCCCGGCGAAATGGCCACCCGCGCGGCCAGATCCAGCACGTCGTTGGAGCCGTTGCCGAGGGTGATCTGATCCACCTGCACGCCGAGGCGTTCCGCCAAGGCGCCCTTCAGCCGGAAGCCGCCGCCGTCGGGGTACCGGGAAAGGTCGCCGGCCGCTTCCGCCAGCGCCTTGCGGGTTGCCGGGCCGGGTCCGCGCGGATTCTCGTTGCTGGCCAGCTTGACCACGTCGGCAATGCCCCGTTCCCGGGTCAGTTCCTCGATCGGCTTGCCGCCCTGGTAGGCCGTCAGCCCGGCGATCCGGGGGTTGACGTTGGCTGGCGTGTTCACGGGGATGGAGACCGGTCCGTCAGTCCGCGGCCCGCGGATACGAGCCCAGGTTCTTCACGTCGTTGGCGACGGCGCCGAGTTCGGCGAGTACGTCGGCGACCGCCGGGTCGCTCCGATGCCCTTCGAAGTCGATGAAGAAGACGTAGCTCCAGGACGACGTGTGCGATGGCCGCGACTCGATCCGCGACAGGCTGATGTCGTGGCGTTTGAATGGCGCGAGCACCTTGTACAGTGCGCCGGGCTCGTTGCGGGTGGAAACCACGATGGACGTCCGGTCCCGGTCGGTGGGCTCGACCTGCTGCTTGCCGACGACGAAGAAGCGCGTTTTGTTGCCCGGCTGGTCCTCGATATTGGTGTGTACCGCGACGAGGCCGTAGCGGTCTGCAGCGGCTTCGCCGGCGATCGCCGCGATGCCTTGGGCTTCGGCCCCTTCGGCGGCGAGCCGGGCCGCTTCGGCGTTGCTCGCCACCGGTCGCCGGGACAGCATCGGGTAGTGCGTGTCCAGCCAGTGACGGCACTGCGCCAGCGACTGCTCGTGGGAGCAGATCTCGGCGAGCGCATCCGGATCGGCGCCGCGTTTGACGAGGAAGGCGTGGTGGATCGGCAACTCCACCTCCGCGCAGATCGCGAGATCGGACCCGACGAAGCAGTCGAGCGTGTGCTTGACCATGCCGTCCGTGCTGTTCTCCACCGCCACGACGCCGTAGTGGGCGGCGCCGGACTCCACTTCGCGGAACACGTCGGCGACCGAGCCCAAGGTGCGCATCTTGGCGAAGTGGCCGAACTGCTTGATGGCCGCGGCCTCGGTGTAGGTGCCGGAAGGGCCGAGACAGGCGATGGTCAGCGGTTGCTCCAGCGACAGGCAGCAGGAGATGATTTCCCGGAACAGCCGTTCGATGTGGGCGTCGTCCAGCGGCCCTTCGTTCTCCGCCCTGAGCCGGGCGAGAATCTGCGCCTCGCGCTCGGGCCGGTAGTACACTGGCGGCTTGCCCTTGCCGGTGCGGACCTTGATCCGGGCCGCCTCCCCGACGCAGGCGGCGCGTTCGTTCAACAACGCGCACAGCTTGCGGTCAATCCCGTCGATGCGGTCGCGAATGCCGCGCAGATCGTCCGTCATGTCCTTCAGTCCAGCGCTCTTGAGAAGCCGTGTTCGGCTTCGAAACCCGCCATGTAGTCGATCAAGGCGTCCACCGCCTGCTCGCTGATTGCATTGTAGAGGCTCGCGCGCATGCCACCAACGCTGCGATGACCCTTGAGATTCAACAGCGCCCGCTCTTCGGCCCCGGCAAGGAAGGCGTCGTTCTGTCCCGGTTCGGCCAACGTGAACGGCACGTTCATGATCGACCGGTCCCGGGGCGAGACCGGCGAGTCGTAGAAGTTGCTGGCGTCGATGGCCGCGTACAGCTTCGCGGCCTTGCGGCGGTTGATCCGGTCCATCGCGGCCACGCCTCCGGACCGCTTCAGCCATCGAAACACCAGGCCGGCCAGGTACCAGGCGAAGGTCGGGGGCGTGTTGAACATCGACCCTTGCTCGCCCTGGATGCCGTAGTCGAGGATGCGGGGCGTGCCGGGCCGGGCACGGCCAGCGAGATCCTTGCGCACGATGACCACGCACAGTCCGGCCGGACCGACGTTCTTCTGCGCGCCGGCGTAGACGACGCCGAATCTGCTGATGTCGATGGGACGCGACAACAGCTCCGAGGACATGTCGGCGACCAGCGGCGCGGGCGTGTCGGGAACTTCGTGGAACTGGACGCCGCCGATGGTCTCGTTGGCCACGATGTGGCAATAGGCGGCGTTGGCGGAAAGCCGCCACGTGTCGCGCGCCGGAATGCGGTCGAAATTGGTGTCCTCCGACGACGCCGCGACGTTGACGTTCGTTAGCCGTTGCGCCTCGGCGATGGCCTTGCTGCCCCAGGAACCGGTATGCACGTAGTCCACGGTGTCTTCGGCGGTGCAGAGATTGAACGGCACCATGGCGAACTGCATGGACGCCCCGCCGTGCAGGAACAGCGCGTGGTAGTCGTCGTCGATGCCGAGCAGGTCCCGCAGGTCCGCTTCGGCTCGCTCGGCGATGTCGACGAACTCCTTGGAGCGGTGGCTCATCTCCATGATCGACAGGCCGCGGCCCTGGTAGTCCAGGAGTTCCGCCTGCGCTTGTTCGAGCACGGCGTCGGGCAGCGCCGCCGGCCCCGGCGAGAAGTTGAAGGCGCGCACGGCGGTCAGGCGTCCAAGGCGTCGGTGTCGGACCCGCTTGGCCGGCCCTCGACCTCGGCGCCCGCGCCGGCATCCTCGGCGCCCGCGCCGGCATCGTCGTTCACCGTTTCGACGATGCGCTCGACCCCCACCAGCTTGGCGTCGTCGGCCAGCTTGATCAGGCGGACGCCCTGGGTATTGCGGCCGACTTCCGAGACGTCCGCGGCGTGGGTGCGGACCAGCGTGCCCTGGTCGCTGATGAGCATGATCTCGTCGTCCTCGAACACCTGGACGGCGCCGATCAGTTCGCCGTTGCGTTCGCCGGTCCGCATGGCGATGACGCCCTTGCCGCCGCGGCCCTTGGCGGGGAATTCGCCGATGGCGGTGCGTTTGCCGTATCCCCGTTCGCTGGCCGTGAGCAGGAAACCGTCCGCGCGGGGCACGATCAGGGCGATCAAGCGGTGATCTTCGGTCAGCCGGATGCCGCGCACGCCACGGGCGGTGCGCCCCACGGCGCGCACGGCCGACGCCTTGAAGCGCGCCGCCTTGCCCGAGTTCGCCACCAGGAGAATTTCGGCGGCGGCATCGATGATGGCGGCGCCGACCAGGATGTTGCCGGGTTCGAGCCCGAGGGCGATCAAGCCGCTTGTGCGTGGTCGCGAGAACCGCGCCAGCGGCGTCTTCTTCACCGTGCCGTTGGCGGTGGCCATGAACACGAAGGTGTCGTCGCCCGTTGGAGAATCTTCCTCCTCCACCGGCGTCTGCGCATCGTCGTCCTCCTGGGCGACGGGGTCCGCCGCATCGGCGTCGTCGTCCTCCTCCTCGGCGACGAGGTCTGCGGCATCGGCGTCCGCGGACGCGCGGGGCAGGGGCAGAATGGCGGTGATTCTCTCGCCGTCGTCCAGGGCCAGGAGGTTGACGAGCGGCCGGCCCTGGGCGGTGCGCGACCCTTGGGGGATGCGGAACACCCGCAGCCAGTACACCTTGCCGGCGTCGGAGAAGCACAGCAGGGTGTCGTGGCTGTTGGCGGTCAGCAGATGTTCGACGAAGTCCTCGTCGCGCAGGCCCGTGGCGGCGCGTCCGGTGCCGCCTCGACGTTGCGCCTGGTAGACCGACAGCGGCTGGGTCTTGGCGTAGCCCCGGTGGGAGACCGTGACCACCACGTCCTCTTCGGCAATGAGATCCTCGTCCGTGAGGTCGAGTTGGGAGGACAGTATCTCCGTCTTGCGCTCGTCGCCGTAGCGTTCGCGAATGTCCTCGAGTTCTTCGTGGATGATCTGTTTCTGCAACGCCTGCGAAGCGAGGATGTCCAGCAGTCCCTGAATCTCGGCAAGCGTCTTCGCGTAGTCTTCGACCAGCTTGTCCTTCTCCAGCGCCGTCAACCGGTTCAAGGTCATCGCGAGGATGGCCTGGGCCTGTTCGGCGGACAGGGCGTAGCGGCCGTCGTCGCCCAGCCCGAACTCGGCGCCCAAGCCTTCCGGGCGGCAGGCGTGGCCATCGGTTCTCCTCAACAGCGCCTGGATCGAAGCCGCCGGCCAGCCTTTCGCCATGAGGCCGGCGCGCGCCTCCGCCGTCGACCGGGACGAACGGATCACCTCGACCACCGCGTCGATGTTCTCCAGCGCCACCGCCTGGCCCTCCAGCAGGTGACCCTGTCGCCGGGCCCGCCGCAACAGGTAGGTGGTGCGCCGCACCACCACTTCGCGGCGGTGGCGGATGAACGCGTCCAGCATGTCGCGCAAGTTGACCGTGCGCGGTTGCCCGTCGACCAGGGCGACGCAGTTGATGCCGAACACCGTCTGCAATTGGGACAGGGCGTAAAGGTTGTTGAGCACCACCTCGCCGGGTTCGCCGCGGCGCAATTCGATGACCACGCGCAAGCCGTCCCTGTCGGACTCGTCGCGCAGTGCGGAGATGCCCTCGACGCGCTTTTCCTTGACCAGTTCGGCGATCTTCTCGACCAGCCGCGCCTTGTTCACCTGGTAGGGCAGCTCGGTGACGATGATCGTCTCCTTGCCGCTGCCGACCCCTTCGACGTGGGCCTTGGCGCGCACGAAGATGCGGCCGCGACCGGTCCGGTATGCGCGCACGATGCCGGCGCGGCCGTTGACGATGGCGCCGGTGGGGAAATCCGGACCCTGGATGTACTCCATGAGTTCGTCCACCGACAAGCCGGGCTCGTCGAGCAGGGCAAGACAGCCGTTGACGACCTCGGTGAGATTGTGCGGCGGGATATTGGTCGCCATGCCCACGGCGATGCCGGACGAGCCGTTGACCAGCAGGTTGGGCACCCGCGTGGGCAGCACCTCCGGGATGGTCAGGGTCTCGTCGTAGTTGGGCACGACGTCGACCGTTTCCTTGTCGAGATCGACCAGCATCTCGGCGGTGATCCGCTCCATGCGGACCTCGGTGTAGCGTTGGGCCGCGGGTGGATCGCCGTCCATGGAACCGAAGTTGCCGTGCCCGTCCACCAGGGTGTAGCGCATGGCGAAGTCCTGGGCCATGCGCACGATGGTCTCGTAGATGGCGCTGTCGCCGTGGGGGTGGTACTTGCCCATGACCTCGCCCACCACGTAGGCGGACTTCCGATAGGGTCGGTTGAAGGTGATGCCTAGTTCGCTCATGGCGAAAAGCGCCCGCCGATGCACGGGTTTCAGGCCGTCCCGAATGTCGGGCAGGGCGCGGCTGACGATGACGCTCATCGCGTAGGCGAGATACGACTGCCGGAGTTCGTCCTCGATGCTGCGGGAGACGATTCCCCGCGCAGGCGGCGGCGACGACTCTGCGCCGGAGTCAGCGTCGGACATTGGAATGGGGCGTTGTCGAGATAAGCCGACTATCGTACCACGGACGTATAATTCGACGATGACAGATTCACCCGTCCCCGGCTTTTCCAAGGCACATTCCAAGGTGGCCAAGGTGGCCAGGGTGGCCAGGATGGCCAGGGTGGCCAGGGTGGCAGACCTGGTGCTGTCGCCGAGCCTGCTGCTCCCCGTGGCACCGCGCAACGACGTACTTCGAGGCATGAGCGTGGCCGTTCGCGACGGCGTGATCGTCGCCCTCGGGCCACGCGACGAAGTCCTCGCCGACCACCCCGGTTCCCGCCATCTCGCCTTGGACGACCATCTCCTGATGCCCGGCTTGGTCAACGCCCACGGACACCTGGCGATGTCCCTGTTTCGCGGCCTCGGCGAAGACGAACCGCTCGACGCGTGGCTCGGCAACACCATCTGGCCGTTGGAGGCGCGCTGGATGGATGCGGACTTCGTCCGCGACGGCACGCGCCTCGCGATCGCCGAGATGGTGGCTTCGGGGACCACCACGGCGGCCGACATGTACTACTTTCCCCAGACTGCGGCGATGGTCAGCCGGGAGGCCGGTTTCCGGCTGCAGGCGGCGTTTCCGTTGATCGAACTGCCGAATCCCTACGCCCAGGACTTCGACGACTGCCTGGCCAAGGGCTTGGCGCTCCGCGACCGGTTCCGCGGCGACGAGTTGATCACCACCTGCTTCGGTCCCCACGCCGCCTACACCGTCGACGTCGAGCGGCTGAAACGGGTGGCCAGGTTGGCCAACGAGGTCGATGCCGATGTGCACATCCACCTGCACGAGACGGCAGACGAGGTCGCCGGGGCCAGGCGGACTCAAGGCGGCACGTGGATCGGGGTGCTGGACACCATCGGCCTGCTCACGGAAAACCTGCAGGCGGTACATATGACCGCGGTCACCGACAGCGAAATCCGCCTGGTGGCGGAACGCGGCGTACGCGTGATCCACTGTCCGCATTCCAACATGAAGCTCGCCAGCGGCGTCTGTCCGGTGGCCGAGTTCCGCGCCGCCGGCGCCACCGTCGGCCTCGGCACCGACGGCGCGGCCTCCAACAACGGCCTCGATCTGTTCGCCGAGGCGCGCCTGGCGGCCCTCCTGGCGAAGAGCCAGACCGCCGACCCCACCGCCCTGCGCGCCGCCGACGTCGTTGCCATGGCGACCTTGGATGGCGCCCGCGCGCTGGGCCTTGACCACCGCATCGGTTCCATCGAAGTCGGCAAGCGCGCCGACCTCGTCGCCGTGGACATTCGCCACCCGTCGATGCAGCCGCTCAACGACCCCCATGCCCAACTCGTCCACGCGGCCGCCGGAGCGCGGGTGACGCACACCTTCATCGACGGCCGGTGCGTGTTCGACAACGGCGTCTGGACGACGCTCGACGTGGACGAGACGCTCGCCCAAGGCGCCGCTTGGCGCGCCAAATTCTCGGGCCGGTGATCCGGACAATGGTAGGCTTGCGCAACCGCAATGCGCGCAACCGCGCAGAGTGCGCACACGCGCACCGCGCGGGTATGTCTCGTTGCGCGAGTGTGTCTCGCGTCGAGGACCATTGGGAACGATAGACATGCTAAGCCGTCTTCAGTTCAGCAACTTCAAGGCGTGGCAGGAAACGGATCTGAAGTTCGGCAAGGTGACGGGCTTTTTCGGAACCAACAGCGCCGGCAAGAGCAGCCTCCTGCAGTTCCTCCTTCTACTGAAGCAAACCAGGAACGCGACGGACCGGGGCCTGGTTCTCGACTTTGGTAGCCCGGCCGACATGGTGAATCTGGGAACATTCAGGGATGTCGTGCATCGCCACGATGAACAGGAACGGATTCGTTGGCGTCTCGATTGGACGCTGCCCGGCATGCTCAAGATCGCCGATCCTACGAGCGCCAAGCCACTGTACGAAGCGAATTGTCTTCAGACGCGGTGTGAGGTCGGCCTAAGGCAGGTCGGCTCAACGCAGGGGCGACTTTGGCCCTACCGGCTCGCCTACCGGTTCGCCGATACGGATTTCTCGCTGCAAGCCAAGACCGGTTCGGAGACCGAATTCGAGCTGACAATCGACGGTGACTTCGAGCCCGCACGTGATCGAGGTCGACCGCCACGACTCTCGCATCCGGTCAAGACGCACCTGTTCCCGTCGGAAACCAGGATCTCGTTCAACAATACGGGTTTTCTCCCGGGTTTTCTCCCGGGTTTTCTCGCCGAGTTCGAGCTGGAATACGAGAAGTTGATGGACTCGATCTACTATCTGGGTCCATTGCGGGAATACCCGCAACGAGAACATCACTGGGCCGGATCGAGTCCTGTCGACGTCGGACAACGGGGCGAACGCACGGTCGATGCGATTCTCGCGGCAACTCGTGACAACAAGAGACGGAGTCTCGGGTATAGAAAGCGAGGGAAGTCGTTCCAGGAGATGATTGCCTACTGGTTGAACGAGCTGGGACTCATTCACGACTTCCGTATCGACGAAATCGCACCAGGATCGAACCTATACCGCGCGGTAGTGAAAACCGGCCCAAGGAGCGTGCCGGCCACACTGACCGACGTTGGTTTCGGCGTATCGCAGATACTGCCCGTACTCGTGCTGCTCTACTACGTGCCGGAAGGTGCCACGGTGGTTCTGGAGCAGCCGGAGATTCACCTGCATCCCGCCGTACAGAGCGGCTTGGCGGACGTCATGCTCAACGTCTCGGAGGCGCGCAACGTTCAGATTATCGTGGAGAGCCATAGCGAACACCTGCTGCGTCGCCTGCAACGACGGGTGGCGGAGAAGAAAGCCACCTCCGAGGATGTGAAGCTGTATTTTGTCTCGACAGCTACAAACGGGGCGAAGGCGGTCGATCTTGCGCTCAATGAGTGGGGTGAAATCGAAAACTGGCCCGATAGGTTCTTCGGCGACGAGCTTGGCGAGCTTGCCGCAATAGCAACGGCTTCGCTCACCAGAAAACTCGCGCAATCCGAATGAACGTATTCGTCGTCGACACTAACGTCGCGGTCGCGGCGAATGGACGCGATACCCATGCTGACGAGCGGTGCCAGCTCACCTGTATCGACCGACTCGACTTGATGGGAAACGAGATCCCCGGTGGTTCCGGTTCTGTTCAGTGGCGCCTTCCAATCCGTAGCCGAGATACGATCATTCGTCGAGAACTCGCATCGCGAGACCTCGGGACTGGGTGGCGAACGCGAGGGCGTGGTCCTGCGGTTGGCGCGCGGATTTCTCGCATCGGAGTTCCGCAGCAACGTCTGTAAGAGCGTCCGGCTGGCTCATGTGCCCACGGACGAGCACTGGACAAGAAACTGGAGACCGTGCGAGATCATGCGGAGTGTCGCAGAACCTGGTTAAAGTGTAAGGATGACGGTGCCTCATGAACGCTAGGGCGAATCCCATGATCAACGTCGATGCCGAGGAAGTCGCCAAGTTCGAAGCCCTGGCGCATCGCTGGTGGGATGCGGACGGCGACTTCAAGCCGCTGCACGACATCAATGCGCCCCGGGTGGACTACATCGTCAAGCACAGCGCCACCCCGCTCGAGGAGGCGCGCGTGCTCGATGCGGGCTGCGGCGGCGGGCTGGTCACCGAAGCGCTTGCCGGTCTCGGCGCGGACGTCACCGGCATCGACGCCGGCGAAGCGCCCCTGACCGTCGCCCGCCTGCACGCGGCGGAACGCGGCATCGAGGGCATCGACTATGTCCGCGCGACGCCGGAGAGCTTTCTCGACACCGGGCCCGGTGAATTCGACGTGGTGACCTGCCTCGAGACCTTGGAGCACGTCCCCGACGTCGCCTCCACCGTGCAGGCGCTTGCGGCGCTCACCGCATCCGGCGGCGATGTCTTCCTCGCCACCATCAACCGGACACTGAAAGCGTTCGCGCTGGCCATCGTCGGAGCGGAGCACCTGCTCGGCATCCTGCCCAAGGGCACCCACCACTACGACAAGCTCGTCCGCCCGGCGGAGCTGTCGAAGGCGTGCCGCGATGCCGGCCTCGTGGTGCGCGACATCGCCGGCGTCAGCTACAACCCGCTGACCCGCCGATGCCGCTTCGGCGCCGATGTCGGCGTCAACTACATGCTGCATGCCACCAAGGTCTGAAGGGGGCGGCCCGCCGCGCCCGGATCTCCTCGCCGGCCGGGTTGTCCTGGTCACCGGCGCCGGCGACGGCATCGGTCGGGCCGCGGCCCTGGCCTACGCCGAACACGGCGCGGACGTGGTGCTGCTCGGGCGCACCGAGGCGAAGCTGGACGCCGTCTTCGACGCCATCGAGGCGCGCACCAGGACCCGCCCGGTGGTGGTTCCCGCCGACTTCAAGTACGCCAGCGAGGAGGCCGCCACGACCCTCCGCCACGCGATTCGGCGCGAGTACGGCCGCCTGGACGGCATCCTCCACAATGCCGGTGTGCTGGGGCCGCGCGCGGCCATCGCCCGCTACCCGGTGGACGACTGGCTCGAGGTCATGCAGATCAACGTCAACGCGGCGTTCATCCTGACGCGGACGCTGCTGCCCCTGCTCGACCAGGCCCCGGACGCATCCGTGGTGTTCACGTCGTCCGGCGTCGGTCGCCGGGGGCGGGCCAACTGGGGTGCCTACGCGGTGTCGAAGTTCGCGCTGGAGGGGCTGATGGAGGTCTTGGCGGACGAACTGGCGCCAGCGGGCCGCACGCGGGTCAATTCCGTGAACCCCGGCGCCACCAGGACGGCCATGCGCGCGGCGGCCTATCCGGAGGAAGACCCGTCGACGCTACCGGCGCCCGAAGACCACATGGAACTCTATCTCTACCTGATGGGACCGGACTCGAAGGGCGTCACGGGGCAACGGTTCGACGCCGCGTCCTGGTCGCCGCCCTAGAATCCTTGAGCACGCCGGATGTTGCCACTTGAGTTGCATTTCGAACGCCGCCGGCGGAGTGCGTCGGGGCGAGGCTTGGGTAGGGAATCAGCACCGACCGGGACGGTGCCGGCTGGCGCTTCGCTGGCCTCGAGGCGGGAAGGCCGAGGATGCTTCGCAGCCGGGCGACGTCCCGCGCGCCCACCTCCTCCCACGTGCCCCGGGGCAGCCACGGCGGCAGGACGACCGGTCCGTAGCGCACGCGTTTCAGTCGCGACACGGTGACGCCCTGGCTCTCGAACAGACTGCGCACCTCGCGGTTGCGTCCCTCCATCAGCACCACGTGGTACCAGTGGTTGGCACCCCTGCCGTCGTAGTAGCGGATGTCGGTGAACGCTTCCACCCGACCATCCACGTCGACGCCGGCGCGCAAGCGGTCGAGGGCCGCGTCGCTGAGCTTGCCGACCACCCGAACGGCGTATTCCCGGTCGATTCCGGTGCTGGGGTGGGCGAGGGCATTGGCCAGTGCGCCGTCGTTGGTGAACAGCATCAGGCCGGTGGTCTGCAGGTCCAGCCGCCCCACCGAAATCCAGCGCCCGAGGTGCAGCCGCGGCAGGTCGTCGAACACCGACGGCCGGCCTTCGGGGTCGCGCCGCGAGACGATGACGCCAGCGCGCTTGTTGGCGATCAGCATGCGGGTGACCGGTGCCGACGCCTTGGACAGCTTGCGTCCGTCGACGGCCACTTCGTCGCCGGGTTCGACCCGCATGCCGATGTTGGCGACGCGGCCGTTGACGGCGATGCGGCCGGCCGCGATCCAGCGTTCCATTTCCCGCCGCGAGCCCAAGCCCCGGCCGGCGAGGACCTTGTGGAGTTTGTCGGTCATTGTGTTTGCGCGAGGCGCGTCAGCGATCCGGGGTCGGCAACGGGATCACTTCGGCCACGGGTCTCGGATCGCGCGGCGCGGTTTCCTTGGGTCCGTCGTCGTCTTCCTGGCCGAGCGCCCGCTTGGTCAGCGACGCGATATCCGCCATCGGCGGCAGGTCGTCGAGGCTGGCCAGATTGAAATAGTCCAGGAACGCCCGGGTGGATCCGTACAGCATTGGCCGTCCGGGGGTTTCGCGCTGGCCGACGGTGCGGATCCAGCCTCGTTCGAGCAGGGTGCGCATGATGGAGGAACTGACCGTCACCCCGCGAATCTGTTCGATGTCGCCGCGGGTGACCGGTTGCCGGTAGACGATCAGCGCCAGGGTTTCGAGCAGCGCCCGCGAATAGCGCGGCGGCCGCTCGTCGAACAGGCGGTTGACCCAGGGACTCATCTCCTGGCGCACCTGGAAGCGGAACCCGCTCGCCACCCGCGCCAACTCGAAGCCCCGCTCGGCGGTTCGTTTGGCGATCGCGTCCAAGGCGGCGCGCACCGCCGCGCGCGGATTGCTCTCGGGCAGTTCGCCCGGCGCGAACAGCTGGACCAGCCGGTCGACGCCCAGCGGTTCGTCGGCGGCGAGCAAGGCGGCTTCCACAACCCGCTCCATTTGCCCGGCTTCCATCAGGCCGCACCGTCGTCGGGTTCATTGGGGCTCGCGGGCGCGGTTTCCGCTTGCGGCGCGGTTTCCGCCACGGGCGCGGTTTCCGCCTGCGGCGCGCACACGTAGATGGGCGCAAACGGCGCGTTCTGCACCAGGTCGATCAGCGCCTCGCGGACAAGCTCCATCAACGCAAGGAAGGTCGCCACCACACCGGGGCGCCCTTCGGCCGGATCGAACAGCGAAGTGAACGGCAAGAACCCCGGATGCCTGTTGACCCGGGCCAAGACGTCCGACATGCGCTCGCGCACCGACAGACCCTCGAGTTGCACGGCGTGCCTCGCTTGCAGTTCGGCGCGACGCAGGACATCGGCGAACGCCACCAGCACTTCCTTGAGGTCCACCGACGGTTGCGTGCGCGGTCGAACCAGCGCGGGCTTGGCGGCGTGCGCGGAATAGAGATCGCGCTCCAGCCTCGGTAGTTCGTCCAGCCGCTCGGCCGCTCCCTTGACCGTCTCGTAGGCCTGCAGTCGGCGCACGAGTTCCGCCCGCGGATCGTCTTCGTCCTCTTCCACCGCCGCAGGCCGCGGCAGCAGCAGCCGGGACTTGATCTCGGCCAACGTTGCCGCCATCAGCAGGTAGTCCCCGGCGAGTTCGAGCTTCAGCGTCTTCATCAGTTCGATGTGCTGCATGTACTGCTCGGTGATCTCCGCCACCCGGATGTCCAGGATGTCCAGGTTCTGGCGGCGGATGAGGTAGAGCAGCAGGTCCATCGGCCCCTCGAAGGCTTCGAGGAACACTTCCAGCGCATCGGGCGGGATGTACAGGTCGCGCGGCGGATCGACCATCAGCTCGCCGCTCACCAGGGCGATGATCTCGCCGTCCTCGCGCTGGGCGTCGCGCAGCCGGCTGTCCTCGCCGGGCGGGCGTATGTCGGTCATCGGCCCAAGCCCACGGCTGCCCTGACCTCGTCCAAGGTCTCGCGCGCTTCCACGCGCGCCGCCTCGGAGCCGTCGAGGATGATGGAGCGGACCAGGTCCGGGTCGTTCTCGAACTGTTCGGCGCGCTCGATGATCGGAGCCTGCTCGCGGTTGACGGCGTCGATCAGCGGCCGTTTGCAGTCGATGCAGCCGATGCTGGCCCGGCGGCACCCGTCGGCGGCCCAGGATTTGACGTCGTCGTCCGAATAGACCTCGTGCAGGGCGAAAACGGGGCACTTGTCCGGATCGCCCGGGTCGTCCCGGCGCACCCGGGCCGGATCGGTGACCATGGTCTTGATCTTCTGCTCGACCACCTCCGGGCTCTCGCGCAGGCGGATCGTGTTGTTGTAGGACTTCGACATCTTGCGCCCGTCGATTCCGGGGACCACCGGCGCCCCGGTCAGCAACGCCCGCGGTTCCGGGAGGATGATGCGGCCGCCGCCTTCGAGGTAGCCGAAAAGCCGCTCGCGGTTGCCGATCGACAGGTTCTGCTGCTCGGCGAGGAGGGCCTGGGCGCGGGCCAGGGCGTCGCTGTCGCCGCGTTCCATGTAGTCCTTGCGCGCTCGCCGGTAGAGGCGCGCGGGCTTCTTGCCCATTTGATCGATGGCCCGTTCGGCGTGCATTTCGAACTGCGGTTCGCGCCCGAAGATGTGGTTGAAGCGGCGCGCGATCTTCCGCGCGAGTTCCAGGTGCGCCACCTGGTCGGCGCCCACGGGGACGTGGCCCGCCCGGTACGCCAATACGTCGGCGGTCTGCAGCACGGGGTAGCCTAGGAAACCGTAGGTGTCCAGATCGCGGTCGGCGAGGTTGGCCTGCTGATCCTTGTAGCTCGGCACCCGCTCGAGCCACGGGATGGGGGTGATCATGGACAGCAGCAGATGCAGTTCCGCGTGCTCGGGCACCTTGCTTTGGATGAAGATGGTCGCGGCGCCGGGGCTCAAGCCCGCCGCCAGCCAGTCCACCACGGTGTCGAAGGTGAACTGTTCGAGGTTCGCCGTGTCCTGGTAGTGGGTGGTGAGGGCGTGGAAGTCGGCGACGAAGAAATAGCAGTCGTACTGATGCTGAAGCCGAATCCAGTTCTTCAGCGCGCCGTGGTAGTGACCAATGTGCAGGCGACCGGTGGGCCGCATTCCCGACAATACCCGCTGATCGGAGTCGCTGCTGCTCACGTCAAGGATTCGCTGTTGCCGACGCGAGGGAGTATACCCCCAATCGTCCGGACCGCGTGGATCGGGGTCATCAGTCGCCGAGCACCCCGATCCCGTGGCGCAGCACGTCCACCTGTCCGGACATGAGATCCACCACGGTAGTCGGCTGGACGCCGCCGGTGCCGCCATCGACGATGACGTCCACCGCATGTTCGAGCGCCGGGCGCCGGGCCTCGACATCGGTCACCGGCAGTTCGTCGCCGGGCATCAGCAGCGTGGTGGACATCATCGGTTCGCCCAGGGCCTCGAGGATGGCCTGGGCGATGGCGTTGTCGGGGACCCGCAGCCCGATGGTCCGCCGTCGCCGGTGCACCAGCCGACGCGGCACTTCCCGGGTGGCCGTCAACACGAAGGTAAACGGCCCGGGCAGATGTCGCTTGAGGATCCGGTAGCTGGTGTTGTCCACCCGCGCATAGGTCGCAAGTTCGGACAGGTCGCGGCACACCAGGGTCAGGTAGTGGTCCCGGTCGAGGCGTCGAATGGCGCGAATGCGGCCGGCGGCGTCCTTGTCGCCGAGGTGGCAGCCGAGGGCGTAGGTGGAATCCGTTGGATAGACGATCACGCCGCCGTTGCGCACGATGGCGACCGCACGGTTGACCAGCCGGGGCTGGGGATGCGTGGGGTGGACGACGAGGTACTGGCTCACGGACTGACCTGAGGTATGATGCCCGCAACATCATACGTCATGGCGTGTGCCTTGGCCGTGGGCGAACCGGTCCTGCGGCGAGTTGCGGCAATCGGGTGCAGACCGCAAGCCCGCCGCAGCCGAACGGCTTTCGAGACTCGACGGGTCTGCCCGGGTTTCCCCGCGTCTTGGAAGAACCAGCCCCCGGCCGAACGAATCCCGTGCTCCAGTTCATCGACGTCACCCTGCATCGCGGCGACCGGCTCCTCTTCGACGGCCTCAACCTGGTCGTGTCGAGCGGCCACAAGGCCGGCGTGATCGGCCGCAACGGGATCGGCAAGTCCACCTTGTTCGAACTCGCGCGCGGGCGAATCCTGCCGGAGGAGGGCGAAGTGGTGCGCCCGGACGCTTGGCGGCTCGCGTGCCTCGAACAGAGCGTGGACCCCTCCGAACGAACGGCCATCGACTTCGTGCTCGACGGCGATCGCCCGTTGCGCGCAATCGAACGTGCGATCGCCGCGGCGGAGCGGAACGGGGACGACGAAGCGCTTGCCCGGCTCTACGGCGACTACGAGGATGCCGGCGGCTACCAGGCCCGCGCCCGGGCGGGCGAGATCCTGGGCGGCCTCGGCTTCGCCGCCGCCGACTTCGACAAGCCGCACCGGGCGTTCTCCGGCGGTTGGCGGATCAGCCTCAACCTGGCGCGGACGCTGGCGACGCCGTCCGATCTGCTGCTGCTCGACGAACCCACCAATCACCTGGACCTGGACGCCACCCTGTGGCTGGAGTCCTGGGTGCGCAAGTACGAAGGCACGCTGCTCATGATCGCCCACGACCGGGACTTCCTGGACCGTTCGATGGGCGAGATCATTCACCTCGACGGCACCCAGGCGACGGCGTACGCGGGCAACTACAGCGCCTTCGAGCGCCAGCGGGCGGAGACGCTGGAGCGGCAAGCCGCGGTGTACAGGAAACAGCAGCAGCGCGTTCGCGAGATCCATGCGTTCGTCGCCCGCTTTCGCGCCAGGGCCAGCAAGGCCCGCCAGGCGCAGAGCCGGCTCAAGGAATTGGAGCGCATGGATCTGGTGGCGCCGGTTCACGCCGAGATTCCCTACCGCTTTTCGTTCTTGCAGCCGAAGAAGATCTCCAACCCGACCCTGTCGGTGGACGACGCCGCCATCGGCTACCACGGCCAGGCCGTGCTCACGGACGTGACGCTGCGCGTCTACCCGGGCGACCGCATCGGCGTGCTCGGCGCCAACGGTGCGGGCAAGACGACGCTGTTGCGCTGCCTGGCGGGGGAACTGCCGCCGCTGGCCGGCACCTCGGTCCGTGGCCGCCACGCGGCCGTGGGGTACTTCGCGCAGCACCAGTTGGAGTCCCTCGACCTCAACCGGCCGCCGCTCGACCACTTGGACGACCTGGGTTTCGGCGAACAGGATTCCCGGGACCTTCTTGGCGGCTGGGGTTTTCGCGGCGACGACGCGAGCCGGCGGCCGCGGACCTTCTCCGGGGGCGAGAAGGCGCGCCTGGTGCTGCTGCTCATCGCCTGCCAACACCCGGCGGTGCTGGTGCTCGACGAACCCACCAACCATCTCGACCTCGACATGCGCCAGGCGCTGGCGATCGCCCTGCAGGCCTACCGCGGCGCCGTTCTCCTGGTGTCCCACGACCGCCACCTGTTGCGCCAGTGCGCGGACCTCTTCTGGCTGGTGGGAGACGGCACGGTCAGCCGTTTCGACGATGACCTGGATGCCTACACGGCGCTGCGTCAGCCGCGCTCGACGGCGCGCAGCACACCCAGGAAGGGTGGAAGCGCCACCCGCACCGCGAACACGCTGCGCCGCGAACAACGTCTCTTGGAAGCGCGAATCGACGCGTTGACGCGCCAGCTCGAGGACGTCGACCACGCGCTCGGCGAACCGGCGCTGCACGAACAGCCGAAGGAGGTGGCCCGCCTGGTTTCGGTGCGGCGCAAGGCGGCGGCAGACCTCCAGCACTGCGAACGGAGCTGGCTCGCGGCCCAGGAGGAACTCGACCGAATCGAGACGCTCTAGGCGCGCCGCATGTGACGGCGGCGCGCCTGACGGGCGGGATCGAGAATGCCCGCCCTGAGGGGCGCGTTTGAGAATGCTTGCGCATTCTCCCAGCCGCGTTCGAAACGCAACCCAAGTGCGCAGCGAGACGCACTAGCGCGCCTTGCGGAGCCAAGGCGCTGGTTGGCCTAGGCCTAGCGGGCGCCGCATGTGGCGGCGGCGCGCCCTGAGGGGCGGGATCGAGAATGCTTATGTATTCTCCCGGCCTCGTTCGAAATGCAACCCAAATGTCAACATTCGGAGCGCTCAAGGAATCTAGGCGCGCTGCATATGGCGGCGGCGCGCCCTGAGGGGCGCGTTTGAGAATGCTTGCGCATTCTCCCGGCTTCGTTCGAAATGCAACCCAAGTGCGCAGCGAGACGCACTAGCGCGCCTTGCGGAGCCAAGGCGCTGGTTGGCCTAGCCCGCATTTCTCACCAGGCCGCTTTGTCGGCGTCAAAAAGCTCATGGGTTTCAAGAAGTTGACCGCGACGCCAACGATCACGCCGATTTCGGACTGCGCTGGCCGTGCCCTCGCGGGTCTTTTGGCCCCGTGTACACACGGGCCGTGCGCGCACGTGCTCCCTCAACCGTAGGCCCCGCTATGCTCTCGGTCGCGAGCACGCGCACAGGACCAAAATCCTCCGCGATCATCACGGCCCCTGGTGAGA